>CAZRAA010000011.1:0-41939 GCA_964597975.1 uncultured Thermoleophilaceae bacterium | reverse complement strand
CACTCGGCGCTGGTCGCCGCCTTCCCGACCTACCGCACGCGCGGCTCGCTGCGCGCGCTGGGCAAGGCACTGGCGCTGCCAGCTTCTGAGATCGAGCGCATCCTGCGTACGACCGACCGCAGCTACGGCGAGGTGCTTGAGGAGCGCGTCGAGGCTTCGATCCGTCAGTCGCCGGCCGGCGCGCGGCTGCTCGATTCGCCGCGCTGGCGCGCGTTGCTCAAGCTGCTGCCGCAGATCCACCGGCTGCCGCGCGGGCTCTCTCAGCACTCAGGCGGCATGGTGATCAGCACCGATCCGCTGATCGACGTCTGTCCCGTAGTGCCGGCGGCGATGGAGGGCAGACAGATCGTGCAGTGGGACAAGGACTCCTGCGCCGATGCCGGTTTCGCCAAGATCGACCTACTGGGCCTTGGGATGCTGAGCGCGGTCGAGCGCACCGTCGACCTAATCCACGGCGCCCGCGGCGAGCGGGTCGACCTCTCGCGCATCCCGCTCGACGATCCCGAGACCTTCCGCCAGATCCGCGCGGCCGAGACGACCGGCGTTTTCCAGATCGAGAGCCGCGCGCAGATGCAGATGCTGGTGCGCTCACGGCCCGAAACACTGAACGACATCTTCATCCAGGTGGCGATCGTGCGCCCCGGGCCGATCACCGGCGGCGCCGTGCATCCGTATCTTGAGCGCCGCAAGCTGTTGCGTGCCGATCCCAGCTACCAAGTGCCGATGCCGCACCCGCTGCTCGAGGGGGTGCTCGCCGAAACGCTCGGCTCGATCGTCTTCCAGGACCAGGTGATCGAGGTGGCCCGCGCGATGGCCGACTTCAGCCCTTCTGAGGGCGAGGGCCTGCGCCGGGCGATGAGCCGCAAGCGCAGCAAAGAAGCACTGGCCGCCTATCACCGGCGTTTTGTCGAGGGCGCGGCGGCCAACGGGGTGGAGGAGGAGACCGCCGAGAGCGTCTTCGCGCAGATCATCGGCTTCTCGGGATTTGGCTTTCCCAAAGCCCACGCCGCGGCATTTGGCCTGCTCGCCTACCAGACCTCCTGGCTGCGTGCGCACTACCCGGCGGAGTTTCTCTGCGGATTGATGAACGAGCAGCCGATGGGCTTCTACCTGCCAGACGCGCTGGCCCACGAAGCCCAGCGGCGAGGGATTTCGGTGCTGCCGCCGGACGTCAACGCCAGCGGCGCGGAGTGCTCGGTCGAATGGATTGCGGGTGACCAGGACAGAGAACTCGCAGTGCGCGTCGGCCTGGGGTATGTCAAGGGCGTCAAGGAGGCGGCGCTGCGCTCACTTGTGGCCGCGCGAGCCCAGGGCGGTCCGTTCACCTCCGTCGAAGATCTTGCCGGGCGCTCGGGGGCCGATGGCGCGACATTGGAGAAGCTCGCCTGGGCCGGGGCCTGCGACCGCGTCGGCGCCGGACAAGCGGCGCGCAACCGCCGTGAAGCACTTTGGCTGCTGGGCGCCGCCCCGGCCGGAGAGACGCTGGCCGACGACTCCGCCCAGCTCGCGCTGCCGATTGCCCCGCTGCCCGTGCCCAGCCTTACGCCGCTGAACGATTGGGACGAGATGATCGCCGACTACCGCTCGACCGGCATGACGGCGCGCACGCATCCGCTCAAACTGCTGCGCGAGCGCCTCATGTCGGAGGGGGTGCTCGCCAGCACCGATCTCGACGGGTTGCCCGAGAACACGCCGGTGCGGATCTCCGGCCTGGTCGTTGCCCGCCAGCGCCCCGGCACGGCCAAGGGCGTGGTCTTTGTGCTGCTCGAGGATGAGCTCGGTGTGGTCAACGTGATCCTGCCGCCGCGCATCTACACCAAACACCGGGTCATCGTGCGCAGCGAGCCGCTACTGACGGTCACCGGCCGCGTAGAGCGTCGCACCGGCGCACTAAACGTGATCGCCACGGGCGCGGAGGCGCTGTTGGGCGCGGACATCGAAGACGCGGTGCGCCAGATCCGCCGCCCGGAAACCTCCGAGCAGGACGTGCGCAAGCAGATGGGGATCGACACCGACACCGCGCTTGCCGCGATGAATGGCGATTTCGCTGCGGCGCGCAAGGTTATGGGTGAAGCTGCCGACATAAGGGCAGTCGCTCCGGTCGGGATCAATTTCGGCCGCAAGGGGCGTTGATGACCCAGCGCGTTGACAAAGCAGGGCGCTGCAGCAGCCAGAGGCAAACCAGCACATCCAATGACCGCAACCCGCGAGGCACCGCGCGTGGTCGTCGCCGACGACTCCGCCTTCATGCGACGCCTGATCGCAGACGTGCTCACGCGCGACGGCCTCGACGTGGTCGCAGAGGCTGCCAACGGGCGCGAGGCGATCGCCGCCTGCCGTGAGCACCGGCCAGACGTGCTCTCGCTGGATCTGGCGATGCCCGAGGTCGACGGTCTTGAGGTGCTGCGCGAGCTGCGCGCCAGCAACGGATTGAAGATCGTCGTCGTTTCGTCGTTCTCAGAGCAGGGAGGGATCCGCGCCGTTGATGCACTGGCCGAAGGGGCGTTCGAGCTCGTCCCCAAACGCTCAAGCGGCGGCAAGCTTCAAGACTTTCTGGATGACCTGCTGGGCAAGATTCAGACGGCCGCAGAAGAGCGTCAGCCCAAGCGTGAGAGGGTCAGCGGGCCAAGCGCGCCGGCACCCGCCGCGCCGCACCGGCGGCTCTCCAGCAAGCGATCGGATCAGAACACGAAGCGACTCGTGATGATCGCCTCCTCGACGGGAGGCCCCCGAGCGCTGACCAAAGTCGCCGCGAGATTTCCGGAGCGAATGGGACAGGGGTTGGTGATCGTTCAGCACATGCCGGCCGGCTTCACGCGTTCGCTCGCGGCCAGGCTCGATTCAGACTGTGGGCTGAGCGTCGCTGAGGCCGAAGAAGGAGTAAAGCTCGATTCCGCGCACGGCTGGGTGGCCCCGGGGGGCCGTCACATGCACATCCGCCGCAAGCGCATCGAGCTCTCAGACGAGCCGCCGGTCGGCGGCCTGCGGCCATGCGCCGACACGACGATCATCGATGCCGTGTCCGCCTACGGCGGAGACATCGCGCTGGCGGTGCTCACCGGGATGGGGCGTGACGCCTGCAAGGGAGCAGCGCTGGTCAAAGCCTCCGGCGGCATCGTGATCGCTGAACACGCCGACACGACGACCGTCAACGGGATGCCACGCGCAGTAATCGAGGCCGGTTTGGCCGATGCAGTCCTGCCGATCGACGAGATCGGCGCGGCGCTGATCGAGGCCGCCGGTGGCTGAGCAAGAACACCGGTCAAGTGCAAGGCGCACACCCGGAAGGCTGCCGCCGCTCGAGCCTCAAAAGCCGCTGCCGCCCGGCGACTTCGAGAACTTCTGCCGCGGGATCAAGTTGCTACTGGGGGTCGATCTCTCGCTCTACAAGCGCAAGCAGATGGAGCGCCGTGCGCGCGGTCTTGCCTCACGCAATCGCGTGGACACGCTGACCGAATACCTCGCACTGCTGAAGTCGGACCCTGTGCTGCTTGACAGATTCATGGAGCGGATGACGATCACCGTCAGCCAGCTCTGGCGCAACGCCGACATGTTCGAGGCGATCCAGAACGAGTTGCTGCCGGATCTCGCCGAGCGAGCCGCCGGCGAGCGGCTGAAACTCTGGTCTGCCGGCTGTTCGTACGGCGCTGAGCCCTACACGTTGGCCGCAGTCTGCCTGGAGCTCGGCGAGCGCATCGGTCGTCCGCCGCAGATCAAGGGGACCGACATCAATCCGCGGATGATCGAGCAGGCCAAGCGTGGCCACTTCACCGCAGAAGACGCCCGCGATGCGCCACCGCGCCTGCTATCCAAGTATTTCGATCGCCAACCGAGCGGTGGCTGGACCGCCAAGCCCGAACTCAAGTCGCTGATCCAGTTCAAGGTCGAGGACTTGTTCGCGACCAGGCCGGAGCCAGTCGATCTGATCCTCTTCCGCAACGTCGCGATCCACTTCGAGCGCGAGCGGCGCGACGAAGTCCACGCGATCCTCGCCGGCGCGCTAAAGCCCGGCGGCATGCTCGTGCTCGGTTCGACGGAGATGATTGTCTCGCCGGGCGAACTCGGCCTCGAGCGTGTGAGGCCGTTTGTCTTCCGGCGCAGCGTGGACACTGGGGACTGATGGCTACGAGCGACGCTGAATACGTCGAGCTGTTTCTCGCCGAGGCGCGGGAGAACCTAGAGACCCTGGGTGGCGCGATCATCGCGATCGAGTCCGACCCTGCCGACCGCGCGAATCTCGACGCGGTCTTCCGCGTGGCGCATTCGGTCAAGGGCATGGCCGCGACGATGGGTTACGAGCAGATCGCCCACCTGACCCACGCGATGGAAGACGTTTTCGCGCTGCTGCGCGAGCGCTCTGGCACGATCGACCGCACCGCGGTCGATGCGCTGCTGGCGTGTATGGACATGCTCTCGGCGATGGTCGATGAGGTCGCCGAGTTTGGCGAGAGCAGGACCGATCCGGCGACGCTCGAAGCGACGCTGCGCGGGTTGGTGCGCAGCCGCGACGACAGCGAGGCTCCGGCGGTGCAGGCCGCGGTGACCGACGCTGTGGTCGGCGAGTCCGATCCGGCAGCCAAGCCGGCTGACTTGGTTGGGGCGGCAGTCAAGGACACGCAGGCGCGCGCGACCGTGCGCGTCGAGGCCGAGCGACTGGACACGCTGCTGCACATGATCGGCGAGCTGGTTGTGCGCCGCAATTCGGTTGAGCAATTGGCTGCGGAGACGAGTGAGCCACGGCTAATGGCGGCCGTCGGCGAGCTCACACGCGCGTCGCAGGCGGTGCAGGACATGGTGATGCGCGTGCGCATGGTTCCGATCGACACCGCATTTGCCCGTTTGCCGCGGCTGGTGCGCGACCTGTCGCACCAGCTGGGCAAAGAAGTTGAACTTGAGATCACCGGTCGCGACACCGAACTCGACCGCACCGCGGTCGACGCCCTGGTCGAGCCGCTGATGCATCTCGTCAGAAACGCGATCGACCACGGGATCGAGTTGCCCGACGCACGCGAGCAGGCCGGCAAACCTGCCAAGGGCAAGCTCTCGATCGCGGCTCGCCACGAGGGCGGAGAGGTCGTGATAGCGATCTCAGACGACGGCGCGGGCATCGACACCGGCGCTGTGGTCGAGCGCGCGCGCGAGCGCGGGCTGGTCGATCCCGGCTTTGAGGGCGATGCCGATCAGGCGTTCGAATTGCTCTTCTCCCCTGGGTTCTCGACGCGCGCCGAGGTGAGCGATGTCTCCGGCCGTGGTGTCGGAATGGACGCCGTGCGATCGGCAGTCCGCGGATTCGGCGGCGACGTGTCGGTGAGATCGACGATTGGCGCAGGAACCACCACCGAGTTGCGCATGCCGCTGACCCTCGCGATCGTCCCGGCACTGGTGGTTCGCGCGGCCGGCGATCCGTACGCGCTGCAGCTCGACCGAGTCGATCGCACGTTCAAGCTCGATGAGGTCAAGACGACGACCACGGCGGGCCTTCCGGTGGCGGTTTTCGCCGACACGGCCATGCCGATCGTCAATCTCGCTGAGTCGTTCGGGCGGCCCGCTGCAGAGTCTGAGGGACAGTTCATGGTCACCGTGCGCTCTGCCGATAGACAGATAGCCCTTGTGGTGGATGAGATGGTTGGTCGTCGCGAATTGGTCACGCGCCCTGTCCCAGAGCGGGTCAGGAGAGATTCGCCGGTCTCCGGCGGTGCGGTGTTGGCCAGCGGAGAGATCGCCTTCATCGTCGACTGCGAGGAGTTGATCCGAAGAACGCTTGTCGAGCCCGCCCGTGGCGGCTCGCGCCAGTAAAGGTCCAACGCACCAGATATGAACATGCTTATGCCACTTGGGGAGCCCGCCCCGCCGATTTCAGACGAGCAGCAGGCAGCACTGGGCAAGGTCGCCGAATCGATCTCGGAAAAGGCGACTGACGCCTTTTCGAAGCTGCTCGGCTCAAAGGTCACAGCGAAGGTCCCGGATCTCGAAGTGCTGCCGCTCAGCGAAGCGGTCGATCGCCTCGGGTCGGCGGGAGATCAAGTCACGGCCGCCTGGCTGCCCGTCGTCGGTCAGCTCGAGGCGAGTGTCCTGCTGCTTTTCGACCCCGAGGGCGAGGAGCAGATCTACAGCGTGCTGGGACTTGAGCGCGGATCCGAAATGGCGCGCAGCGCGCTCCAGGAGATGGCCAACATCATCGGCACCCAGTACGTCTTCGGGATCGCCGAGTCCTGCGGATTGACATTCGAGCCGGAGCCGCCTGAGGTCTCTGAAGGCATGCTCGGCGCGGTGCTCTCGACCGTGCTGGCGATGTCCACCGTGGTCACCAACTACGCGGTGCTGGTCGACACGCAGCTCAAGGTCGAGCAGGGCGACTGCACGGTGCGCTTTCTCTTCATCCCGAGCGACACCAGCGTCGAGGCGTTGATCGAGAACATCGGCAGCGACGCGTGAACGGCACCGCCGAATCGTCGGCGGTAAACCTGATTCCGGTGCGAATGGGTGAGCTGGCCGTCTCGTGCGAAAAGCGCGACATGTTCTCCGTGATCGGTATCGGCTCCTGCGTGGTGGTAATCCTCGTCGCACCCGAGAAGGGTGCCGTCGCGCTCGCGCATGTCGTGCTCCCCGAATCGCGCGTGACCGGTGGCCGCGAGGCTCCCGCAGGCAAATTCGCGGACACCGCCGTGCCGGCGCTGCTCGCCGGTCTGCGCGCCCTGCGCGTCGAGCCCGAGGACACCTATGCCCTGCTGGTTGGCGGAGCGACGATGTTCGGGCACACGCATTCGAGCAAGCTCGCCGGCGTTGGCGACCGCAACGTCGAGGCCGTCCACCGGCAGCTCGCGCGTTTCGGGATCGGTATCGCATCTGAAGAGGTCGGTGGAACAGTCGGCCGCAGCGTCAACGTGGCGCTCGATGAGCTGGCCGCGTACGTGCGCAGCGGCCCCGGCGAGGCGTCCAGAATGCCCAGCTCCGATCGTCCGCTGCGTGTAAAGGTTTCCGAGGACGGGGCCGATCTTCAACCAGAACCGTTTCCGGAGGACATCTGGTCCTCCGACACGGTGCAATCCACCCCGTAGGAAAGCTCATCCCCAATGGCAACAATCCTGATCGCAGATGACTCGATGTTCATGCGCAAGCGCCTGAACGACATCCTGACCGACGAGGGCCACGAAGTCGTGGCCGAGGCCGAAGACGGAAACGAGGCGATCAACCTCTACGGCGCGCTGCGCCCAGAACTCGTGATGCTCGACATCACAATGCCCGAACGCAACGGAATGGGCGCGCTCAACCACATCATGGCCACCGCGCCCGAGGCGAAGGTGATCATGTGTAGTGCGCTGGGCGAGGAGACCGTCGTCCAGGAGTGCATCGACACCGGCGCCAAAGCGTTCGTCGTGAAGCCCTTCGACCCCGATGAGGTGGTCTCGGCGGTCGGCGACGCGCTCGCGGCCTGAACGGGCCGGTAAGTAGGGGGCCGCGCCCCGAGGCCGAATCCCTCGATACGTGGTCCGCGACCGGCGTCGGTCGTCTGGGCACATAAACGATGAGCGACTCAGCCCCGAACGTGCAGCGAACGTCGGCCGCGCAGCGGATCCTGCCGCAGTGGTTTCTTGACCTTGACGCCGCCCGCAAGCCCTACGTGATCGTCGGCCTCGTGCTGGTCGGCGTGGTCCCGCTGCTCGCTCTGGCGATTTCGGCGGCGGCCGACCTGAAGGCCGACACTGCCGCCTTCAACGCTCTCGCGGCCAGTACCGGCGCCACTGCGGCGGAACTCTCCAACGGCGCCGACGCGATCCATTCGGATTACACGCGCTATGCCGTCGGGCTGATCGGCGCGACAATCTGGGCACTGATCATCGCCGTCGGCGGCGCGCGCGTGACCGCGCATGTGGCGCACGTCTGGATTTCGGATCTGACGACAGCCGCCCGCCGCATTGCCGATGGCGATCTCTCAGTGAAGATCGAGCGCGACAACGGCAGCCAGGTCGGAGACATCCAGGAATCGCTCGGCAAGATGATCGCCTCGTTCAGTGCGACCGTCACGCGGATCGAGCGGGCCGCCAGCGAGCTGACTGAAGCCGCTTCTGCGATGGCGGAGACGTCCGACAGCTCCGGGCGCGCGATCGGCGAGGTCGCCCAGTCGATCAGCGCTATCAGCGAGGGCGCGGCGCACCAGGTTTCGCTCATCACCGAGGCCTCGAGCGTGGTCGGACAGATCGAGTCTGCGGTCTTTGACGCCTCGAACAACGCGTCGGCCGGCCAGGAGGAGAGCGCTCAGACCGAGCAACTAGCCGACATCGGCGTCGAGCGTGCAACCGAGATTCAGGCGGCGATGGAGACGGTGCGCTCGGCCACTCGCACCGCAGTGGAGATGGTGCGCTCGCTCAGCGAGACCTCCGCTGACATCGACGAGATCGTCCGCGCGATCACCAGCATTTCCGGCCAGACGAACCTGCTCGCGCTAAATGCCGCGATTGAGGCCGCGCGCGCGGGCGAACAGGGCCGTGGGTTCGCGGTCGTCGCGGAGGAAGTGCGAAAGCTCGCCGAAGACTCACAGCGATCGGCGGAGGGCATCGCAGAACTGATTGACGCGATCCAGTTGCAGACCGACCAGGCCGTCACAGCGATGGAAGAAGGGATGGGCACCGTCGATCGCGGCTTTGACTCGGTCAGTCGCAATCGTCAGCTCTTCTTCGACATCAGCGGGGCGGTCCGACTCTTCCACCAAAGTTCCGTCGAAATCGCGCAGCTGGCGAAGACGATCGCCGAGGACGCCTCAAAGGTGCGGGAACGCATCGAGGAGGTCGCCTCGGTCGCCGAGCAATCAAGCGCATCGACCGAGCAGGTCTCGGCCTCGACACAGGAGACCTCCGCGTCGTCCCAGCAGCTGACGGCCGCCGCGCAGCGCGTTTCCCAGACCGCGATCTCGCTCAAGGAGCTCGCCGGCCGCTTTTCAGCAACGAATAAGGGTGGCTCGCCATGAAGCGCTGGATGCAAACCGTGCCGCTCAAGCGGGCGTACACGGTTTCAACCGTCGGCTACACGCTGCCGCTGTTGTTGATCGCCATCGTGCTCGCGTTCGTTGCGCATGGCACCGTCGACGGCGCCGACCAAGCCGTCAAGGACGTGCAGGCTGGGGGCGAGGCGAGCGCGATCAGCTTCACCGACCTCGCCAAGGAGTTCTCGCTGCTCGTGCTGCTCGTCGCGCTGGTCGGCGGCCTGATCACCAAGAGCCTGCTGACGAACGTGCTGATGCGCGAGACGTACAAGATCGTCGACGCCACCCGCGCCGCGGCGGGCGGCGACCTGCGGCCGCAGATCGAGGTCAACATGGCCAACGAGTACGGCGAGCTTCAGGCCGCCGTGAAAGACCTTTTCGGCGCCTTCCGCGTGACCGTCGCGCGGATCGAGGCGGCTGCGCTTGAGATGCGCGACGCCGCCAATGAGATGACCCATACCTCAGACGAATCCGGACGCGCGATCGGAGAGGTTGCCGTGGCGGTCGGTGCGATCAGCGAAGGCGCGGCGCACCAGTCGGCGCTGATCTCCGATGTCTCAGATGTGGTCGCGGAAATCGAACTGATGATCAAAGACGCCTCCGAACACGCCAGCGAAGCTCAGCGGCAGAGCTCGGACACCGAACGGCTGGCTGAGGACGGAGTCCAGGCGGCATCGGAAGTGATGTCCGCGATGGAGCAGGTGCGCGAGCAATCGCTCGCGACCGCCGGCGTGATTCGCGAGCTGGGCGAGAAGTCTCAGAGCATCGACCAGATCGTCGGCGCGATCGCCGACATTTCGCAGCAGACAAACATGCTCGCGCTCAACGCGGCGATCGAGGCGGCACGCGCCGGTGAGAGCGGCCGCGGCTTTGGCAACGTCGCCGGTGAGGTGCGCGCGCTGGCCGACGACGCCCAGCGCTCGGCCGACGAGATCAACTCGCTGGTGGCGCAGATTCAGGCGCAGACCGGCTCTGCCGTCGCGGCGATGGAACAGGCGGTGGTCGCCGTCGAGACTGGTTTTGAGACGATCAACTCGAACCGCCAGACGTTCTTCGACGTCGGTTCGGCCGTGCAGCATCTCAACGAAGGCGCCGCCGAGGTCAGCGAGCTGGCCGCCGGCATCGCCTTTGGCGCGGGCCAGGTGCGCGCGCAGATCGAGGAGGTGGCGGCGGTCGCGCAGGAGTCGAGCGCCTCGACTGAGCAGGTCTCCGCGGCAACGCAGCAGACCTCGGCGGGCGCGCAGGACGTCAGCGACGCGGCGCAGCGCGTCGCGCAGACCGCCTACAACCTTGCGGAACTGGCAGGACGCTTCGAGCTGCCGACCGGCGCATCCGACCGTTCGAGCGGCGATGCTCGCTGAGAGTCAAGGGTTCAACATCGCGATGACTTCCGCCGATAGAGCTTCCGAAATGAACGCCGCAGAGACAGCAATCTCCAATCAGCTGGTGGTTTTCGTGTTGGGCAGCGAGGAGTACGCGCTGCCGATCGGGACGGTCCAGGAAGTGATCCGCTTTCAGCCCCCGCGATCGGTCTCAAGCTCGGACCCGACGCTGCTGGGCGTGATCAACCTGCGCGGGAGCATCGTGCCGGTTCACGACGTCCGGGGCCAGCTCGGGATCGAGCATTCTGCATTGCCGCGGGTAGAGGATCCAGAGGATGAGAGCGGCCACAAGATCGTGCTCGTGAACATCGACGATCGCGTCGCCGGGGTCGTCGTTGACGATGTTTCCGAGGTGCTGAGCGTCGAGAACTCTGAGTTTGAGGACCTGCCGGCGTCGGGCAATGCGATCGTCGACGGCGTGGTCAAGGCCGGTGAGCGACTGATCGTGATGCTCGATCCAGCGGCGTTGACCAACTTGGCCGGCGACGAAGCCTCTTAGCGGCCGCGCAACGGGTATTACCGCGCTCATGGGATTGGCGCGAATGGCCGAAATAGCTCTGTAGTTCCGGTCAGGCAGACGGGGACACGGACCGAAATGTCACAAAGCTCAGGACACAGCTCAGAAGAGCCGCGCGTCGCGCGCCTGTTCCCGCAATGGTTCAAGGACCTCGACTCGCAGCTAAAGCCCGTGGTCTCCTCGGTCGTGTTGCTGGTTCTCGCGGCGCCGCTGGTCGCCTACACGATTGTCAACTGGAGCAGGGCGGCGCGCCTGCACGACCAGATGGCGACCGTGGTCGAGCGCGGCGGCAGCGGTGCCCGCTTGGTCGAACTGACGCACGACTACCAGTCGGCCGTGCACGCGGTCGAGTTCGGGATCTTTCTGACTGCGGGAGTCGCAGGCGTCGGGGCACTTTGGATCGCCTACGCGACTTCAAAGCTTGCCGCCGTGTGGCTGAGCACGCTCTCCGAACGGGTCGGCCTCGCTGCCGACGGCGATTTGACGACGCGCATCGTGCGCGACAACAAGAGTCAGATCGGCGATGTGCAGGAAGCGCTCGGCAAGATGGTCGGCAGCTTCAACGCCACGGTCGCGCGCATCGATCGCGCCGCCGCCGACCTGCGTGACGCCTCAGTTGAGATGAGCGGCATCACCGACGAGGCCGGCAATGCGATCGGCGAGGTCGCGCACTCAGTCGCGATCATCAGCATCGGCGCCGGAAACCAAGTTGATCTGATTGCCGAAACGGTCGATGAAGTTGCGGCGATCGAGACCGCCGTCGGGGCGGCCGTCGAGCACGCGGACAGCGTCAGTCGCCAGAGCATCGCAACCGTGGCGCTGACCAGCGAAGGAGTCGAGCGCGCTGCCGAGATCGAGGAAGCGATCGCAGAGGTGCGCGACACCGGCGCGGCGATGGGCAAGCTGATTCAGGATCTTGGTCGCAAGTCGACGGACATCGACCGCATCGTCGGTTCGATCGCCGACATCGCCGAGCAGACCAACCTGCTGGCGCTCAACGCGGCGATCGAGGCCGCGCGCGCGGGCGAGCAGGGCAAAGGCTTTGCGGTGGTTGCCGAGGAAGTGCGCAAGCTTGCAGAGGATGCGCAGGAGCGCGCAGATGAGATCGCGGGCATGACAAGGGGCATCCGCGAGTGCACCGACCGGGCGATCGAGGCGGTCAAGCAGAGCACACCGACCGTGGTCGACAGCATCGAGGCCGTCGGCCAGAACCGAGTCGCGTTCACAGAGATCAGCGTCGCCGCAGAGCAGCTGAACGCTTCGACCGAGCAGATCGCAGAGCTGGCGGCGGCGATCGCGCAGGATGCGATCCTCGTGCGAGGCGAGATCGAGGACATCGCTTCAGTCGCCCAAGAGTCGTCGGCCTCGACCGAGCAGGTCAGCGCCGCCACCGAGGAATCTTCGGCGTCGTCCGAGGAGGTCACGGCCGCGGCCTCACGCGTAGCCGCGACCGCCGACAGCCTCGCGCAGATGGTCAATGAGTTCACGATCGAGCGCGGCGGAGGCCAGAACCTACGGCAGTTGCCCGGTCGTGCGGATACAAAGCTGAAGGTGATTGGCGGCGGCGAAGAGCAGCGGCAGGAGCTAAGCGCGTGAGCCGCCGTCTGCTCAACATGCCGCTGACCCGCGCATATCTGATCACGACGGTAGTGGCGATAACTCCCGCGGCAATCTTCGCGCTCTACTTCCTGGTGCGGATGGTGGGTGCAAGTTCGGGCGCCGAGCAGCTGCGGGCGGCCGCCAACGGAGAAGGGACGATCGATCCCGGACAGGTCGATCTCTTCGCCGCTCCGCACAACGTCTGGATCTGGCTGGTCGGCGTGCTGATCACATTCCTCTTTGCCGGCGCACTGATCCGCGTCGTGCTCGGCAACATCACGCTCAAGACGGTCGACCGAATGGTCGCGCAGATGCGGTCGGCAGCCACCGGCGACCTGAGCATCGAGCCGGAAGTGACGATGGGCAATGAGTACGGCGAGCTGCAACGACAATTCGGCAGGCTGGTGGCAAACTTCCGCACGACGATCACGCGAATCGATCGCGCCGCGCGGGATCTGCGCGCGGCCTCGGACGAGATGTCCCAGACATCGGACGAGGCGGGGCAGGCGATCGGCGAGGTAGCGGAGGCGATCGGTGCGATCAGCGAGGGTGCCGGTCACCAGGTCAACCTGGTCGGGCGCTCAGCCGATCACATCGACTCGATCGAATCGGCTGTGCGGAACGCCAACGCGCACGCGTCCGAAGTACGTCACCAAAGTGAAAGCACCGCTCAGCTCGCCGACGCAGGCGTGGCGCGTGCGGCGGCGGTCGAATCGGCGATGCAGGTGACGCTTTCCGCCGCCTACGACACCGCGGAGATCGTGCGTGAGCTTGGGCAGCGTTCGGCGCACATCGACACAATCGTGCAGTCGATCGCCGAGATCGCCGGCCAGACCAACATGCTCGCCCTGAACGCCTCGATCGAGGCGGCGCGTGCCGGCGAAGAGGGTCGCGGATTCGCCAACGTCGCCGATGAGGTGCGTGTGCTTGCCGAGGACGCTCAGCGAGCGGTCGCCGAAATCGCCGTCGTGGTGAGCGAGATCGGCAATCAGACCGCAAGTGCTATCACGGCGATGGAGGCCGGTATCGACCGCGTCGAGTACAGCGAGCAGACGGTTGTTCGCAACCGCCAGACATTCTCAGACATCAGTGCCGCGATCCACGAGCTCGGCGAGCGATCGGCTGAGATCGGCGAGTCGATTGCCGGAATCGTCAACGCGTCGGCGCGTGCCCGTGAGCACATCGGCGAGGTGGCCGTGGTCGCCGAGCAATCGAGTTCCACGACCGAAGAAGTCAGCGCCTCGACCCAGCAGACTTCGGCGGCAGCGCAGGAAGTCACGGCCTCGGCGCAGCACGTCGCCGACACCGCAGCGCTCTTGGCAGAGCTCTCCGGGCGCTTCACGCTGCCCGCGAGCCGAGTGGCGTAACACCGCGCTCCGCGGATCTGTAGCGTGGAGCGCATGATCATTTCAGAGGGGCAGGTCTTCGCCTGCGTTGCAGTCAGCAGCTTCGATGTCGCACGAGACTTCTATGGCGGCACACTCGGCTTACATCAGACCGAAGAGAACATCGGCGGACTCGGGTTCGAGTGTGGCGGCGGCCGCATCTTTGTCTACATCTCAGATACCGCCGGCAGTGGCGAGGCGACGGCAGCTATGTGGGAGGTCGACGACGCCGTCGAAGCAGCGGCGGAGCTGATCGATCGCGGCGTCGAATTCATCGAGTATGACTTCGAAGGAATCGAGTTCTCAGACGGAGTTCATCACTTCAGCGAGAGCTTCAAGAACGCCTGGTTCAAGGATCCCGACGGGAACATTCTTGGGATCGTCAGCGGCGAGATGTGATCGCTATTTGACGATCGAGCTGGTCAGTCCCTTGCTGGTGCCCGGCTCATCGCCCGTCGTCGGCCGGATCGTCGAACCCTTCACGGTTGGGGTGCCCTTGAGCAGGTAAGTCCCGGCCGGCAGGGTCTTCTTGCCCCAGCGCCCGCTGAACCAGAACTTGTTCGATCCGGGCAGCCCGGTGACGGTCTCGACACCGTTCACGAGCTTCCAGGACTTCTTGCCGCTCTTCTTGATCTGCCTGAAGATTCGGAAATGCACGCTGCCTTCGCCGGTGAGGCTGAAGGAGACGATCGTGCCCCGGCCCTTGTTGGACCTCCTGGACGCGTTCTTGGCAGGCTGGAAGGCCTTGCCGCTCTTGGCGGCCTTGTACTTCTTCTTGGAGCGCTTGAAGCTTGAGAGCTTGGGAGCGACCGGCGTGGTGGCGGGCGGCACGTACTCGGAGGCGCCGATGTCGACTGTCGCCCCCAATACGCGTGCGGCCCCGAGGACGTCAAGCGCGCCGACTGCCGCAGCGGCGTCACCGGCGTCAATCGTTGGCGATCCGGCGGCCTGCCGGAAGTCCGCTGCTGCGGGGTTGACGAGCAGCGGAGCGGCCGACTGGTTTCCATTTGAAGAGTTGCTTGAGATCGAAGCTTCGATGCCGGAAATGTCGTAGGTGGCGAAGTTCGAGTTTGCGATGTTGACAACCGAAGTCGCGCCGACACCGTCGTTGTTGACGAGGTTTATGTCTTTGCCAGCTGCGCTTCCGTGGACGATCGAGTTCTTGATGTTCACCGTCAGCGCGGTGTTCTCACCGGCGTGGAGGTTCACACCGTGTCCGCCGCCCGGCCCGCTCCAGGCGGTGACGTTTGTCAGTGAAACGGTCCTTGAAATCGGGCCACCGGCCGAAATCGAGTAATCGAATCCGCTGGCGCCGTCGAATGTCGAGGCGCAGAGGGTGTTGGAGATCGTGTCGCCCGTGCAGGCCGTGGTACGCGCGGGGCCGACCACCGAAACGCGATTCATGGTCTGCGAGAAGACGCCGTAGGTCAGGTCTGGACTGCCGATCAGCCTGAAGTCGATATCTGACACAACGCCGGACTGCAGTATCAGTCCTTGAGAGACCCCTGAGCTCGAGAGATAGACGAGCGGCCGCTGAGCGGAATCGAGCGGCGCGACCTCTGTGTCGCTGCGGGCACCTGACCCGAGGTTCGTGATCGGATCGGCCTCCGAGCCGTAAGTTCCCGGAAGCATCGCGACCGAGAATGGGCTCCCGCTGGGCGTGTTGATCGCCTCCTTGAGTGTGCATGGGGCAGCTTCTGAACAAGGATTACCGGTGCCGACGCTTGGGCTGGCGTAACGAACGGCCGCAGACGACGAGGATGCCGCCCCGCAGAGCGCGATCAGGCAGAGGGGGAGGGCGGTCAGACGAAGCTTTTTCATGCGCCAATTATCGACAAGCGCCGGACGGCTTTTGGGCTAGAAGTCCATCCCGACATACTTCGTCTCGAGGTACTCCTCGATGCCCTCAAAACCGCCCTCGCGTCCGAAGCCACTCTGCTTGATTCCGCCAAATGGCGCGGCAGGGTTTGAGATGACGCCGCGGTTGAGGCCGACCATTCCGGTCTCGAGGCCCTCAATCGTTCGAAAAGCGCGGCCGAGGTCGCGGGTGTAGACGTAGGCGGCAAGCCCGTACTCGGTGGCGTTGGCACTGGCCAGCGCCTCTTCCTCGGTCGCAAAGCTCTTGACCGGCGCGACCGGCCCGAAGACTTCGTCCGTGAGAATCGCGGCGTCGGGGGTTAAGTCGCCGATGACCGTTGGCGGGTAGTAGAAGCCTGCGCCGTCCAGCCGCTCGCCGCCGGTCAGCAGTCGGGCCCCCTTGTCGGTCGCGTCGGCCACCAGGCCTTCGACAATCTCGCGCTGCGACTCGTTGATCAGCGGTCCGACATGGACGCCATCTTCAGTGCCACGACCGACCTTCATCGCACCCAGGCGCGCGGCGAGTCTCTCGGCGAACTCAGTGGCGATCGACTCGTGCGCGTGGAAGCGGTTGGCGGCGGTGCAAGCCTCGCCGTTGTTGCGCATCTTGGCGAGGATCGCGCCTTCGACGGCGGCCTCGAGATCGGCGTCTTCGTGGACGATGAACGGCGCGTTGCCGCCCAGCTCCATCGACACGGTCAGCACGTTCTCGGCCGACTGCTTGATCAGTTCGCGCCCGACCTCGGTCGAACCGGTGAAGCTCAGCTTGCGCGTGCGCGGATCCTTGAGCAACGGTCCGACGATCGCGCCGGCACTGCTTCCGCAGACGATGTTGACGACGCCCGCCGGCAGACCGGCATCGATCAGCGCCTGCCCCAGCGCGAACGAAGAGAGCGGGGTCTCCTTGGCCGGCTTCATCACGACGGTGCATCCGGCGGCCAGCGCTGGTCCGATCTTGCGTGTCCCCATCGCGGCCGGGAAGTTCCATGGGGTCACGAAGACGCAGGGACCGATCGGCTGCTTCATTGTCAGCACGCGGCCGACGCCGTTGGTCATCGTGCTGTAGCGCCCTGCGATCCGCACCGACTCCTCAGAGAACCAACGAAAGAAGTCGGCGGCGTAGGCGATCTCGGCCCTCGACTCAGAGATCGGCTTGCCCATCTCCAAGGTCATCAAGAGCGCGAGCTCATCGACTCGCTGCATCATCGACTCGTAAACCGCGCGCAGGATCTCGCCGCGGTCGCGGGGGGCGGTCTGCGCCCATTCGTCTTTGGCGGCAACAGCCGCGTCGAGTGCGGCGAGTGCTTCGGTTTCGCCGGCGTCGGCGATTTCGCAGAGCGCCTCACCAGTCGACGGGTCGATCACCTCGAGCGTCTTGCCGGTATCGACCCACTCGCCTCCGATCAGCGCCCCCTTGGGGACGCTTGCGACTACTTCTTGTTCGAGGGCGGGCGTGATCGTCGTCATGCCCCGGAGCCTATTACGCGCTCCTACGGCTGGTTCCGCAACGCTCGGCCGGGGGCGGGGCGCCCTCCCTGCGCCCCGCGAAGCAGCCCGCGGCCTTGCTCCCTGCTCAGGAGGCCGTCTCGCGCGGGTCCGGCCCGAGGCCTGCTGTCACCCCGAGCACGCCGATTGCGGCGTAGAGGATCGCAGTCATGTCATTGACCGGGATCAGGCCGATCACTGTCGCCGTGAACAGGCTCCACACCGTGACGACTAGGTAGATCACCCCGACAACAAGTGAACTCCTGCGCGCCCGGTTTGTCGTCCTGCTGCCGGCCATTAGAACGACGCCGGTGACGAGCATCAAGAGCCCGCTCCATCCGTTGACGTCCATGAACAGCAGGCGTTCCGTGACGATGCCGCTTCCTGTCCCGAAGTCGAAGTTGACCACCAGCGCCGCGACTCCCGCGACGGTGAGGATCACGCCCGCGACTGCTGCGAACATCTGAGCGACCGTTCCGTGGGCGATCTCAGAACCTACGTCTCTGAGTCCGTGCCCCTTCATGCCATGTGCTTCCACCGTATCCACCTCTTTCAGAATTCGACGGTGAATCTACTTGGCGGCCCGGGATGGGCCTCCTGCAGACATCAACACCAGTCAGGTCCGCTCGTAACCATGGTCACAAGGAAAATTGCATCATGCGCTTGATTGAGACCGGAGTACCGGGTGTGACCGTCGCGCTGGTGCGCGCGGACAACCCGTCGCCGATGACGCTTGACGGCACCAACAGCTGGGTCTTCGCCGTCGCAGGCAAGAGCTGGGTGATCGATCCCGGACCGGAAGAGGACGAGCACATCGACCTGCTTGCGCGGGCCGCGCGGGAGCTCGGCGAGCCATCCGGTGTACTGCTCACGCACGATCACCTCGACCACAGCGCTGGGCTGGACGCGGCCTCAGCCGCGCTGGGAGGTGTTCCGATTCTGCGGCGGGGCGACGACTTCTCGGGTCTGCCGCTGGCGGCCCAGTGGACGCCCGGGCACGCGGAGGATCACCTCGTGTTCCATTTCGGCGGCGGTGGCCGCCGCGCACTCTTCTCCGGCGACCTGATCCTTGGCCAGTCATCGACGATTGTGCCGCCGGGGGGTGGGACACTGATCGCCTATCTCGATTCGCTCGCGCGCGTCGCGGAGATCGCCCCCGACATCATCCTTCCCGGGCACGGCGAACCGATCGAGCCCGCGCTCGAAGCTGTGGTCGCCCAACGTGAGCACCGGCTCGCCCGCGAACGCAATCTGGTGGCGGCGCTTGAGTCTGGGATCTACGACCGCGAGACGCTGCTCGATCAGGTCTGGAGCGACGTCGGACCCGAACTGCGAATCGCCGCGCACGTCACTATGCAAACGAACCTCGAGAAGCTCGACCTTGAGGGGCGGCTGCCGGACGACTTCGAGCCGGAGGGCCGCCTGACCTGGCGACACCGCGACTGATCTATTGCCGGAAGGGCGGGGTCGCCTTGAACTCACGCTCGATGATCGCAGCGGCGGGCTTTGGCGTGTTGTCGAACTGGAAGAGCCCCTTGCGCGACCAGGGGGGCGTCGGATCGGGGTTGCCCCCGGTCCACTGCGGGCGCACCCAGTAGTCGCGCAGCGCCCAGGCGAAGAGGCCGTTGAGGTAGGGAATCGGCCGCAGGATGCTGAGCTGGCCGGTGAAGAAGTTGCTCTGAAACTCATACGTGCCCAGCTCGTCGGCAGGGCCGCTGCGAGTGGCCTCGGCACCGAACTCAGTGATGAAGAGCGCCTGACGGCTGTAGGTCCGGTGGATGTAGGCCAGATAAGGCGCAAGGTCCGACATCTTCGAGGTGGTTCCCAACGCCCCCGGATACCAGCCGAAGTACTCGTTGATCCCGAGGATGTCGAGCCGGCGGTAGGCCGGCTGTTGTTTGTCGTCGTTGGGTGCCGACGCGTAGTCGGCGCTGACCAGCCCCTGCGGATCGCTGGCCCGCGCGGCGCCGATCTGCGCCTTGGTCAATAGGTCCAGGTACTTGGTGTCTGACGGAACGGCTTCGTTTGAAAGGCTCCAGGTGAGGACCGACGGATAACTGCGGTAGCGGTTGACGATCTCCTCGGTCATGTATGTCGCCGTGCGCCGATAGGCCGAAGATCGCAGCTGGGAGTTGCGCGGTCTGAAGACCGGCACCTGGATCCAGACGAAGACGCCGTTCGCGTCGGCCCACTCCATCTGCTGGGGGGCGAGCGGGTAGTGCGAGCGGATCATGTTCACGCCGAGCTTGGTGAAAAGCTGGTTGTTGGCCTGTCGCTGCGCTGGTGACCACGCCGCGCCGGTCTTCGCCTCGGACTCGTGGAAGCTGACGCCGCGGAGCTGCACCGGAAGTCCGTTGAGCGAGAGGATGCCGCGCTTTGAGACGGTGAGCTTTCGAATGCCGGCTTTCGAGCGCCAGCTGACGCCGGGGACCGCGACCTTGACGTTGTAGAGGTTGGCGGCCAGCGGTGACCAGAGGCGCGGGCGTTTGACGCGCACAGTGCCGACAACCTGCGTGGTGGTCCGCGCGCGGAGCAGGGTCCTGCGGAAGCGGATCTTCATGCCGCCGTACCTGCCGCTCGGGCGCAGGCGTGTCTTGCGGCCGAAGTTGTGCACCTTTGCCAGCACGACGATCCGGGCCGCGCCCTTGGCCTTGCCACGGCTGACCGACAGGTATGAGCGCGTGTCGACGGAAGAAATGTCATAGCGGCCGACGCGACGCAGCACAACCTCACGCAGGATTCCGCCGAAGTTCCACCAGCCGCCGGTCAATTGGTCGCTGCGCTCCTCAACTGACGGGACGGAGTTGACCGACAGCTCGCTGTCGGCGCGTACGACGAGCGTGTTGGTTCCCTTCTTCAGGCTGCTCGCCGGGATCTCAAATGGGATGAATCCGCCGTTGTGGGCCCCGATCTGCTTGCCGTTGAGGAAGATCCGAGCGCGCAGGTTGACGCTGTTGAACTGGAGGATCCAGTTTGCGCGCGACGGTGCCGCCGGCCGCTTGAACTGGGTCGCATACCAAGCGACGTATCCGACGTAGGAGAGTTCGGAGTCGTCGCCGGCGTTGAAAGCATTGGGGACGCTGACTTTTTCCCAGCTCGAGAAGCTCTTCGTACGCTGCCAGAGGTTCTTCAGTCCGGAGTTCGCGAAGTCCCGGCGCAGGTACCAGGTTCCGCCGAGCGTGTAGCGATTGCTCTGGCCGTACTTGAAGGGCGCTCCCTTGCTCGGGGACTGAGCTGCGCCAGCGCCGGCGGGCAACGCGAACAACAGGCAGGCCGAAGCGACGGCGAGCAGGAGCGACAGATCTCTTTTGCGGAAGCGAGGCACTTGAACGAAAAACCATAACGACGCCCGATGTTGCGTAGCTCGGTGGAGGTTCGGCTCAGAATTCTCGAATTCTGCGTAAAGTGGCCCGATGGAGTCCTCCGCGCGCACCGCCAGCCGACTCTCGAGCGACCAGCTGGACGCGCTGATATCCACCAGGGATCGCACGCTGGCGCTGATCGCGGGGCTGGAAGAGTCTGAGCTTTCGTCCGTCGTAGACCCGTTGCTCTCGCCGCTGCTCTGGGATCTTGGACACATCGGCAACTTTGAGCAGCGCTGGTTGGTGGGCAGCGAAAACTCTGGCCTGGACGACATTTACAACCCGTTCGAGCATCCCAGGTCCGACCGCGGCGAACTCTCCGTTCTCGACAGCTCAAGTTGCCTGACCTACATGGGCGCGGTGCGCGAGCGTGTGCTCAGCCGGTTCGATGAGCTCGATTGCGAGCTGATCGAACTCGTGATTCAGCATGAGCAACAACACAACGAAACGATGCTCCAGCTCTTGCGCCAGCTGCCCGGCTATTCGCCGCCTTCCGTGCTGACGCGGGACTTCACGCCGCCGCCGACTTCGGCCCAACACATACGCCTGCGCGAGGCGGCATCGCGCGCCTATCGGCCGGCGCCCCGCGTGGGCGACTGGATCGACTTCCCCGCCGGTGAGTACGAGATAGGCAGTGCGCGCGATGACAAGACGCTGATCTACGACAACGAGCTCGAACTGCACCGGCGAGAAGTCGCGGAATTCTCAATCGCTGCGCGCCCGGTCACCGGTGGCGATTACGCCGCGTGGATCGAATCCGGCGGCTATCGCGATCCCGCCGTGTGGTCCACGGAGGGCTGGGCATGGCTGGAGGAGCAAGGACCGGCGTTTACCGGCGCGCCCGCGGGCTGGTGGCACGAGGATGGCCAGTGGCTGCACGATGGATTTGGCGAGGCGCGCGCGGTCGACCTCTCGGCGCCGGTCTGCCACGTGAACTGGTTTGAGGCAGATGCGTACGCGCGTGCAAACGACGCGCGGCTGCCGACAGAGTTCGAGTGGGAGGTGGCGGCCTCGATCGACCCGCGCGCCGGCGATCGGGCGGCTCGCCGCAGATACTCCTGGGGCGACAAAGCCTGGACGCCCGGTGCCGCCAACCTCGACCAGCTCGCGTTCGGAACGCTCCCGGTCGGCAGCGCCGACCATGGATATGGTCCGATCGACATGAATGGGCAGGTCTGGGAGTGGACCTCCAGTGAGTTTTCGGACTATCCGGGGTTCTCACCGATGGCCTACGCCGAGTATTCGCAGCCGTTCTTCGATCGCGGCTACCGCGTACTGCGCGGCGGCTCCTGGGCCACCCGTGCGCGCAGCGTCGACAACCGTTTTCGCAACTGGGACTTCCCGCAGCGCCGGCAGATCTTTGCCGGGCTGCGACTCGCGCGCGACATCCACACCGAGGAGGGAAACGCATGACACTTGCCAACCCGATCGCCGAGCTTGAGTTCGCGCCGGTAAAGCCGGACGTGCGGCTCGACATCTACCGGGGCGAGGAATGGATCACCTCGTTTGCCAACGACGTGCGCGAGGGGCTGACCGCGTCCGTGCCGAACCTGCACCCCAAGTACTTCTACGACGCGACAGGCTCCGAGCTGTTCGACCGGATCTGCGAGCTCCCCGAGTACTACCCGACGCGCACGGAAGAAGCGATCCTCGCCGCGCGCGGGGCTGACATCGTCGACGCGGCGGCCGCGACGGCACTGGTCGAGCTGGGCTCAGGATCGTCGCTGAAGACCGAGCACTTGCTCAGGCCTCTGCTTGCGAGCAGGGGCGAGGCGCTCTACGTGCCGATCGATTTCTCCGAAGTCGCAGTGCGCGAGGCTTCGGTGCGGCTGATCGGTCGCCACGCCGGGCTGCACGTCCACGGGGTGATCGGCGATTTCGAGAAGCATCTCGGCGGGTTGCCTGAGGACGAGGCCCGCTTGATCGCTTTTCTCGGCGGCACGATCGGCAACTTCACCCCCGAGCGGATGCGCTTCTTTCTGAAGCGACTCGAGTTCTTGATGGGCGAGCGCGACACGCTGCTCGTCGGGATCGACCTGGTGAAGGACAAGCGCGAGCTCGAGGCCGCCTACAACGACGCAGCGGGCGTGACGGCTGAGTTCAACAAGAATGTCCTCTCGTCGATCAACCGCAGCCTCGGCGGCGATTTCGAGCTCGACGCCTGGGAGCACGTCGCCTTCTTCGACGAGCAGAACAGCTGGATCGAGATGCGACTGCGCGCTACGCGGTCGCAGGCGGTCAGGGTCTCGGCGATCGATCTTGTCGTCGACTACCTGGAAGGCGACGAGATCCGCACCGAGATATCTCGCAAATTCACGCGTGAGGGATTCGTCGCCGACATCGACGCGGCTGGCCTGCGTCTGATCGACTGGTACACCGACGAACGGGAGCGATTCGCGCTCGCGCTGGTCACCCCGGACCGATAGACCGCTACTTGGCGTTCTCGTAGCCTGCGTCGCCCGGGAGCAGAATCTCGAATCCGTCCTCGGAGGCGGCGACGCGCGGCAGGATCGGTTCGATATCAGCATCGACGTGCGCCTCGAGCGCCTCGTCCGCGCTCGCGAACTCAGCGATCTTCTCGACCTGCTTGATCGTCGGAAAATGCAGCTCGGCTTCGTCGTTGACGAATAGGTGCATCGCCTTGGCTGGAGTCCACCACTCGGCGCGGTCGACTTCTCGGCGGTCGGGGTGCGGCTCGGCGCCTTCCGGCGCGATCGCAAGGTAGAAGCGGGTGTCAAAACGGATCGGAGCCAGCTCCGGCGTGATCCAGCGCGAAAACGGCACTAGCTCACCAGGATCTGAGAGCGAGATGCGCGCCTCTTCGTAGGTCTCGCGTGCACCGGCGGTCTTCCAGGCGAGGTCGTCATCGCTGTCGCCGTCCTCCGGCAGCAGTGTGCCGCCCGGAAAGACCCAGGCGCCGCCCATGAACTTCAAATCCGGGGAGCGGCGGACGAAGAGGATTTCGATCCCGTCCGTGCCGTCGCGAAGGACCAGGACCGAAGCGGCAGCGCGCGGCTCGGCGCCCATCAGGCGGAGACCTTCGTGCGGCGGACTGCAGGCTCGTGGCGGGAAGCTGCGTCGGCGGAGACCTCCGCGATCGCCTCGGCGGTGATCTCGACGAGTCGCTCGAGTTCTTTCACGGAGATCGCCAGCGGGGGCATCAGCACGACCGTGTCGCCGAGCGGACGAATGATCGCCCCGCGCCGCCGGGCGGCAAGCGTGACCTGGTGGCCGGCGCGCGCCTCGACCGGGAAGCCTGCGAGCTCGATGCCGACCATCAGGCCTCGCCGGCGCACCTCTGCGACGCGCTCAAGAGCGGTAATCGGCTCAAGTAGCCGGCCGAACATCACGGAGAGGTCCGCGACGTGGTCGAGCGTTTCCTCGCGTTCGAACACATCGAGCGTCGCGATCGCCGCCGCGCAGGCGAGCGGGTTGCCGGTGTAGGTGTGGCCGTGGAAGAAGGTCTTGAATTCGTGGTGCTCGCCGAGGAAGCTCGAGTAGATCGCTTCGCTGGTGAGCGTCGCCGCGAGCGGCAGATACCCGCCGGTGAGACCCTTGGCGACGCACATCATGTCCGGCTCGACACCCTCCTGCTGGCAGGCGAACATCGTGCCGGTTCGCCCGAAGCCGGTCGCCACCTCGTCGAGGATCAGCAGTACCTCGTAGCGGTCGCAGAGTTCGCGGACCTTCCGCAGGTAGCCGTTGGGCTGAATGATCATCCCGGCCGCGCCCTGCACGATCGGTTCCATGATCACCGCCGCGAGTGACTTGCCGTCGCGCGCGAAGATCTGCTCGATTTCGTCAAAGTCGCCCGGCGTGGCCTTGATCGTGTCGAACAGCATCGGTCCGTAGGTCGCGTGGAAGAGGTCGATGCCCCCGGCGGAGACCGCGCCAATCGTGTCGCCGTGGTAGGCGTCGCGCATCGAGAGGAAGCGCATGCGCTCGGGAGAGCCCGACTGCTGCTGGTGCTGGAAGGCGATCTTCAGCGCGATCTCGGTCGCGGTTGACCCGGAGTCCGAGTAGAAAACTCGCGTCAGCGGACCCGGCGCGAGTTCGACCAGCCGGCGGGCGAGCTCGATCGCCGGCTCGTGCGAGAGCCCCAGCATCGTCGAATGGGAGACGCGCCCAAGCTGCTCCTGGACGGCGCGGTCGATCGTCGGGTGGCGGTGTCCGTGGACGTTGCACCAGAGCGAGGAGACGCCGTCGAGGTAGGTCTTGCCGTTGACGTCGGTCAGTGTGCAGCCTTCGGCCGAGCGGATGATCGGTGCGTCTTCGGCGAGCCACCCCTGCTGCTGCGTGAACGGGTGCCAGATGTATCTGCGATCCAGCTCTGCCAGCCCGGCACCGTCAAGCTCAGCGCTGCTCATGGCAATGATCCTAGGCAATCAAGAGGGCTCTCGCAGCCAACGCGCAAGCGGGAGGCTCGCGGCGTCTTCGGCGAGGCGCTCTGGGGTGGTTTGACCGAGTGTGGTGACCTCCGTGGCGAGGACCTGCGTGAGTGTCTCGAGATTCGACCGCTCGATCGCCCCGGGCGGATCGGGCCATCCGGAAAGCACGACACCGGCCACATCCAGGCCTTCCTGCTGCAGCCGGTCGACTGTCAGCCGCGTATCGCTGATCGTGCCCAGGCCCGGGTGCGTCGCAACGATCACCGGGAGACCGAGTGCTTTGGCGAAGTCGAGCACGGAGAGCGACGGGTTCTGGGCAAGCGGCACGAGCAGGCCTCCGACACCCTCACAAACCGTCACGTCGGCCGAAACGGCGGCTTCTTCAAATGCGGTCAGCAGCGAATCGAGTTCGATCGTCACGCCTGCCTGCTCTGCCGCCAGGTGCGGTGAGACCGCCGGGCCGAAGGTGTGCGGCGAGACCGAGCCGGGATCCTGCCAGCCCGTGGCGGCCGCGAGCAATTCGTGATCCATCGGCCAGCCGGGAGTGGGCTCGTCGAGGCCGCTGACGGCGGGTTTGAAGGCGGCGACCCGGACGCCGCGCGCGGTCAGGCCTGCGACGATCGCAGCGGCGACAACCGACTTACCGACGCCGGTGCCGGTTCCAGTTACGAAGAGTCCGCGCCTTGGCACGGCAGAGAACCTAGGCGACCGCGAGCTGGTCTGAGTCTTCGTCGTAGATCCGGCTAGACGGGCCTGCCGCGCGTGGCGGTCCGAACTCGCCGGGCATCTGCTCGCCGGGCGCGAAGCCGACCGCAATCGCGGCCTTCTGGAGCACCCTGGCGGCATCTGCAAGCTCGTCGGGCTTGTGTGACGCCATCACCGCGCAGCGGATGCGGCTCATTCCGTCCGGCACCGTCGGAGGGCGGATCGCCTGGGCGAAGACGCCGCGCTCGAGCGCCTCTTGGGACATCTTCAGGGCGAGTTCGGGCGCACCGATCACCAGCGGGACGATCTGTGCGGCGCCGTCGCCCGCCGCGTCGGTTGCGACGTCGAATCCGCGACGTGCGAGCTCGCGGCGGAAATATTCGGCGTTCTGGCGCAGTCGCGTGACTCGGCGCGGCTGCTCGATCAGGATCTCGAGCGCCTCGGCGGCAGCCGCGACGACCGGCGGCGCCGGCGCGGTGCTGTAGATGAAGCTCCGCGCGGAGTTGACAAGAAAACGGGCCATCTGGGTGTCGCACGCGGCGAAGGCGCCGTATGAGCCGAGCGCCTTGCTCAGGGTGCCGACGATCACGTCGACCTCTCCAGTCAGGCCGAGCGCGGCGACCGCGCCGCGGCCGCCCTCGCCGGTCGTGCCGGTGGCGTGGGCCTCGTCGACCAAGACACGCACGTCGTGGTTGTTCGCCAGCTCGACGATGCCCTCAAGTGGGGCGATGTCGCCGTCCATCGAGAACACGCTGTCCGTGACGATCATGCTCGCGCGGCCGCGGGCTTGCCGAAGTCCCCAGGCGAGGTGCTCGAGGTCGCCGTGGTCGTAGATGAAGGTCTCAGCGCGCGCGAGTCGGCAGCCGTCGACGATCGAGGCGTGGTTGAGTTCGTCGGAGAAGATCACCTCGCCGGCCTGGCTCAGCGAAGGAATGATTCCGGCATTGGCCATGTAGCCGCTGCCGAAGAGCAGTGCTGCCTCGGTGCCCTTGAATTCGGCGAGGCGGGACTCAAGGCGGCGGTGCACGGTCATGTTGCCGCTGATCAAACGCGAGCCGGACGAGCCGACACCCCAGCGCCGCGCCGCATCGGCCGCTGCCTCGCGCACGCGCGGGTGGTCCGCGAGCCCGAGATAGTTGTTCGAGCACATCACCAGGACCGGCTTGCCGTCGAGCAGCACGCGCGCGCCCTGGGGACCGGAAATCAGCCGCATCCGGCGATAAAGGCCCTGGTCTTCGAGGGCGTTGAGATGTTGCTCTAGGTCAGTCATTGGTCCGGTCCCCATCCGTGGGCGGGAGGCCCCCAGATGAGGCATAAACTAGGCGGTCGGTCGGACGGTCAAACCCGCTTGGACACTGGCAAAGGTGACCCGCCGGTCAGGTTCCCGTCCACTCCGGGGGACGCTTCTCGGCGAACGCCCGCACGCCCTCGTGAAAATCGTTGCTCAGGAAGCACTCGCGGCGCAGTTCAACGAGTTCTTCGCGCAGCGCCGGGTCGATCGGAGCATGGGTCAGCAGCGTGTTGATCACGCGTTTGTTGCCCTTTAGCGACAGCGGCGCGTTGGCCGCGATCGACTCAGCCATCACGATCGCGTCCGGGCCGATCGCCTCGACCTGGCGCACGTAGTTGACCAAGCCCCACTTGAGCGCGCGGTCGGCGCTGATGTTCTGCGCGGTGAAGAAGAGCTCGCGCGTGCGCGCCGGGCCGATCGTCTGGATGAACTTGTCGAGTCCGTCGTAGCTGTAGACGAGCCCCAGCTTCGCCGGGGGCATTCCGAGCTTTGCGCCCTCAGCGCAGATCCGGATGTCGCAAGAGAGTGCGAGCTCCAGGCCGCCGCCAATCGTGTGGCCGTTGAGCGCGCCGATCGTGGGAAAAGGGAAGTTCGTGACGGCCTCAATCGCCGCGGTGAACGGGTGCGCGACGAGCTTCTCGGCCTCCTCCGCGAAGCGGTCGTCGGGCAGGCCGCCGATGTCGTATCCGGCCGAGAACACGCTGCCCGTGCCGGTGACGATTAGGCAGCGCGCGTCGATCTGCGGAACGGTCTCGGCGATCGCGTCGAGGATCTCCTGGTCAAGCGCGCCGCGTTTGTCTGGATTTGCGATGCGCAGCCGCGCGACGTGGCTCGCCGGCTCGTCGTAGATCAGCTTGCCGCTGGCGAGTTCCTTGAGATTGACCGCTTCGGGCATGTCGTGGGACATGACCCGAGAGTAATGCGGCGGCTCCTCCTAGTCGTCGAGCACGACCAGCACATCGCCCTCGGAGACGGACTGGTTCTCGCTGCAGCGAATCTCCTTGACGACGCCGTCGTCTTCGGCCTCGACCGGCATCTCCATTTTCATCGACTCGAGGATGACCACAGTGTCGCCCTCGGAGACCTCGTCGCCGACGGCGACCTCGATCTTCCAGACGGTTCCAGTGATGTGGGCTTCGATATCGCTCATGTCGCCTCTCGATGACGTTCGTTTGCTGCGTCGTGGACGCCTGACAACATACCGGTCCAGATGGCGGAGCAAGCAGTCAATGTGGGCCACGTGATTGTGGCCGCGCGCAACGAGGCCGACCGGATCGCCGATACGGTCGCGGCGCTCGCCGAGGCGTTCCCGGGAGCGCAGGTGATCGTTGCCGACGATGGCTCCGAGGACGACACCGGCGCGGTCGCGCTGAAGGCTGGCGCGATCGTCGTCGGCGGCGCCAGGCATCTTGGAAAGGGCGGGGCGGCGACGCTTGGCGCCGAACGTGCGTTGGCCGACGGACCGCCGTCGGAAGGTGCCGTGGTGCTGCTCGCCGACGCCGACCTTGCGCGCTCGGCGGCGCGGCTCGCGCCACTTGCCGAGGCTGTGGCCGCGGGCGAGGCCGATTTGGCTGTGGCGGTGTTTGCCAGTCGCGTCGGCGGAGGGTTCGGGCTGGCCCTGGGCTTTGCGCACTGGGCGATCGAGCGGCGCTGCGGTCTGGACACGACGGCGCCGATCTCTGGTCAGCGCGCGCTCAGCTACGAGGCGCTGCGCGCGGTGACGCCGTTTCATGCGAAGTTTGGGATGGAGATCGGGATGACTGTCGATGCCGTGCGTGCCGGACTGAAGGTTCGTGAGATCGAACTGGATCTCGCACATCGCGCCACCGGGAAGTCCTTTTCTGGTTTCGTCCATCGCGGCCGGCAGTTGCGCGATTTCGTGCGCGTCTACATCGAGACCGGGGGATCCACGTGATCCTCGCGCTGGACGAGGGCACAACCGGCAGCAAGGCGCTGCTGCTCGGCGAGGACGGGCGGATCGTCGCCACCCGCCAGCACGAGTTCACGCAGCACTTTCCGCATCCCGGCTGGGTCGAGCACGACGCCGACGAGATCTGGCAGGTGACCAGTGGCGTTGCAGCGGAGGTGCTCGCCGCCGCCGGCGCGCGGGCCAGCGACCTCAAAGGGGTGGGGATCACCAATCAGCGCGAGACGGTCGTCGTCTGGGAGCGTGCCAGCGGTCGCCCGCTGCACCGCGCGATCGTCTGGCAGGACCGCCGAACCGCCGAGCGCTGCCGCGAGCTGGTTGCGGCCGGCCACGCAGATCTCGTGCGCAGCCAGACGGGGCTGACGATCGATCCGTATTTTTCAGCCAGCAAGATCGAGTGGCTCTTGCAGAACGTCGAGGGCCTCGCCGCACGGCCTGCGGACGAGGTGTGCTTTGGCACGGTCGACTCGTGGCTTGCCTACAAGCTGACCGGCCGGCACGTCACCGACTACTCCAACGCCGCCCGCACGATGCTCTTCGACATCAACCGGCTGTGCTGGTCTGACGAGCTCTGCGCGATCTTCGGGGTCGATCAAGCGTCGTTGCCGGAGGTTCTGCCCTCGCTCGGCGAGTTCGGCGAGACCGACCCGGGGCTGCTCGGCGGCGCGGCGATTCCGTTGGGCGGAATCGCGGGCGATCAGCAGGCCGCACTGTTTGGCCAGGCGTGCTTTTCCCCGGGGAAGGCGAAGAACACTTACGGGACGGGCAGCTTTGTCCTGATGAACGTCGGGGACAAGGCACCCGCCCCGGCAGAGGGACTGATCGGAACCGTGGCCTGGGGCACCGATTCTCAGGCGACATACGCCTACGAGGCGAGCGTCTTCGTCTCGGGGGCAGCGGTGCAGTGGCTACGTGACGGGCTCGGTCTGTTCGCCGATGCGCGCGAGACTGAGGCGCTTGCGCGCTCGCTTGATTCGAACGACGGCGTCTACTTCGTCCCCGCACTGGTCGGGCTTGGATCGCCGTACTGGGATCCGGACGCGCGCGGCGCGTTGATGGGTCTGACGCGCGGCACTACGCGCGCGCATTTTGCGCGTGCCGCGCTCGAAGCGATGGCCTACCAAACGGTCGACGCGGTGCGTGCGATGGAGACGGCGGCCGGGATTGCGCTGGGTGAGCTGCACGCCGACGGCGGCGCGGTCGCCAATCACTGGCTGATGCAGTTCCAGGCCGACGTGCTCGGCGCGCCGGTCGTTGTGCCCGAGATCACAGAGACGACGGGATTCGGTGCGGGGATGATGGCCGGGATCACCGCTGGGAGCTGGACCGCCTCCGAGGTCGAGTCGCTCTGGCGCGAGGAGTTCCGCTTTGAGCCGCAGATGCCAGAATCCACGCGCACCGCGTTGCTCGATGAGTGGTCGAGGACCGTCGAAAGCGTGCGCGAACGCGGAAACCCCGGGGACGGTCAGGAGTAATTCAGACGATGGCGAAGATGAAAGAACAGGTCTACGTCGACGACCGCGACTCGTCGGGTATGGAGGTCTATCACCGCCGCGTGCGCGAGCACCGGCCAAGCGCGATGTACGACCTCGTGCGCGTACTGATGACCACTGTCTATGGCTCGCTCGACCGCGTCTCGGCGATCGATGTGCAGAACGTTCCGCGCGCCGGCGGGACGATCTTCGTACCCAACCACTTCAGCTTCATCGATCACTTCTTCACAGGGATACACCTGCGGCGAAAGCTGCAGTTCATGGCCAAGTCGCAGATTTTCAAGCCGCCGATGGACTTCATCTTCTCGCACGGCGGCGTCTTCCCAGTGATGCGCGGCAAGGGCGACGATGAGGCGTTTGTGACCGCGCAGGCGATCCTCGACCGCGGCGGGATCGTGCAGATGTACGCCGAGGGCGGTCGCTCGCGCGACTATTACCCGACTGTGGCCAAGCGCGGGGCGGGGCAGCTGGCATTGACCAGCGGCGTGCCCGTTGTGCCCGTGGCGATCTACGGTTCGCAGTTCATGCGCGACGTCAAGCGCCACTGGTTCCCAAAGGTGACGGTGCGCTACGGCCGCCCCCTGCAGTTCACGCAGCTCGACGATCCGACGCGCGAGCAACGGCAGGCAGCGTCGGAGGAGATCTTCAGACGCGTGCTCGACATGTGGTGGGAGATGGACGCCGAGCTCGAACCCAAGTGGCGCCGCGAACTACGCGCACGCACGGGCGAAGCGCCGCGCCGCACCCCACCAGAGACGCCGCCCACGTAGACAAGCGGGATTTACTCCATGAGGCGACCCCGCGGGGTCGCCTCATGGAAGATTTTTCGCTTGTTTCCGGGTGAAGCCGAGTTTGCCGTCTAGCAACTTGCGGCTGGCGCGATCGCTGAGGTAGGTCTTGTAGTCGTCGATGCCCCCGAACACGCGGAGGCCTGGCGCAGGGTCTAGCCAGTTCGGGCGCTCGTCTTCGTCGATCCATGCCTTGTGGCTTGAGAATTCGTAGTCGAGTCCTGTTGGGTGGTTGTCGTGTACGTATCCCACCAGCCACTTGAAGTACTCCGGGCTATCGATTTCCTTCGACTGGACGCGGACGTTGAAGAGTGGCTGGGTGTTGCCGTACTTTTCGTTGAAGTACCGCGTGTACGAGGACTTCACCCGGTTCATAAGCGCTGCTACTGCTCCTGCGCTGTGCTGCCAGACGATCAGGTGGAAGTGCGTGGTCATCACGTTGAAGGCAATCAGCGTGAGCTTCAGGCGCAGGTGAAGGAACGGCCGCCCGCGATCATCCTTCTTCGGCGCGGGACCCAGGTGGCGCGCGAGTAGCCACAAGAAATAGCGCTTGTCTTCTTTGTCGATGAAGACTCGACGAGGCCGCCCACCGACCTTTGCGCCTTGATTGAAGACATGGAATCCCCGAAGCTTGCGCCGTCCCCCGATGTGCTTGCGCGGCATGGCATCCAGTCAAACGCCAGGCGCGTAACGAAACAAGACCGCTCTGCACCAACTTCGTGACAAGCCCGCGACGATTCTGCGTCGCCAGGGGCACGCCTTCAGTAGACCTCGCCAAGCGACGCGAAGAACTCCGCGTCATGGCCAGGGATCACCAATGCGCTGGGTGTCATCTGCTTGTAGGCGCGGATCTCGCGCACTGAGCGTTTGTAGTTGTGCTCGTCGGCGAGTACGAGCGGGATATCACCGGCGTCTAGCGAGCGCCGGGTGTAGATCGCGTCGCCGGCGATAAGGCACTCGCGGTCTTTGAGCCGCAGGATCACCGACATATGCCCTGAGGTGTGCCCGGGGGTCGAGACCAGCATCACCGTGCCATCACCGAACAGATCGAACGAGCGCCCAAAGGTCGCAAATGAATTCACGCTCTGATCGTCGAAGTCGACCAGCTGGATGTCGTGCGCGAGATCGAACTGCCGGCGCAGGTAACCACGCGCCAGTGCCTTGCCGCCGTGCGCGCTGCGCCATTCGTCTTTGGAGACGATCACGCGGCAGTCCTCGAGTTCGCTGAGCGCGCCGGCATGATCGACGTGCAGGTGTGTCATCACGACGACGTCGATACCACCGCGCGGAATGCCGAGAGCCCGCAGCCGCGCAGGCAGCGGCTGATCCTCGCTGGCGCGCAGCCCGTACATGAACGCGGCCGCCGTGCCCACTGCCGCGCGCACGTCGTGCACGACTGCCGGCGGCAAGCCGGTGTCGATCAGGACGCGCCCGGCCGTCGGGTGCTCGACCAGGAACACGGGGCACGGCGTCCAGTGGTCGAAGCGGTGGCGTGCCCCGCGCCAGATCGCACGGGGCTTGGCAAGCGGCTGATCAATGCGGGCGAGGAAACCGAGCGGCACGCCCATCTCGCCGGTTGAGAAGGGCCGCATCGTGACATGAGCGCCGGCGCTTCCCCTCGGCAGCGGTCCGCTGAGCAGGGGTGCATCGAGCTCTTCCATGGTCGAAACTTATTGACCCGGTCGGAGGGCACAAAGAAGCCCCCGCGCCAAAGAGCGCGGGGGCCAATCTTGCTACCGAGCGGTATCGATGCAGGCTCTAGAAAGCCATGCCTCCGAACATGCCGCCGGTGATGTTGAGGACCTGGCCGTGCACGTAGTTGCTGTGCGGGCTGGCGAGGAAGAAGATCGGCGCAGCCGCCTCTTCCGGGGTCGCCGCGCGGCCCAGCGGGATCAGCATGCTGGCCATCTGGCGCATCTGCTCCGGGATGCCGAGCTGGATCTGCTCGCCGTCCTTCTCGATCGTCTCGGCGTTCTCCTTGGCGGCGGTCAGGCGCGTCTCGACGAAGCCGAATGCGACGGCGTTGACGTTGACCTTGAACTGACCCCACTCCTTGGCGACAGTCTTGGTCAGACCGACGACGCCGAGCTTGCCGGCGCTGTAGTTGGCCTGGCCGGCGTTGCCGAACATGCCCGAAGTGGAGGACACGTTGATGATCTTGCGGAAGACCTCCCGCCCTTCAGCCCGCTCTGCCTTGGCCGGCTCGCGGAAATAGGGGGCTGCTTCGCGGATCATCTGGAACGGAGCCTTGACGTGGACATTGAGCATCGCGTCCCACTGCTCGTCCGTGATCTTGTGCACCGGGGCGTCCCAGGTGTAGCCGGCGTTGTTGACAAGGATGTCGATCTGACCGAATTCGTCGATCGTCTTCTTTACGACCGCGGCCGGCGAACCGTCGGCGGTGATGTCGCCGCCGATCGAGACGGTGTTGCCCTCGATCTCGTTCGATGCCTGCTCGGCGATGTCGCCGTCCAGGTCGGTGATGACAACATTTGCGCCGGAGCCGGCGAGCTGTTCGGCGACGGCACGGCCGATGCCGCGGGCCGAGCCGGTGACGATGGCGGTCTTGCCTTCGAGCAGACCGGGAATCGCGAAATCACTCATGGTGATGGGTCACTTTCTGGTGGTTGGTGGGGACGGGCTGAAATCCGCGCGGGATGTTAGTCAGACCGAACGTTCGTTTTCTGGTTCCTAGAAGCCGTACGAGCGGCCGATCACGTCGAGCATCACTTCGTCGGTGCCGGCGCCGATGCGGTTGAGTCGCATATCGCGCCAGGCGCGCTCGATGCCGTACTCCTTCATGTAGCCCCAGCCGCCGTGGATCTGCAGGCACTCGTCCATCACCTCAAAGCCGACCTGTGAGGCGTAGAGCTTGGCTTGCGAAATCTCGCGCACGGGGTACTGGCCGTTGTTGATCAGCCACGCGGTGTAGTAGTTGAGCTGGCGCGACGCTTCGAGCTTGGTGCTCATGTCCGCAAACTTGTGGCGGATCGCCTGGAACTTGCCGATCGATCGTCCGAATGCCTGACGCTCCTTGGCGTACTCCATCGTTATGTCGAGCGCGCGCTGGGCACCTGCGGTACAGCCGCATGCGGCGACCATGCGCTCGCTCTGCAGCTCCCACATGATGTTGTAGAAGCCCTTTCCGACCTCGCCGAGACGGTTGGCGTCGGGTACGCGCATGTCGGTGAAAGAGAGTTCCGCAGTGTCGGAGGCGTGCATTCCGAGCTTCTCGAGCTTGCGCGAGATCTCGAAGCCGGGTGTGTCAGTCTCGACGAGGAAGAGCGTGAAGCCCTCAAAGCCGGCGGAGTCGTCGGTCTTGGTGACCAGCACGATCAGATCGGCGCGCAGGCCGTTGGTGATGAAGACCTTCGAACCGTTGATCACCCACTCATCGCCGTCCTTGACTGCACGCGTCTTGATGCCGGCGACGTCGCTGCCGGCGTCGGGCTCGGTGATGCCGAGCGAGAGGATGTAGTCGCCGGCGATCGCACCGCGCAGATACTTGTCCTTGATCTCGTGGCTGCCGAATTTCTCGATCGGCGGCATCGCCATGTCGGTCTGGACCGCTAGTCCCATGTTTAGTCCACCGCTGCCGGAATGAATCAGCGACTCCGCGCGCACGACACTGGTGATGTAGTCGCCACCCTGGCCGCCGTACTCCTCGGGCATCGTCAGGCCGAGAAAGCCCAACTCGCCCATCCGCTTGATCACGGAGTCGGGGAAGGTCGTCTCTTCCCACTCTTCTGCGTGGGGGGCGAGCTCGGTCCTGGCGAAGCGCTCGATCGTCTCGCGCAGTTGCTCGTGCTCGTCGTTGAAGATGAAGTGGCGTGTGCTGGTCCCGAAGTCGGGCTTGATCGTGGCGGATTCCATCGAATGCTCCTCCGCGGCCGCGGCCGGTTGAAGTGGAAAGTAGGAAGTTCTAGTTCTTACTCTACCGCGCCGACGCAGGCAGCTGTGGCCGCACCCCGGTTTAGGCTCGCGATCTACGTGAACGCGAACTTTTCAGAATGGCGCCGCGACGCGGGAGAATGGATTCGCGCGCGCGGGCTTGAGCTTTGGATCATCACCGGGGTCTGGGCGCTTCTGACCCTCGTGATCTACCTGCTGGCGACCGGCCACGACTCGCCGCGGCGCTACCAGGACGAGTTCCTCTTCTGGGCGCTGGCAAAAAACTTCGCCAGCGGCGACGGGCTCACATGGCGTGGGGTCGGAATGGGGATGAAGAGCTGGCTCTATCCGGTGCTGCTCTCTCCGGCCTTCTGGGTCGCCAAAACGGTTCCCGGCGAGTACACCGGCGTCCACCTGATCAATTCGCTGATGATCTGCGGGGCGATCTTCCCGGGCTACCTGATGGCCCGACTGATGATGGATCGCTGGCGCTCGCTGCTCGTCGCACTGATGGTCGTCTCGGTGCCGGCGATGAACTACGCCGGGGTGATTGGCACCGAGAATCTCGGGTACCCGACATTCATCGCCGCCTGCGGCGGGATGCTGCTCGCGCTCGCCCGGCCGCGGCTTCGCAACACGCTGCTGGCGTTTGGGCTGGTCTTGCTGGCCGTGCTCACGCGCACGCAGTTCGTGATTCTGTTGCCGATCTTCGCCGCGACATTCCTGCTCGCCGCGGCGATGCGCCCGCAGGGGATGCGCAAGCGCTACATCGATGAGCGGCAGACGGTCTGGGTCGGACTCGCCGTGCTCGCCCTGCTCGGCGGACTTGCGCTGCTGGTGCAAGGCAAGTCCGCCTTCGGTCTATATGCCGGCGCATTCGAGGGAGTGAGTCTGACTTGGTCTGCGACCTGGTTCTGGGTCAAGGCCTTCGCGGCCGATGTCTACCTGCTCAGCGCGATCGTGCCGGTGATCGCGACGTTTGCGATGTTCGGTCGCGCCGAGAACCGGCGCGATCCGGTGATCGGCGCGTTGCTCGCGTTGGCACTCGTCGCGTCGATCGCGCTGGTCGCGCAGATTTCGTGGTTCTCGGCGACCAATCCATATGACTGGCGCGGGCGTCACATCTTCTACGAGCGCTACATGTTTTATCTGGGTCCGATCTTCTTCGCCGGACTGCTCGCCTCGTGGCGGCGAGTGTCCTGGACCTCCGCGGTCGCTTCGGCCGCCGTTGCGACGGTGATCGTCAGCGGATTCCAGTCGGACGCGGTGCTCGTCCCGTTCTCCTACGACTCATTCGGACTCTCGCTCGTCGGGCGGCACATGGAACTCCACCCGGAGACCGTGCCGAAGATCGGCATGCTGCTCGCGCGGCTGACTTTCGTGCTCGGAATCGTCTATGTGCTCTCGACGCTGGCCAAGGGAACCGCGCGAAAGCTGATCCACGGGGCGCTGATCGCATTCACGTTCGTCGCCCTGATCGCGTCCCAGGCTCAGACGTGGCACTACGCGCGCACTTTCTCGGCGCAGGCGTTCAGCCAGTACCCCGGACCGGCGAACTTTGTCGAGAAGAACACCAAGCAGCCGGTCGGAATGATCATCACTTCGACCGACGACCCGCTCTCGTATTTCACCGCCGAGTTCTGGAACGGCAACATCGTGCGCGCCTTCGCGACCGACGCCGCGCCGATCAAGACGCCGATCATGTACTCGCCCAGCTGCCAGTTCGATTGGGCCAGCGACGGCCGCATCATCGGCACCGGCTGCAGCTTCGTCCCCAATGCCTGGTTCATGCGCAGCGACAACGTCGTGATGCATCTGAAGGACGAGTACAAACGCGTGCACCCGTCGGCCTCATGGCCGACGCTGACACTGATGGTTGGCAAGCCACCGGCGCGAATCCTTTCTTTGACCGACGGACGACAGGTGCGAACCGGCTTCGTCCAGGCGGCGATGAACATACGCACGTTCCTTGACGAAGCCGGAGAAGTACGAATCCGCGTGCGAGGAGGCGAAGCAGAATCCGTCGCCGAGTTTGGCGGCAGATCGACGCTGATCGAGGCCGGTGAGCGCCGCATCTTGACCTTCCCGCTTGCGGGCGGCGAGACCTACAGCTCACTGACCGTCCGCTCGCCCGGAGGGATTCCCTCCTCGCTCTACGTGACCGGGCTCGAAGTGCGCCAGGGCGACGGGCGATGGAAGTCAATTCTCTGAACTCGCAGCGCCGGCTCGGGCGCCGCGGCGCAACCGTCCTGCTCGTCGCGCTTTGGCTTGCGGCCGCGGCGCTGCTCTCGCTGCTCGCACTGCAGGTACACCTGCCGCTGCACTACCAGGACGAGTTCTTCTACTGGGCGCTGGCGCGCAGCATCGCCGCCGGCCATGGACTGACCTGGCGCGATGGACCGGTCCCGCTGATCTCGGCGCTCTACCCGATCCTGATCGCGCCGGCCACTCGGATCGGCGGAAGCGTTTCCTCGCAGTACGACTTGGTCAAGGTGATCAACGCCGCGTGCATCTCGGCGGTCGTCTTCCCGGTGTACGCCGGGGCACGGTGGTTTGCCTCACATGGGCTCGCGTTGGCGGCGGCGGTGCTGGCCGTCGCCGCGCCGGCCGCCGCCTACGCCGGACTGATCGGCACCGAGGCGCTCGCCTACCCGCTGGGCGTGGCAGCGCTGCTCGCGCTGGTCTACGCGCTGGCGAAGCCGGGGAGGGGCGCGACGCTCGCGTTCCTCGGTTTTGCGACGCTCGCCGCGTTCACGCGGATCCAGTTCGTCGCCTTTTTCGCGGTCGCGGCCGCCGCGCTGCTTCTTGCGGTTGTGCTGGCCGGGCCTGAGCTGCGCCGGAAGCGCCTGGCCGAGCGAGCCGCGCTTGCATGGTCGCTCGCCGCGGTGTTCGCCTTGGTGCTCGTGTATGCGCTGGTGCGCGGCCGGGCATCGGTCGGGATCTATCTGGGCGTGCTGCAGACCGGTGGGTTCGAGGCCGGCGACGTCCTCTACTGGCTCCGTGCCTACGCGGCCGATGCGTACCTGGTCGCCGGGATTCTGCCGGCGATCGCGACGTTCGCGCTTGCGCTTGACCGCTCGAACCGTCGCGATCCGTTGATCGGCGCCCTGATCGCAGTCGCGCTGGCCGCGACGGTCGTGTTCGTGCTGCAGATGACCGCCTTTGCGTCGATCAACACCGAGAACTGGCGCGAGCGGCATGTGCTCTATGAGCGATACATGATCTATCTCGGACCGATCTACTTTGTCGGCCTCGTCGCCTCGCTCGGGCGCCTCTCCACGCGGGCAGCGCTGACATCGACGGCCGTCGCCGCGCTGGTGCTTGCGCTCTTCCCGTCGCAGGCAATCAGCGTGCCCTTCTCCCTCGAGGCCTTCGGCCAGGCATACCTGGGCTTCTTTTTCGACGCACATCCAGGAGCGCTCGGGAGCGCCGGACTGTTGCTTGGGTTGATCGCCGCTTTGCTCGGTGGCGTCCTTGCGCTCAGCACACTGCCCGAGCGCCGCGAATCGCTCGTCAACCTCGGGCGCCTGCTTGCGATCGTGCTGCCGCTCTTCGTAATGCTGCTGAGCCAAGCGAAGGCGTGGTCCTACCAGGAGCTCTTCACGGCTACTGCCGAGCAGAACGCGCCCAAGCCGATCGACTGGATTGATCGCGCGACCGAAGATCCGGTGGCGATGCTTGCCGGTTCCGGATCGCAGCCGCTCGACTTTCTGCAGCCAGAGTTCTGGAATCCGAACGTCGCGCGGCTCTACACGGGCACTCAGCCTCCGATCAACTCGCCAGAGGTCTTCTCGCACTTTTGCCCGTTTCGCACCGACAACTCCGGGCGCATCCTTGGCTCTTCGAAGGTGGGCTGCGCGCGCGTGCTGCGGGCTTGGCTGACGATCGGTGGGAGCTTTTCGATGACGTTGCGCGGAGCAAGAGTGGTCCTGCCGCCGAACGACGACGCCGGATTGCGCCTGCAGGTCTCGCCGGGCACGCCGCGGGTGCTCGCGATGGTTGGCGGTCGCGACCGCAAGAGCGGCCTCGTCAACGACCGGCTCGAAATCCGCACGTTCTGCCCTTTGCGCTGTGAACTGCGCGTCGTCTACGGCTCGCCACGCGGCGTGCTCGTGCAGTCTGTCGGGCCGGGCGATCGATTGACGCACATCCGCGGATCTGCGCCAGGATCACCGGCGAAGGTCAACAGCGTCGAGTTGCGCGAGGGCGAGGGTCCTTGGCGGTCGATCGATTGAACGTCAGCTGAAGTCGAGCGACTCGAGGATCTGCTTACAGCCGTCGCTCAGCTCGTTGCGCTTGTCGGGCGAGGACTGGCAGCCGATCAAGAATTCGTTCTCGCCCTGGAAAAGGAACGTCAGCTGGTTTTGCAGCTTCTGGCCGCCGCTTGAGTATGAGACGACGTACTGGTAGCCGCGGAGATCTCCGTACATGACCTCCTTGGCGTCGCCGGCTTTGCCGCCGGCCTCGCGCGTCAGCCGTTTGACCACGCGGTCGACCTCGGGCTGGTAGCCGTTGGCGCCGGTCGGGAGCTTCTTCTTGAGCCGGTACTGGCTGATCGAGACCTGGTCGTAGGGCTGCTTGAGCGCGACGGTCACAGTCCGCAGTGCCGCCCCGCCGGAATCGTCCGTGCCGGCCGCGCGGGTCAGGGTCCAGGCAGACGGGAAGCTGAAGGAAAATGGATAGCCGTCGGCCGAAAACGACTGGTCGCCGGATCCGCCGCAGCCGGTGGCTCCGGCGACAACAACGGCCGTCAGCAAGGTCGTAACGAGTCCGCGCACAGGCCCTAGGCGAGATTGCTCTCGAAGAACTCGAGGTTGCGCTTGAAGGCCAATTCGGCGTACTCCTCGTTGTAGGTGCCGAGCCGATTTGCAGTGTTGCAAAACGCGTGTCCGGCGCCCTCGTAGAACTCGGCGGTCACGTCGACGCCCGCCCCGCGGACTTCGGCGACCAGCGCCTCGGCGTCGCTGACTGGGATGAAGTCGTCGTCACTTCCGAAATGCATCAGTACCGGGCCGGAGATCTTGCTCCAGTCGGGCTTGCCGTGCGGGAAGACGTAGTAGAAGCTCGAGCTGGCGACGACCTTCGGGTTCAGCGCCGCGGCGTAGAGGCAGAGCGCTCCCCCGATGCAGTAGCCGGTGGAGCCGACCGTGTCAGTCCCCGCGCGCTGGGCCACGTAGTCGACCGCACCGACCAGGTCCTGCTCGGCTTGCGCGACGTTCATCGCCATCAGCTTTTGCTGGGCCTCGTCGGGCTGGTCGGTTGTCTCTCCGCGGTAGAGGTCTGGGACCAGCGCGAAGTAACCGGCCGCCGCATAGCGGTCGGCGATTCCCTTGATTTCGTCCATCAGGCCCCACCACTCCTGAACCACGACCAGCGCCTTGCCGTTGGGCTGGTCGGGAACGGCGAGGTAGCCGCTCGCGGTGCCGCCATTTGACGCAAACTCGACAATCTCTGAAGCCATCGCTGTCCCCCTTGAAGAGATCTCTCGAAACCAGATCGAAGTGCGCAAACTACCAGCGCTCAGCCTCCGGTAGAGTCGCCGCGATGCCAGAGCCGATCCTCACCGAAGTCGACGCCGCGACCCACGTCGCGACGCTCACGCTGAACAAACCCGACAAGTACAACGCTTTCGATGCGGAACTGGTCGACGCGTGGGCCGATGCGCTCGAGCAGCTGGCCGCTGACCGATCGGTGCACGCGATCGTCGTGACCGGTGCCGGCAAAGCGTTCTGCGCCGGTGGCGATCTGGCAACGCTCGCCGAGAGCAGCGGACCGCTCGCAAAGAAGGAGTTCTTGCGTGACCATGTACACCGCGTTCAGCGCGTGCTCCAACAGGTGCCACAGCCGGTGATCGCGATGATCAACGGCGCCGCGATGGGCGCCGGCTTTGACATGGCGCTGCTCTGCGACCTGCGAATCGCGGCTAACGAAGCGAAGATCGGCGAGGCCTACGTGAACCTTGGGCTCGTGCCAGGTGATGGCGGCGCGTGGCTGCTGACCCAGCTCGTCGGCCCGGCTCGGGCGCTGGAGTTGCTCCTGACCGGCAAGACGATCGACGGCGTCAAGGCCGCCGAGTGGGGTCTTGTCAACGAGGCCGTGCCGCGGGAGGAGCTCGCGGCGCACACCTATCGGCTGGCGGAGAAGTTGGCGGCAGGCCCGCAGCTGGCGCAGCGGCTGATCAAGCGCGCCGTCTACACCGCACCGACCCTGCCGCGCGACACGCACTACGACATGGTCTCGTCCTACATGGCCGTCGCGCAGTCGCATGAAGACTTCACGGGCGCGATCGAATCGGCGCAAGCGGGGGAGAAGCCGCAGTTCAGCTCCGGCGACCCGCGCCCCTGAGCCCGACTCCGGGTTCGTTAGAGTAGGAAGTCGAACTTCCTACTTCTCACTCGAACAACCGGAGCAGGCGTGTACGAAAACATCCTTTACGAGGTCGACGGCGGCGTCGCGACGATCACACTCAATCAGCCCGACAAGCGCAACGCGCTTAGCCACGGGATGCTCGATGACCTCGTCAACGCATTCAAGTCGGCCCAAGGCGACGAAGCCGTGCGGGTGGTGGTGCTGACCGGTGCCGGCAAGGTCTTTTCGGCCGGGGGCGATCTCTCGGGGTTCTCTGCTGATCTGCCTCTGGCGCACAAGTACTACGGCACGACACGCTTTCTCGATCTCTTCCGCGTGATCTCCGAGCTCGGCAAACCGACGATCTGCAAGGCCAACGGTCACGTGGTCGCGGGAGGACTGGGTGTCGCGCTCGCTTGCGACCTTGTGATCGCGTCGGACGAGGCGAAGTTCTCGACTCCTGAGATCAACATCGGCCTCTTCCCCTTCATGATCATGGCGATCATCTACCGCAACGTCCCGCGCAAGAAGGTCAACGAGA
>CAZRAA010000010.1:0-44193 GCA_964597975.1 uncultured Thermoleophilaceae bacterium | reverse complement strand
GCTCGACGAGCTCCGGGTACTCCTGGACGGCGGTGTCCATCGAGCAGAAGATGATTCCGAGGTCGCGGTACTGCTCTTTTAGTCCCTCGTAGAAAGAGTTGTTATCCCAGACTCCGACGACGCCGGCGAGGTACTCGCGCTCGGCCTGCGGGATCCCGAGCTTCTCGAAGGTGGCCTTTTGCTCGTCGGGGACGTCGTCCCAGCTGTCGAACTTGCCGGTGCCCGGGGCCTTGTAGAGGACGAGTTCGTCGAGGTTGAGACCCGAGAGGTCGACTCCCCAGGTCGGGATCGGCTTGCGCTCGTAGATGTCGAGGCTCTTGAGCCGCATGTCGAGCATGAACTGCGGCTCGTTCTTGATCTTCGACATCTCGATCACGACTTCGCGCGAGATGCCGTTCTTGGCGACGAGTTCGCCGTTTGACGTCTCTTTGATCGGGTTGTTCGGGATGCGAGTCTTGTCGACAGTTGCCATCGGTTTCAAGCTTTCCTTATTGCGGGGGTCAAATCCGGCCTCTGAGGTAGGAATTGTAGTTCAGGCCGTGGCGGAGGGCTCCGGGAGCATGTTTCGCACTTGGTCGGGGATGTTTGTGGGCTGGAAGGTCTGGGCGTCGACGAAGACGTACTCGATGAAGCCTTCGGCCAGGAGCTGGTCTTGCTTGGTGGCGTCGATCTCGATCCTCAGCGAGGACTCGCCGATCCGGCGCACATGGATCGCGAAGTCGAGCTGGTCGTCGAAGCGGCCCGCGCCGCGGAATCTGGCTCCGGTTTCGGCGACGACGGTTTCGACATTTAGCGAGCGGGGGAGATGGTCGTACCCGCCGATCGTCTCGCGCCAGAACTCCGTCATCGCGGTGTCAAAGAGCTCGAACCAGCGCCCGTTGAAGATGATCCCCTGTGCGTCGCAGTCGGCGTAGCGGACACGGAGGGTGGTGGTGATCGGATCGGTGCTCATGCCTTCTCGAGTTTGGCTCTGACGTCTGCCGGAATCGGGGTGGGACGCATTGTCTCGTGATCGACGAAGACGTAGATCGCGAAGGCCTCCCAGAGGAGGTCTTCGCGGCGCTTGACGGTGAACTCCATCTTCATCGAGCTGTTTCCCAGGTGTGCGACGATCGGGATGATCTCGAGCATGTCATCGAAGTAGGCCGGCTGGCGGAAGTTGGCCCCGTTCTGCGCCATCACGACCTCGACGCCGTACTGCTTTGGCAGGCCCAGGTATCCGTCAAGCGTGTGCCGCCAGAACTCGGTCATGGTCACGTCGACGAAGAGGAACCAGTTGGCGTTGAAGACGATCCCCTGCGCGTCGCACTCGCTGTAGCGGACGCGGAGGGTGTGGGAGAAAGGCGCTGTCGACATGAGGTGGAGGCTATGCGGTACCCACTCCTTGCCTGCTCCCTGCGGGAGCAGGCAAGGAGTGGGGCAGCGGAATTTACGGGTTTGTTGCGGTTTGGTCGCGCAATTGTTGGCTTTCGGTCTTGACCTGTAACTCGGCGATCGGTGAAATTGTGCGATGCCGTATCTCTACACAGTGGACCGCCGACTGCCGGGGATGTATCACGTCTGGGTGAAGGCACGCGCTGGGCTCTGGCTTTTTCACGATGACGACGATCGCCGTCAGTTTGAGTTCCTGATGGACCGCCACCTCGGCCGGGTTGTGCGCAAAGACGGGCGTGGCCGCGCCTACCAGAACTTCCATGATCGGGTGCGACTGCTCGCGAGGAATCTCCTCTCGTCGCACCTCCACCTGATTCTCTGGCAGCGTTCGCCGGACGCGATCGAGCCGCTGATGCGACGCGTGCTCTCGGCATATGTGCGCTACTACAACGCCAAGTACGAACGTCGCGGCCCGTTGATCCGCGGCCGGTACAGGTCGCGGAAGATCAGCGACCTGAAGTCGTTCAAGTGGCGCATCGCCTATGTCCACGACAATCACAAGCGGGATGGACTCGACTGGGAATTCTCCACCCACAGCCGACTGATCGAGGATGAGCCACCCGGCTGGCTGGCGGCTGAAGCGGTCCTGGAGAAGTTCGGGGGACGTGCCGCCTACCTCGCCTACATGGACGATTTCCAGCGACTCCGCTCAGACGACCCGATGACAAAGGTCTGATCCTTCCTTGCCTGCTCCCGGAGGGAGCAGGCAAGGAGTGGTAGGACGGTTGGAGTGGGGTGCGGTGCGAAGGGTGGACCTAGGCCAGCGCCGAGGCTGCCGCCCGGCCGGCTATTCGGCCCGAGAAGAGGCAGCCGCCGAGGAAAGTGCCCTCGAGTGCCCTGTACCCGTGCATCCCTCCGCCGCCGAAGCCGGCGACCTCGCCTGCCGCGTACAGGCCCGGGAGCGGCGAGCCGTCGGCGCGCAGTGCTCGCGCCTCCAGGTCGGTCTGAATCCCGCCCAGCGTCTTGCGCGTGAGCAGATTGAGCTTCACCGCGATCAACGGGCCGGCCTTGGGATCGAGGATCTCGTGCGGCTTGGCCACCCTGGTGACGCGGTCAGAGAAGTACTTGCGCGCATTGGCGATCGCCGCCAGCTGCAAGTCCTTGCCATACGGATTGGCCAGCTCCCGATCCCGCTCAACAATCTGCTCCCGAATCCGCTCATACGACAAAGCTGCAACTGTGTCGGTTCCGTGGGTTACTTGGTTCATTCCTTCTACTAGGTCGCGCAGGTTTTGGGCGACTACGAAGTCTGCTCCTCGATCCATGAACGCGCGTACCGGGGGTGGCACGTTGGGGAGTACGCGGGTTCGCACTACGCCCTTGATGCTGCGGCCGGTCACGTCGGGATTCTGCTCGGAACCGCTGAGCGCGAACTCCTTGGCGACGATCCGTTCGTTCAACACGAACCACGAGTAGTCGAAGCCGCTGCGCCCGATCTGCGCCATCGTCCCGATCGTGTCGAAGCCCGGCAGGCAGGGCAAAGGCATCCTCTCGCCAGCTCCGTCAAACCACAGCGACGACGGTCCGGGCAGGATCCGGATCGCATGATCGCTCCATACCGGCGCCCAATTCCTGATCCCCTCGGTGTAGTGCCACATGCGATCGCTGCCGATCAGCCGAGCGCCCGCCGCCTCGGAGATCCCGAGCATCCGCCCGTCGGTGCTCTTGGGTACGCCGCTGATCAGATCCTTCGGCGCAGGACCAAGCCGCTCGGGCCAGTTCTGGCGCACCAGATCAAAGTTGCCGCCGATTCCGCCGGAAGTCACGAGCACTGCCTCGGCGGCAAATGAGAAGGTCCCGATCTCGACGCGCGAAGAGTCCTCACCGCGACCGACATTGCTCGGTTCGAGCACGGCGCCGGAGACACCGGTCACGGTGCCACCAGTCAGATCGAGCTGGTCGACCCGGTGGCGAAACGCAAAGGTCACCAGCCCGGAAGCGCGCGCTTCTTCGATTCGCCGCAAGAACGGCTCAAGCACACCCGGGCCGGTACCCCAGGTGATGTGAAAGCGCGGCACAGAGTTTCCATGTCCGCCGGCCAGTGCGCCACCGCGCTCGGGCCAGCCGGGGGAGGGGATCCAGCGCACTCCCATCTCGGAGAGCCATGCCCGCTTTTCGCCCGAAGCAAAGCCGACATAGGCTTCGGCCCACCGGCGGGGCCACTCGTCCTCCGGACGGTCAAACGCCGCAGTTCCCATCCAGTCCTGCAGCGCAAGGTCGTACGAGTCCTTGATCCGCGCGCGCCTCTGCTCGGGGGACCCGACAAGCATCAAGCCGCCGAGAGACCAGAAAGCCTGACCGCCGAGCGACGCCTCGGGCTCCTGATCGAGCACCAGCACACGCTTGCCGGCGTCAGCCAGCTCGCACGCGGCGACGAGTCCGGCAAGGCCGGCCCCGACGATTATCGCGTCGGCCTTCTTCTGACTCTCTGTCGCCATTCATAAACCCCCTGGTACCGAAGTTCCCACGGGAGCCTATCTGCCGCTAATCCTCTGGCCAGTCCGCGCTGCCGGTCGTCGCCCCGCGCATCACTTTCAGATTGAGCAACGCGCACTTCTTGCGCGTGGCGGAGATGTCAATCCCGAGCAGGTCGTAGATCCAATCGGCGTCGAGCTTCGCCACGTCGTCGACCTTCATCCCGATGTACTCATCTGAGGCGATCGAAGCGCTCGCCTGGCTGATCGCGCAGCCCTTGCCGGAGAACGCGATATCGGTAATCACGCCGTCTTCATCAACGGCGAGCTGGACCTCAAGCTCGTCGCCGCACAGCGGGTTGACGTCGTGCGCGTGCAGGTCGTGCTGTTCGAGCGTGCCGAAGTGATGCGGCTCCTTGTAGTGCTCGAGGATGTAGTCGCGGTAGAGCTCGTCGTTCACAGCTTGAACACCTCCCGCGCCTTCAATAGGGCCTCGATCAGCGCATCGACATCCGCCGTCGTGTTGAAACAGGCAAACGAAGCACGCGCCGTCGCCGCCACGCCGAGCTTGCGCATCAGCGGCTGGGCGCAGTGGTGGCCTGTTCGCACACAAACGCCCTCGCGCCCCAGCAGCTCTCCGATGTCATGCGGGTGCATGCCGTCGAGCGTGAAGCTGATTACGCCCCCGCGCTGCTCGGCCGCAGGGCCGACAACGGTGATCCCCGGCACTTCGCCGACCAAAGGAAGCGCGTACGACACCAGCTCCTGCTCGTGTGCATGGATCTCAGAAATCCCGACAGACTCGATGAACTCGATCGCCGCGCCAAGGCCCACGGCCTCCGCGACTGCGCTGGTTCCAGCCTCAAACTTCCACGGCAGATCATTCCAGGTCGAGCTCTGTTCGCTGACGACCTTGATCATGTCACCGCCGCCGAGCCATGGACCCATTTCTTCAAGGATCTCGCGCTTGCCGTGTAGCACGCCGATCCCGGTCGGTCCATAGGCCTTGTGGCCGGTCCACACATAGAAATCAGCGCCCGTGGCGCCAAAATCGACCGGCAGCTGCGGAACCGCCTGCGAACCGTCAATCAGGATCTTCGCGCCTGCGTCGTGCGCGCGCGAGGCGAGCTGCGCGACGTCGTTGATCGTGCCAAGGACGTTTGAGATGTGGGCGGCGGCGAAGATCTTCGGTCCGGCCGCGAGCTTCGCGTCAAGATCGGCAGGGTCGAGCAGGCCGTCGCCGGTCACCGAGACGTACTCAACGCGCGCGCCCTTCTCCTGACAGACGAGCTGCCACGGCACGATGTTGCTGTGGTGCTCCATCTCGGTCAGCAGCACAGTGTCGCCGGCCTCGATGTTTGCCCGGCCCCAGACCTGCGCCACGAGGTTGATCGCCTCGGTGGCGTTGCGGGTGAAGATCGTCGTCTCGTCGGTTGCGCCCATGTATGCGGCGACACTGGCGCGGGCGCCCTCGAAGGCCGCCGTCGAGCGCTCGGCCAGCGCGTACGTGCTGCGGTGGATCGGGGCGTTGTCCTCGCGGTAGTAGCGGTCCATCGCCTCGATCACCGACGCCGGCTTCTGACCTGTCGCCGCGCTGTCGAGGTAGACCAGCGGGCGACCGCCGACCTCCTGGCGAAGGACAGGGAAGAGCTCGCGTGTGCGGGCGGCGGTGTCGGTGGCCACCGCGCTCATCTCACTTGCTCGCGGCGTACGCTGCGATGTCTTCGCTCGCCTCGGCGAGCTTTCCGGCGATTCGCTCGCGCACGATCGACTCGAGGTGCTCGTCCTCGAACTCCGTGATGACCGGCTCGAAGAAGCCTTCAACCAGGATGCGGATTGCGTTCTCGCGAGTGATTCCACGGGTGCGCATATAGAAGACCAGGTCCTCGTCGACCTCGCCTACGGTGCCGCCGTGCGAGGCGGAGACGTCGTCAACCTTGACGATCAGCGACGGGATGGCGTCGACCTTGGCGTCTTTGCTCAGCATCAGGCTGTGCGTCTGCAGGTAGGTGTGCGAGTTCGTGGCGCCCTCGATGATCTCGATCAGGCCCTCGTAGCTCGCACGCGAGGAGCCGGTGGCAGCGCCCTTCCAAACCGTGTCGCCGGTCGTGTCGCGCGACTCGTGCATGTCGGTCGTGAAGAGGTCCAGGTGCTCGTCGCCCTGCGTGAAGTAGACGCCGTTGTGGCGCATGTCTGCGCCGCGATCCGCCGTGATGATGTCGAGTGTCTGTCGCGTGAGGTGGCCGCCGAGGTGAATCGGGAACCAACGCGCGTGGGCGTCGCGGGCGATCGTCACGCGACGCGTCGAGATGTCATAGACCTCGCCGCCGCCCCAGTCCTGGAACGTCTTGACCTTGGCCCACGAGGCGGGCTCGGCAAAGACTTCGGTGACGCCGGCCTGCAGCGCCTGGCCTTCAAAATCGGGGGCGAGCTCGAACTCGCGGATCGTCGCGCGGGCCTGCTCGTCGACCACCGCGAGCAGGCGGCCGTACTGCACCACGCCGGGCTCGTCGATCAGGTTGATCACCTGGAATGGCTTTGTCACTTCGGTCTTGGGCGGCACGTAGAAGAACGCGCCGCCGGTCCAGAGCGCGCAGTTGCCGGCGGCGAACTTGCCGTCCTTGGCCGAGACGCGCTTGCCGTAGTACTTGGCGACCAGTTCCGGGTGCTGCTCGATCGCGTCCTCGAGGCTTGAGGCGATCACGCCCTCCGGGTTGTCGCCCGCGACCTCGGTGTAGACGATCGACGCGCCGCGCTGAACGATCAGTCCGGCGTACTGCTCGTCGCCGATCACCTCGCGTACTACTTCCGGCAGCTCTTCACGCGAGCCGTAGGGCGCGTACCGGCGGGTCTCAAGCTCATCGAGCTTCAGCTCGGCGAGGGTGGTCTTCCAGAATCCGCTGCGCCGCCACTCGGGCAGCTCCGCCGACTCGTAGATCGCCAGCGCGGCCTCGCGCATGTCTGCGATGGCTTCAGCCGGGCTCTGCTTGTCAACCGGGCTCTGCTTGTCAGCCGGCATTGGCTGCGACCTCCTCGCGGATCCAGTCGTAGCCGTGCTCCTCGAGCTTCTTGACCAGTTCCGGTCCGCCCTCTTCGACGATCTGACCGTCGAGCAGGATGTGCACGAAGTCGGGCTCGATGTAATCGAGGATGCGCTGATAGTGGGTGATGATCAGCGATCCCATGCCGCGCTCGCGCAGGGCGTTGACGCCTTCGGAGACGATGCGCAGGGCGTCGATGTCGAGGCCGGAGTCGGTCTCGTCGAGTACTGCGATCGAGGGCTCGAGCATCGCCATCTGGAGGATTTCTGCGCGCTTCTTCTCGCCGCCCGAGAAGCCGTCGTTGAGGTAGCGGCTCGTGAACTCGCGCGGAACCTTGAGCAGGTCCATGTTCTCCTTGAGCTTGTCGCGGAACTCCTTGACTGCGATCGGTTCCGCGCGGTGCGCGTTGATCGCGAGGCGCAGGAAGTTGGCGACCGAAACCCCTGGCACGACTGCCGGGTACTGGAAGGCGAGGAAGAGCCCGGCCTGCGAACGCTTCTCGGGGTCCTCTTCGGTGATGTCCTCGCCGTTGAAAATGATCTGGCCTTCCGTCACCTCGTAGGTGTCGTTGCCCATCAGCACGTTGGCAAGGGTTGATTTTCCGGAGCCGTTGGGTCCCATCAGGGCGTGTGTCTCGCCCTTGTTGACCTGCAGCGATACGCCGTGCAGGATTTCACGCTCTTCGGTGCGGACGTGAAGGTTGACGATTTCGAGGTCTGCCATTTTCTTGAAACTCCTGGGATTGCTTGGGACGGGGGTTGGTCCGGACGGCGCGTTATGCGACGGCGGGGGCGAGATCGGCGAGTCGGCCGTTCGCGCGCAGGTTGGCGGCCGTGAGGTCCGCCAGGGTCATCTCGGTGAGGGAGCGAACAATCGCGCCCTGCACCCGGGTCCAGAGAATCTTCGTCGGACAGACCTCGTTGGTGTCGCCCTCGCGCGTGCAGGCGACACCGTCATCGGTGCTGCTGATGCATTCGATCGGGGCGATCTGGCCCTCGAGGGCCTCGACGATCTGCGCCATCGTGATGTCGTCCGCAGGCTTGGCGAGCAGGTACCCGCCGCGCGGTCCGCGACGGCTCTCCACCAGCCCAGCCTTCTTCAGGCGGGCCGCAAGGTGCTCGAGGTACGCGAATGGAAGACCGTTGTCTTCAGCGATCTGGGCGAGCGAGGCGGGGGTGGCGTGGATGCCGTCCTTGACCTGCTCATTTGCGAGCGCAACCATCACGCGCACGCCGTACTCGGCACGGGTTGAGAACATCATGCGCTAAATCCTAGCGCTGAGGTATGACTTACGTTCCGAAGGGTGGCCCGACCGGGCCAACCTTCCGTTACATCAAGCTTCGATCAGGCCGCGGCGGACTGCGTAGCGGACCAACTCCACGCGGTCGCTCATGCCGAGCTTGTTGAGGATGTTGCTGCGGTGGGACTCGACGGTCTTCTCGGAGAGGCCGAGGATCTCGGCAATCTGCTTGTTGGTGTGAGCTTCGGCGATCAGCTTTACGACTTCGAGCTCGCGGTCAGTCAGTTTGTCGCGCGGGGCCTCTTCGCCGCTTTCGATCCATGCTTTGACCAGGGTGCGTTGGGCGTCGTCGGTGAGGAACGGCTCGCCATCGTTGACCGCGCGCACGGCGCGCACCAGGTCCTGATCGGCCGCACGCTTGAGCACATATCCGCCGGCGCCGACCCGCAGTGCCTCGTACAGATAGCGCTCATCGTCGTGCATCGAGAGGATCAACACGTTGACCTCCGGCGCCTGCTGCTTGATCTCGCGGGCGGCCTGAAGTCCAGTCAATTTGGGCATTGAGTTGTCGAGAATTGCCACGTCGGGCCGGCGGTCAACAGCCAGCTTCAGGGCCTCGGCGCCGTCACTCGCCTCGGCAATCACATCGATGTCGGGCTGGCGCTCGAGCAACAAGGTGATCCCGGATCGCACGATTCCGTGGTCGTCGGCGATCATGACTTTCATGGCATCTCCATTCGCAGTGTGGTGCCGCCCCCGGGGCGCGACTGAATCTCAAGGTTTCCGCCGACCATCATCGCCCGCTCGCGCATGCCGGTGACGCCAAAGCGGCCGGTCGGCGCGGTCGGGTCAAATCCGCTGCCATTGTCCTCGACGGTCAGGACGATCGACTCCGCGATCTCGAGTGTCACGTCCACACGAGACGCATCGGCATGTTGGACGATGTTCGAAAGGGCTTCCTGCACAACTCGATAGATCGCCAGCTCGCGTTCGTCGCCAAGCCGGCGGGTGTGGTCTCCGGTGAAGTTGTATTCAGCCTTGATCCCGGTGCGATCGCTGAAGTCAGTCACTTGCGATGAGACGGCGTTGCGCAGCCCCATGTCGAGTGTCGTCGGTCGCAGCTGGCGGACGACTTGCAGTAGTTCCTCCATCGCTTGTCCGGCAAGTTGCTTGGCCTCGTTGATCTCGGCCGCAAGCTCTGGCGGAGCATCCTGCTCGGCAGCCTGCAGGCGAAGGATCACCGCGGTCAGCGCCTGGTTGGCCTCATCGTGAAGATCGCGGGCAACGCGAGCTCGTTCGGCTTCTTGCGCTTCCACGGTCGCCTGCACTTTTCCGAGGCGCTCATCCTCTAGTCGTTCGATCATCGTGTTGAACGAGCCGATCAGGTCGGCGATGTCCTCGGTCGCCTTCCTCGGGAGGTCTGCTCGCACGCCAGGCTTTGAGAGGTCGATCTCCTCCATCGTCGAGACGAGCTCCTCAAGCGGCGCGAACTGCCGACGCAGCAGAAAGATGTTCAGCGAGAGCACGACCGCGATCGCCAGCATCAGCAGGATCATCTCCGTGCGACGGTCGTCGCCACCGCTGTTTACGTTGAGCACCAGCACCGCGAAGAAGATCAGGCAGAAGACGGCCAGCGCGTTGGTGGCGATCGCCTGCGTGAGCAACGTCGATCGACCGCCGCGGCGTTGCGTCGAGGCGGCCTTGTCGATCTTCACGATCGTCCCTGCTGAGCTGCTTGATTCCATGTGCTTATGCGGCCTACACCAAAATGGGTTGCCGACCCTATATCGGCTGCTCGCGCCGTTTCCGATAGCTCTGACGTAGACCAAAGGGACATAAGCGCCGGGCCGGACTAACCGGCGCATTTCGAACTCCAGGTCTCAAAGCGCAGGACTCCCCCCAAGAGCTCTGTCTGTCATTCGAAGCGCTGGCCCCAAGCCGGCGTTTCGTCTTTAAGCGCTCACTGACGCACCGCGTGGACCTAGCTATACTTTTTGAAGTAACGGTCCACCACTACCTTTCCGGCTCAATCTCATGGCCTACAACTACCAAGACTTTCTCAGCAAGATCAAGGAACAGATCCCCGAGGTCGACCCGACCGAGGTCAAGGAGATCCTCGACCAGGGCGAGGATGCGGACGCGGTCGTAATCGATGTGCGCGAGCAGCAGGAGTGGGACGAGTCGCACATCGCCGGCGCCAGGCACGTGCCGCGCGGCTACCTCGAGCAGCGCATCGGTCGTGCGGCACCGGACCCGAGCCAGCGCGTGATCCTCTACTGCGCGGCCGGCAATCGCAGCGCGATCGCCGCCAAGAGTCTGATCGAGGAACTCGGCTACACGAACGTCGAGTCGATGGCCGGTGGCATCACACTCTGGAAGCAGCGCAACTACCCGATCACGATCCCGTTCCAGTTCAACGACGCTCAGCGCATTCGATACTCGCGCCACATGCTGCTCCCCGAGGTCGGACCGGGCGGCCAGCAGCGGCTGCTCGAGGCGAAGGTGCTGCTGCTCGGAGCCGGCGGCCTCGGAGCGCCGACGGCGCTCTACCTCGCGGCAGCCGGAGTCGGCACGATCGGAATTGTCGACGACGATGTCGTCGACGCTTCAAACCTCCAGCGTCAGGTGATCCATTCGACGGAGACGATCGGCGTGCCCAAGGTCGAGAGCGCCAAGCAGACGATCCAGAAGCTCAACCCGGACGTCGACGTGATCACGTACAACACCCGGCTCAACGCCGACAACATCGTCGACATCATCAAGGACTACGACATCGTCGTTGACGGCGTCGACAACTTCCCGACGCGCTATCTGCTCAATGACGCATCGGTGCGACTGCAGATCCCGGTCGTGAGCGCCTCAATCCTCTCGTTCGACGGCCAGCTCACTGTGTTCAAGCCCTATGAGGGCCCGTGCTACCGCTGCCTCTACCCAGTGCCGCCGCCAGCCGAGCTCGCGCCGAGCTGCGGTGAGAACGGCGTGCTCGGAGTGCTGCCGGGCACGATGGGCCTATTGCAGGCGACCGAAGTCCTCAAGTTGATCCTCGAAATCGGCGAGCCGCTGGTCGGCCGGCTGATGCTCTACGACGCACTGGCAGAGGAGTTCACGAACCTGAAGATTCGCCGCGATCCGGAATGCCCGATCTGCTCGCGAGAGCCTGGCGAGATCAGTGACGACGAGCTTGGCGTCTTCCCAGACTACGAGGCCTTCTGCGGCGGCGTGGTCACCGGTTGACGCGGTAGCATCCGCCGCCTATGGCAACCGTGAAGATTCCGCCAGTCCTGCGTCCTGCGACCGACGGCGAAAAAGAGATCAGTGCATCGGGCGCGAACGTAGGTGATGTCCTGCGCAGCGTCACCGAGTCGTACCCGGACACCGAACGCCAGCTTTTCGGTCCCGACGGCGAACTCAACCGATACGTCAACGTGTACCTCAATGACGAGGACGTGCGGGTGCTCGATGGCCTTGACACCGAGGTCGAGGACGCTGACACCGTGATGATCCTGCCGGCAATGGCCGGCGGCTGCGTCTAGCGCCGGTTTAGTTGGCGTAGGTGATCAGCAGCGCTACGGCGACTGCGACCGCGACGATCGCCAGCAACACTCCTGTCGTGAAGAGGTGCCCGGTGCTCGGATGCTCCAGTGGAGAGTCCTCGATTCGCAGCAGCTCGCGGGCGGCCGACAGGGAACTTTCAGGGACCAGCACCTCGCAGCGAAGGCTGGTCTGCGCATATGACTGCAGGTCGGGTGAGCGGACCATGCACGGGACACCTTCGGCGCGCAGCATGTCGCACAGCATCTCGGCCTCGGCCTGATTGATCGCCACCACGACGCAGCGCAGGCGACCGACGTCGCGACTCCTGCGCTCGGTCGCCAGGCGCGGCTGGGCAATGTGGGCGGGCACGAATTCTTCGCCGGGAAATGCCTCTTCAAACAACGAGGCACCGTCGAACGGAACCCTCGAGCGCGTGGGCGGGTGCTCGCCGCCGGATCCGAGCAGGGGCAGATCGCAGGCGGGACATGCGGAGTGATCGCTCGTCAAGCGCGCGCCGCAGAACGGACAGGAACTGTCAACGGGTTCCGGCATCGCCCATCCACTCTACCGCCGGTCAACTGATCGTGCGCTGCGGGGCGCCCGTCAGTCGACCTGCAGGGTGACCTCTTCGACCTTGCGATCGACGATTGAGAAGGCCTTGACATCGGGCTCGTCGGCGGCGAGCGACACGATTATGTAGAGCGCGTCGGGCCACAGCGCGAGATTGATGTCGGTCTGCGACGGGTAGGCGGCGCTGCGCGTATGGGAGTGATAAATCGCGCCGACGTCCTCGTCGGCCTCGTCGATCAGCTTGTAGATCCGCAAATAGTCGCGCGAGTCGATCTCGTAGCGAAGCGGGCTTGCGGCGGCGTTGATCGCGCGGTACACGGTCTGCGCGGCGCCGTCCTTGGATGAGACCAGGCCGCAGCACTCGTTGGGCACGTCTTCGCGCGCGTGGGCGACCATTTCGTCGATCTGTGACTGGGTGAATTTCATGCTGGCCGGGAAAATACCGATATAGCGATCGGATTAGTCGCCTATTGGGCGAATCTGACTATATTTGTTGAAGTAATGGAACTCGCGGGCATCAAGCAGAGAATCGGCGGCGGAGCCTACTCCGACATCGTCGAATCGATCGGCCACACGCCGCTGGTGGAGCTGAAGAAGCTCTCACCCAAACCCGGCGTGCGCCTGTGGGCCAAGCTCGAGTCGCACAACCCGACGGGATCCGTGAAGGATCGCGTGGCCAAGTCCCTGATCGAGGACGCCGAGGCAAAGGGCGCGATCGGCCCGGGCAGCACGTTGTTTGAGCCGACGTCGGGCAACACGGGAATCGCGATGGCGATGATCGCCGCGCGCAAGGGCTACAAGCTGAAAGTCGTGATGCCCGACAACGTCACCGAAGAGCGCACGCAGCTGCTCTCGATGTACGGCGCGGAGATCGTCTACAGCGAGGGGTCCAAGGGTTCAAACGGCGCCGTCGAGCTGGCGCTGGAGATGGCCGAGGCCAACCCCGACTACTACATGCCCTACCAGTACGGCAATCAGGCCAATCCGCTGGCCCACTACCACGGGACTGCGCCAGAAATTCACGAGGAGCTCGGCAACATCACGGCTTTTGTCGCCGGCCTTGGCACCGGCGGCACGCTGATGGGCAATGCCCGCTACTTCAAGGAGCAGGGCACCGGCACGCAGATCGTCGCCGCCGAGCCCCTGCAGGGCGAGCTGGTGCAGGGCCTGCGTTCGCTGGACGACGGCTTCATCCCGCCGATCATCGACCTTTCCCTGATCGACCGCAAGATCATCGTCAGCAACCGTGACGCGGTCGTCTGGACGAAGAAGTTGCTTGAAGAGGAGGGCATCTTCGCCGGTGTCTCATCGGGCGCGATCTGCTCGGTCGCGGTGCGTGCTGCCGAGAAGTTCGATGAGGGCGACGTCGTCTTCATCATCGCCGACGACGGTTGGAAGTACCTCTCCTCGGGCGTCTACACGAAGACGATCGAAGAGCTCGAAGCTGACGGCTCGCTCGAGTCGACGCTCTTCTGGTAGCGCAGGCTCAGCCGCCGAGCGATCCGACCGGCGGACCGACCGCCCGGGCGTAGTTGCGTCGCAACGCGAGCTGCGCGCGCGTCGGTGCCGCGAAGGCGGCCATCCGCGAGCGCGGCCGGATACGGATGTGCGCACTGGTGCGTCCGCGCCTGGCGTTGACAGTCAGTGAATCCCCAGCTCGGTCATAGGCGAGGTGGCCGGAGACTTCAACGCGATAGCCGCCGATCCGCAGGTCGGCATCCAGACGCGGCAGCGGCAGCAGTGAAAACGTGCCGCTGGTGAAGACGCCGGGCACCGCGCTTACGCCGAGCATCGTGACCTCGGTCGGATCGAGAGAGAATTCGTCTTCGAGGTCGTAGTCGAGCTCCCAGACCCCGCCGTAGAGGCCGGAACCGAACTCGGCATTGCCAATCTGGATCTGGTCGAGCGTGTCGCGCAGCGCCAGGTAACCGGCTGTCAGCACCTTGAGCGCGCGGTGACAACGCGCCCCGGAAATGCGACGACAGCCGCCGCGGGCCGGGACGACGCTGGCGAGCGATTTTGCGGGACGCGGCGCGACCGGGATCGCAGGCGAGGTGCGCTTGCACCTGCCGTCGGTGCCGTTGAAGATCAAGAAGCGCGTGGCCAGCGATAGCGCGCAGCCACTGAGGTCGGTGCCGATCGTCGAATGGCCGACATTCGGGATCGAAACCTGCTGCGCCAGCGAGTCGCCGGCAACGCCCTTCCTCGCCCAGGACGTCGGGGTGCGCACGTCGAGCGCTCCGGCGAGCGCAAGCGTTGGGATCTCCGGGAGCGGCCCCTGGCCGATCGCCGGAAGGTCTGGATCCTGCTGCCAGCCGCGGCACGCTGCCGACGTGGAGTTTGCGCTCACTGTGGTCCGCGGGAATGGGCGCAGACTCGCGGCCGGGATCGCCGCGGCCCCGGCATCGATCGCTGCCTGGCGTCCGGCGACCGCCTCGCTGCGCTGCCACGGCGGCGCGAAGTCGGCGCAGGTTGTTGCGTAAAACATCGTGTTGGAGAAGCCAGAGACGTCGATCATTTCGCGTCCTCGGACTCTGTCGCCCCTGCGGAGCTTGCTCGGGGTGAGCTTGCGCGGCTTGCGCTGCTTGGCCAGTCGCGCGGTGCGCTTGGCTGAGCGTAGGGAGTCGGTCGCGGCGGTCGAGCCGGTGATGACGGCGAAGAGCCGCTGGAGCTGGGCGGTGTTGCCGCTCAGCGCCGAGCTCAAGGTGCCCGGGAGCTGGCTGTAGATCCAGGGGTCAAGGTCGGCCGTGAACGTGATCGCGTAGAGCGCGTCGGCGTCGATCTCGGCCAGCGAGAGCTTGCCGGTCGGCGAAACGGTGTAAGTCGGGATCGGCCGTTTGAGCAGTCGCGCGGCGAGCTTTGCGGTGTTGTCGATCGGCGCGCTGCCGATGCCGTTGCAGCGCTTGGCCGCACAGATTCGCTTGAGCGATTCGCGCAGCGCTGCGAGGTTGTCGACGTCAAACGCGTCTGGCATGTCGGTCGGCAGCACCGAGTCGAGCAGAAGTGACTTGGTGCGGCTTGGGTGGGCCTTGGCGTACGCGAGCGCGACCTTGGTGCCGTAGGAGACGCCGAAGAAGGTGGCGTTTTCGATCGCGAGGTCGCTCCGAATTGCTTCGAGGTCCTCGACGGCCTCGGCGGTGTTGTATGCGGCGCGCGGCGCGCCGAGCGCCACCGAGCAGTCGGTGAAGGGGCCGTCGGTGCTGGGGTCCGCGCCGTTCCACTTGAAACTTCCGAGCTCAAGGCGTGGGCAGAGGAGCGGCTCGGAAGTGCCCGAGCCGCGCTGGTCGACGGCGATGATGTCGTAGCGGTTGGCACCGGCAAAGAGCGAGTTCACCAAGCCGAGCATCGCCAGCGACGACTGCCCCGGGCCGCCGGCGATCACGAACATCGTGCCCATCCGCGGGCCCTCAACCGCGGGTTGGCGGATCGCGCGAACCGTCGTCGTCCCCGAGAGCTTCCCGGTGCGATCGAGCGGCATCGAGTAGGTGCCGCATTCAAGTTGCAGGTACGCCCCCAGGCAGGTTTCCCACTTGGGGGCGGCGCCGGCTGCGCCCGGAAGCAGCGCAAGCGTCGTCGCGAGAAGTGCGACGGCGAGGATCCCTTTCAACATCGCGGTTCGCACGGGCGAGATCGTACCGCCAATTGCGGTTGCGAATGATCGCTTCAGGCGATCGCGCCGGCGCCGGAGAGCCGCGAAACGATGTCCGCGCGGATTGCCGAGAACTCATCGTCGGAGACGACCGCGGTGCCCTCAAACGGAAGCTCGCGCTCCACCTCGACCCACGATTTGCACCCGAGGTACTCGTCGCGCACGCGAATCGTCACTGGGCGCGGGATGCGGTGGGCCCGGAGCAAGAGCACGTGGAGTGGGTGGCGGGGCTTCCAGTTGAAGCGTTTGGCCGCGTACTCGGGCGTCCAGACGTGGTACGGACTGAGCGCCTCGAGTGCGTCGAGGTGGGTGACTTCCCAGGAGGCCGCAACTTCGGCCCACGCCCGCAGCCGCACGCTCACCGGCTGGGCGACCGGAACGCCGGACTCCATCATCCGGGCGGTCGGCGCCGGCGGATTCCAGACGCCGTCCTCGAGCGCTCGCTTGAGCTCGGGCACGTGCGACTCCCGCACCAAGCCGGCCTGCTGGTGGTCAAACGTCGGGTAGAGGAAGAAGCGGCTGCCGAGCACCTCGAAGTGGCGGTTCTCCTCACGGATCCCGCCTTTGCGCAGGGTCACGAGTTGCTCGCCCTCGGCCAGCGCCCGTACTGTCACGGCCCATTCTTTTAGTGCGATCGGCATCGAGCACCGATCTTACATTCGCTCAGGCTTTGCCGAACCCGCCACCGCCAGGCGTCTCGACGCGCAGTCGCTGCCCCGCCGCAAGATCCCCGACCGACTTGCCGGCGATCGGTCGGCGATCGATCGAATCGGCACCGGGAAGAGCATCGCCGCCGCCGGCCGCGCCCCGCGGCGCGTGGCGCCGGCGCTCGGAAATCAGCGAGTAGCGCATTGGCTCGAGCGCCTCGATCTCCCGGATCAAGCCATCGCCGCCGGGTGAGGCCCCGCTTCCGCCACTGCCTCGGCGGATCGAGTATTCGGTCACTCGCAGCGGGAACTCAAGCTCCAGCGCTTCGATCGGGGTGTTCAGCGTGTTGCTCATCGCCACGTGTACGCCCGAAGGGCCGGGACCCTCGGGCTGTCCGGCCTGTCCACCGCCGAAAGTCTCGTAATGCGTGAACTCCTCTGTCCCGAGCGTGAGATTGTTCATCGTGCCCTGGCCCTCGGCACGGCCGAATGCGCGCATCACGAGGTCGGCGATCCGGCTTGAGGTCTCGACATTGCCTGCGGCGACCGCGGCCGGCGGGTTCGCGTTGAGAATCGTGCCGCTGGGCGCGATCACCTGCACCGGTCGCCAGGCTCCGGCACAGGCGGGGGCGTCGGGCGAAGCGAGCGCGCGCATGGCGAAATAGCAAGCGGACTCGGTGACCGCCAGTGGGCAGTTGAGGTTGCCGTCGTGCTGGGGATCGCTGCCCGAGAAATCGAGCACGACGCCGCGCTCGCTCACGCTCGCGAGCAGGTGCAGCTTGATGTCGTGCGGCTCGGTCCCGGCGTCGTCTTCGAGTACGTCGTGTGCTTCGAACTCGCCGCGCGGAAGTTCGGCGATTCCGGTCCGCGCGAGCCGCTCTGCGTAGTCGAGCACGGCGGCGGTGGCTTCGCGGTAGAGCTCGACGCCGTAGCGCTCGACGAAGTCCAGTACGCGGCGCTCCCCGCGGCGGCAGGCTGCCAGCTGCGCGCGCAGATCGGCCGCGCGCTGCTCTGGTCTGCGCATCTGACCGATCAACTCTGCAACGAATCGCTCATCGAGCTCGCCCCCGACGGCGAGCCGGGTGAGCGGGATGATCACGCCCTCTTCTTCGAGCGTGTGACTGTCGGCCGGCATGCTCCCGGGCTCGCGTCCGCCGACGTCGGCGTGGTGCGCGCGGCACGCCGAATAGCCGAGATGCACACCGTCCGCCGTGTGGATCGGAGTGACGATCGTGATGTCCGGAAGGTGAGTGCCGCCGCTGAATGGGTCGTTGAGGATCCACGCGTCTCCCGGCGACTGGGGCTCTCGCGCGGCCACCGCCACCGACGCCGGCATCGCGCCCAGGTGCACCGGGATGTGTTCGGCTTGCATCGTCATAGCGCCGTCGGCATCGAAGAGGCTCGTCGAGCAGTCGCGACGCTCTTTGATGTTCGCCGAGTGGGCGGAGCGCACAAGCACTTCGCCCATCTCCTCGCAAGCGGCAGCGAGAGAGCCGGCGGTAAGGCGCAGCATCACCGGGTCGATCATGCGGCGTCCTTTGCCTGGAGCCGGTCGAGCACGACGTCGCCGTCGAGCGAAGAGGCCGTCCAGCCCGGCGGAACCACGATCGTCGACTGCTCCTGCTCGATCAGCAGCGGACCCTCGATCGATTCCCCTTCGCCGGGCGCTCCGGGAACGACGGTTGCCTCCGTCGCCTCGCCGGCAAACCAAGCGGTCCGTGAGGTGCGCCCGTCTCTCTCGGACAGCGACGGTGCGGCGTCGCCGGCCGGGGCTTCGGAAGCAACGCTCACCCGCACAGTCACGAGCTCGATCTGCCCGTTCGGCTCGGTGAACCCGAAGCGTTGTTCGTGGGCGGCTGTGAAGGCCTCGGCGAGCTCCTCGCGCGGCGCCTGCACGGTCAGCTCGAACGCTTGGCCGACGTAGCGGAGTTCGTAGGCCGCGGTCGCCGTGAGAGTGGCTGGATCGCCGCCGAGCTCCGCGCTCGCGAAAGCCGCCAGTTCACGCTCTAGGGAGGCGAGCTCTTCGCCGGAGAGTTCGGCGAGCGGGCGCACGATGCTCCGCGTGTGGTCTCGCCGAGGGCCGGCCACGGAGATTCCCCAAGCCGAGAGCACGCCGCAGCCGGCCGGGCAGATGATGCGCTCGATCTCAAGTGCCTCCGCGATTGCGGCGGCGTGCATCGGGCCTGCGCCGCCAAACGCGATCAAGGCGTGCTCGCGCGGATCGATGCCCCGTGCGACAGTCTCGGCGCCGGTCGCGCGCAGCATTTCTAGGTTTGCAACTTCGACGATTCCCGCGGCCGTTTCAAGCGCGGTCATGCCCAGCGGCTCGCCGAGCCTGGCGAGCGCCGCCTCGGCGGCCTCGCGGTCAAGCTGCAATCCGCCGGCCAGTCGCGCGTGGGCGTCCAAGTATCCGAGCATCAGGTTCGCATCTGTGACCGTTGGCTCACTGCCGCCGTGTCCGTAACAGGCTGGCCCCGGCCGCGCACCGGCGGAGTGCGGCCCCACGCGAAGCGCGCCGCCGCGATCGCGCCAGGCGATCGAGCCGCCACCGGCGCCGACTGTGCTGACATCGACGGCCGGGAGCGCGATCGGACGACCGCCGATCTCACGCGCGGCGGCCACGGCGACCTCGCCCTCAGCGGCGAGCGAAATGTCCGTCGAGGTGCCGCCCATGTCAAATCCGATCGCCAGCCTCGATCCTCGCCGGTCGGCGCATTTGGCCGTCGCGACGGCGCCGCCGGCCGGCCCTGAGAGGACGGTCCAGGAGGCGTTCTTCGCTGCCGTTGCTGCGGGGACGGTCCCGCCGTTGCTGAGCATCACTTGAGGTTCAGGGAGACCGGCGGCCGCCGCCTGATCAGTCAGGCGGCCGAGGTACCCGGAGAGCAGTGGACTCAGCGCGGCGTCGGCGGTCGTCGTCGCACAGCGCTCGTACTCGCGAAACGTACCGACCGCTTCGCTTGAAAGCGAGACGTGAAGTTCGGGCGCCAGCTCGCCCGCCAGCTCGCGCAGGCGCAACTCATGAGCTGGATGCCGAAAGGAGAAGAGCAGACAGACGGCCAAACTTTCGGCGCCCGCGCGTACGGCTCCCTCGATCGCCTCGCGTGCGCTCTGTTCGTCGAGCGGCGTGATCACGCCGTCCGGGCCGCAGCGTTCGACGACCCCAAAGCGCAACTGCGGCGGCACGATGGGCGCCGGCCGGGCTGCGGCCAGGTGGTAGAGGTCAGCCCGGTTCTGCCGGCCAATCTCCTCGATGTCGGTGAATCCTTCGGTGGCGATCAGAGCGGTGCGCGCAAAACGTCCTTCGAGCATCGCGTTGGTGGTCACAGTCATGCCTTGAATGAAGACGTCGACCTCGCCCGGATCGATGCCGCCGCGAGCGAGCGCGGCGCGGGCGGCGGCCAGCACGCCTATCGATTGGTCCTCGGGCGTCGTCGGACCCTTGCCCGTGAACACACCCGAGGGCGAGTTGACGACGGCGTCGGTGAAAGTCCCGCCCACGTCGACCGCCAATGTCGTCCGCCCACTCACGCCGGGAATTCAACCATGACCGGGGAATCGTCCGGAACGACCAAGGGAGCCCGGGGGCTCCCTTGGTCTGACAGGATCAGCAGCCTTCGGTCCGGTGTGCGGCCCGGCGCACGAAGGTTCTGTTGATCGGACTTGTGTCGCCGCTAGGCGGCGTCGGCGTGTGCGACCACCGCGTGCTCGGCGACTTCGCGACCGTCTTCGCCGAAGTGGGGTTCGGCAAGGTGCTGGTGGGACGGGCAGTATTCGGTGCCGGGGACGATGTTGCGCATGCACGGCGTGCTGCGGCGAGTTGTGGCGCGGCAGCGAAGCCTCGTGCCGTCGGGCTTGTAGCCTCGGGCGGCGTAGGTTTTGGCGACCTGGAGGGCGCGCTCGACGTGCTTGGCGATCAGGTTGTAGACGACCAACTGGTCGGTGATCGGGAAGTACGCGCGAACCTGCTCAAACAGGAAGCGGTCGGGGTGGTGGAAGTAGCGCCAGTCGTCAGCGATCCTGTCCATCGTCTGCTCACAGGATTCGAGCACGGTTCCTCGGACATCGCCGTTGACACCGTTCACGTGCTCGCTCGTGATGTAGGGAGAGATGTCCTTGTAAAGGGCTCTGCTCAGTGCGTACATTTGCTTTGCTCCCTTCCCGATCTGCGGACTATTCGCGTTGCTTCCGCTTGCTTGGTGAACCGGCGTCGGGGGGAATGCTCGGCTCTAGCGGAGTTCGCCTTGCGAGTGAGTATCTCGCAGAGCCGTGAATATCCCGAGTTCGCTTCATTAAGCCCGGCTTAACTACCTCGAATTCTCCCAAATTCCGGCGTCATTTGGAGGATCTTTGGCCAAAGCGCGGACCGTACGTTCGTTTACCCGAATCTGCCTCATCGGGAAACGTCCTCCGGGCTATTCCCAGCGTTCGAGGTGCGGCGGATCGCTGTCGCCTGTGACGAAGTGCATGAAGTCGAGCGCGTGGTCGATCTGGGGGAAGTCGACGCGGTGGTGGGCACCGCGAGTCTCCTTGCGGGCCAGTGAGTTGGCGCCGATCAGCCTGACCAGTGGATTCGGGCTGGCGTCCAGCTGCGCGAGACCCTCGTGATTGCGCTCGATCCCTGCGCAGGCCCAGAGGAGCTCGCGAGTGGCGGCGGGGTCGGGGTCGGGCGGATACTCGCTGGCCGCGATCTCTCCGGCCTGAGCGGCCCTCAACGTGCGTTCCGCAACCGGCGATTCGGCAATCGCCGCCAGCGCCGCGCGGCGTCCGAAGACCATGCACTCGGCCAGCGAGTTTGACGCGAGCCGGTTCGCGCCGTGCAGACCTGTGCAGGAGCACTCGCCGACGGCCAGTAGGCCCGGCAGGGATGAGCGTGCGTTCAAGTCGCAGGAGATACCGCCCATCGTGTAGTGCGCTGCGGGCGCGACCGGGATTGGCTGCTTGCGCGGGTCGAAGCCCGCTTCCTCGATCTTCGTGAAGACGTTGGGAAAGAGCAGCGGGTCGATCATCCGCATATCGAGAAACACGGGACTCGGCGCGCCGTCCCTGCCGGCGATTTTGCGCTCGACCGCCGCGGCCACTTCATCGCGCGGGCTCAGCTCGTCAACAAATCGCTCGCCTTTCTCATCCAGCAGAGTCGCGCCCTCGCCGCGCGCCGCCTCGGTGATCAAGAAGCCCTGGTTGCGCCCGCCAGAGAGCAGTGCGGTGGGGTGGAACTGAAGGAACTCGAGATCGGCGAGCTGCGCGCCCGCGGCGTGCGCCATCAACAGTCCGGCGCCCACCGCGGCCGGCGGATTGGTCGAACGCGACCAGAGCGCGGCCGAGCCACCGGTCGCCATCACGATCGCGCGCGCGGCGATCGTGCGGGACTTGCCGTCGGTCTCGACGCGCACGCCCACGCAGCGACCCTCGGCAACAACCAGTGCCTTGGCCGAGGCGTGCTCGACGACTTCGATCAGTGGATGCGCAGCCGCCCGCGCCGAGAGCTGGCGGGTGATGCGGCGACCGGTCGCGCTGCCGCCGGCGTGCACCACGCGGCGCCTGCTGTGGCCGCCCTCGAGGCCCAGCGCCAGCTGGTCGCCCTCGCGATCGAAGTCGACGCCGAGCGAAATCAGATCGGTCACCGCTGCCCCACAGTTCTCGACGAGCGTGCGGACCGCGCTGATGCGACCCAGTTGGCGTCCGGCGGCCAACGTATCCGCCTGGTGCAGTGCGACCGAGTCGTCGTCGCCCAGCGCCGCGGCGATCCCGCCCTGAGCCCAATAGGACGCGGTGGTGGCCAGCGCGGCCTGCGAGATCAGCACGGTGCGGGCACCTTCGCGGGCTGCGGTCAGCGCGGCGTAGAGACCGGCCGAGCCGGCGCCGACAACCACGACGTCAGGGGTCTTGTTCACCGCGCGCGCCTCACTCTGCGGTTTCCGCGACGATCCGGCGATAGAGGTCGACTTGGCGCGCTGCCATGGCGTCTGTGGACCAGCGCTCGGCGACTGGGCGCCCGTTCACCCGCGGGTCGGGGTCTTCCAGGATCGACTCGACGGCGGCCGTCCACGCACCCAGATCCCACTCTATGCAGTAGCAACCTTCGACGTCACGCAGCAGGTCCGGTGCCTTGCCGGTCGGCGTAGCGACAACCGGGGTGTTGCAGGCCAGCGTCTCGAGCGCGGCAAGCCCGAAACCCTCGTACTCAGAGGGCACGAGCGTGGCGTCGACGGCATTCATGTAGTCGGCGACTCCTTCGGGCGGGACGTTGCCAAGTGTGAGCACCTGAAGATCCTCGATCTGCTCGGCGACGGCGATCGCGCGGTCGTAGTGCTTGACTGGCCGGTCCGGGTTGAACGGGAAGAGGACGTAGCTGCCTTCGGGGTCGATACCGAGCCTTCTTCTTGCGTCCTCGCGCGAGCGCTGCGCGAACCGTGAGAGGTTGACGCCGGTCGGCATCACCGCCAGAGGGCGCTTGGTCTTGGTTCTGCCGAGCGCCGCGCCGAGATCTTCGGAGACGACCGCTACCTGCTCGGCCTTCTTGGCGACCGAGCGCGAGATCCGGCCGGCACGCTTGTCGTATACGTCTGTCCCGTGCAGCGTGACGAGCAGCGGCTTGGCCCCGGCTTTGCGGGCAACCCAGCCGGTCAGCCCGTAGTGGGCGTGCACGACGTCATAGTGGCGCGCGGCGAGGTGCTTCTTCAGCGGCTTGACGGCCTTGCGGTAGGCCTTGATCCCGCCGCCCTCAAAGACGTAGAGCTCGGGCTCGACGCCTTCGATGCGGCCGAGCGCCTCGAGTTGATCGCGCACAAACACGCCGAACTCCGGTCGCTCGCGCGTTGGGTACATGTTGCTGACGATCAGAACCCGCATCTGCTTGCGGGAACGCTATCGCTGCTCGTTGAGGGCCCGATGTTGCAGAAGTTTTTGAGCTGTGTCACGAAATTGGTGCAAAGCGGTCTTGAACCGTCACGCGTGCCTCGGGAGGCTGAGGGCGCACACCTGAAACTCCCGAAAGGAAGCGACTATGCAGCAGCTCTCACATCGACTGGCGGCCTGGGCGATCCACTTGGCGGACCGCGCCGGCGACCAGCGCGGTCAAGCCACGGTCGAGTACGTCGGACTCACCGTCGTGCTCGGCACCGGAATCGGCCTGATCGTCACCGGGCTCGACGGGCTCGGCTTCGCGACGAAGATCGGCAGCAAGCTGATCGGGGGCATCACCGGGGCGCTCGGCAAGATCATTTGAGGCCTGGCGCGGCGGGCGACGGGGGATTGTTCGTATGATCCCCCGTCGATGGCGCGCAGCGGATCAAGAGCGGTGAACGAGACCCGGTCGATCGAGATCGAGCCCGGCTTCGTGCGCACGGCCGACGGCTCGGCGCTGATTTCGGTCGGCGAGACGCGCGTGATCTGCACTGCGTCCGTGGATTCAGACGTCCCGGGCTGGATGGCAGGTCGCGGGCGCGGCTGGGTAACCGCCGAGTACGGAATGCTCCCGGCCTCGACGGGCGATCGCAAGCGCCGTGACAAGGGCGGCAAGCAGGATGGCCGCTCGGTCGAGATACAGCGGCTGATCGGACGCAGCCTGCGCTGCTGCATTGACCTCGATCTGCTGGGCGAGCGATCGGTCTACGTCGATTGCGACGTGCTTCAGGCCGATGGCGGCACGCGCTGCGCGTCGATCACCGGCGGGTACGTCGCGCTCCATCTAGCCCTGCAGAAGCTGATCGATGACGGCGAGCTGGCGCGGATGCCGCTGACCACTTCGGTCGCCGCGATCTCTGCCGGAATCGTCGACGGCGAAGCGCTGCTCGACCTTGAGTACGTCGAGGACTCGCAGGCAGATGTCGACGCAAACGTAGTGATGACCGGCGACGATGGGCTTGTTGAAGTACAGGCCACTGCCGAACGCACTCCGCTTTCGAAGGCGTCGCTCGATGAGTTGCTCGAGCTCTCGGCCAAGGGCATCGGCGAGCTGCGAGAGATTCAGGCCGCCGCGGTCGGCGGATCGCTCCCAGGCTGATCCCGATGCCCGAACTGGTGCTCTCGACCCGCAACGAGCACAAGGTCCGTGAGTTTGCCGGGCTGCTCGAAGGATGGGATGTTCTGCCACTCCCGGCCGAAGTCGAACTGCCCCCCGAGACTGGCGAGACGTTTGCCGAGAACGCGTTGGTCAAGGCACGCACCGCGGCGCACGAGACGGGAATGGCCGCGATCGCCGACGACTCGGGCATTGCCGCGCCTTCACTGGGCGGAGCACCCGGCGTGTATTCGGCGCGCTACGCCGGCGAGGACGCCGGCGACACGGCCAACCTCGACAAGTTGATGCGCGAGATCGCCGCGACGGACGATCAGACGGTCGAGTACGTGTGCGCTATCGCCTACGTCGAGCCAGGCGGGCTTGAGCGCGTTTTCGAAGGCACTTGCCGCGGCGTGATGATCGAAGAAAAGCGCGGCGAAGGCGGGTTTGGCTACGACCCGGCGGTCGTGCCGGACGACTACGACGACGGTCGCACGATGGCCGAGCTGACGCAGGCGGAGAAGGACGCGATCAGCCACCGCGGGCGGGCGGCTCGCGACCTCCTCAACTGGCTCGACGAGCAGTAGCTGGCGGCACTACTCGGCGCTGCCGAAGGGGATCAGGTTGACCGCGGCCGCGCCGGCCACCGCCAGAAACACGCCGCCGTACCCGTCGTAGCCCGAGACGAAAAGGGCGATCGCGACGATCACGAAGAGCGCCGTGGTGAGCGACCATGCGATGCGGTTGACGACCATCCGCACATTGTGGCTGAACGGTCGGCGACGTTGCGTAGAGTGTTGCGCCGATGTCCGGCTCCGAAGAAAACGCGCTCGTCGAGTCCGAAGTGGCGGAGCGCGTGCTCGCGCGGACACTGAAGAACGGTGGCGACTTCGCGGAGCTTTACGCCGAGCACCGCCACGGGCTTTCCGTTCAGTTCGACGACGGTCGCCTCGAGGGTGCCAGCGATGGTGCCGAGTCAGGCGTCGGGCTGCGGCTCGTGGTCGGCGATGCGACCTACTTCGGCCACGTCGACTCGCTCGCCGAGGCCGATTTGATCGAGCTGGCCGGCTCGCTCGCGCAGGCCGCCAGCAGCGCGCCGGCTGGAGATATCACGCTCGCCCACGCCGCTCGCGTGGCGCCGCAGGTGGTTGAGCGCGCGCCGGAGCAGGTCGATTTGGTCGAGAAGATCGAGATGCTTCGCGCCTGCGACGAGACTGCACGTTCGGCCGGCGGCGAGATCTCGCAGGTCTCGGCTGGCTACGGCGAGAACCGTCGGACCGTCACGATCTACAACTCCGAAGGGCTCGCGGTCGGCGATGACCGCATCCGCGTGCGCCTTGCAGTCCAGGCGATCGCCGCGCGCGAGGGACGCATAGAGAACGGGACGGAGACGCTCGGCGGCCACGTCGGATACGAACTGATCGCCGACGATCCCACCAAGGTCGCCGCCAGCGCAGCGCGCAAGGCGCTCGCCGCGCTCGACGCGGTTCCCGCGCCGGCCGGTCAGATGCCGGTGGTGGTCGGCAACGGCTTTGGCGGCGTGTTGCTGCATGAGGCCGTCGGGCACGGACTCGAGGCGGACGCCGTGCAGAAGGGCGCAAGCGTGTACGCCGGCAAGCTCGGCCAGCAGCTGGCACCGAAGTTCGTCAACGCCTTCGACGATGGCCGCAAGCCGGGGGAGTGGGGGACTGACGGAATCGACGACGAGGGAATGCCCACGCAGCAGGTTCCGATCCTCGAGGACGGCGTGCTCGGTTCTTTCCTACACGACCGCAAGAGTGCCAAGAAGGACGGTGTGGTCTCGACCGGAAATGGCCGCCGCGAGTCGTTTCGCCACCTGCCTGTCCCGCGCATGACCAACACCTATTTCGCGCCGGGCGACCACCAGGTCGCTGACCTGATCGAGGCGGCGGGCAACGGTCTCTATGCCGTCTCCTTCGGCGGTGGCCAGGTTGAGCCCGCCACCGGCGACTTCGTCTTTGGTGTCTCTGAGGGCTACCTGATTGAGAACGGCCGTGTGACCAAGCCTGTCACCGGGGCGACGCTGACCGGCAATGGACTCGCCGCGCTCTGGCAGATCGAGGCGATCGCCGGCGACCTGAAGCTGGCGACCGGTTACTGCGGGAAGGCTGGACAACGCGTCCCGGCCGGCGTTGGCCAGCCGCACGTCTTGCTGCGCGAACTCACCGTCGGCGGCACGGCGACATGATTGACTCACTGCAAGCCGCTGCCGCACGGGCTGTCGAGCTGACGCTCGGTGCCGGCGCCAGCGCGGCCGAGGGCTACGCGCAGAATGAGCGAGACGTTGAGATCCGCGTCTACGACCGCTCCGTCGAGAGCCTGACCGAGGCCGGCAGCCGCGGCATCGGCATCAGGGCGTTTGCCAGCGAAGGCCGCAGCGGTTACGCGTTTGGAACCTCGCTCGAAGACGCAGACCTGCGCGATCTTGCCGAGCGGGCCGTCGCGCTGGCTGAACTTGCGGACCCCGACGAGTTCGGCGGCCTGCCGGGAGAGACGGGCTCGGGCGATGCCGGCGATCTCGTCGCGCCCGAATACGCCGAATGGGACACGGCAGCAAAAGTCGATTTGGCGATCCGCGTCGACGTTGCGGCGCGCGAGGCCGATTCGCGGGTCAGCCAGGTCGAACAGACGATCTACGCCGACGGGCATTCCTTCGTGGCGATCGCCAACAGCGACGGGTTCGCGGGAAGCTACGAATCGACCGGCGCATATGCCTACTCGTCGGCCTTTGCGGGAGAAGGCGACGACCTGATGACTGGGCTCGGCCTGGACATCGCGCGCGGGCCCGGGGGTCTTGACGCCGAGCGGATTGGGAAAGAGGCTGCAGATCGCGCGGTTGAAATGATCGGCGCGCGGCGCACCAGCGCGCGCAAGGCGCCTGTCGTGCTCGATGAATTCACGGCGGCGAGCTTCATCGGCATCGCTGCGGGCGCGCTCTCCGGCGAAGCTCTACTGCGCGGCCGCTCGCCGTTTGTTGGCAAGGAGACGGAGAACATCGCATCAGAGCTGCTGGCTTTGACCGATGACGGTCTTGCCGCCGACGGACCGTCGACGGCTCCGTTTGACGGCGAGGGTGTCGCCCAGCGCGTCACCCCGCTGATCGCGGGCGGCCGGATCGAGAACTTCCTCTACGACTCGCGCACCGCGCGCGAGGCCGGTCGCGCGAGCACCGGAAACGCGCGGCGCGGCTCTTACCGCGGGGGACCCGGACCCGGCGCCTCGAACATCGTCGTCCAAGCCGGCGAGGCCAGCCTCGAAGAGCTGATCGCCGAGGCCGCCGACGGGCTCTACGTCACAAACCTCGTCGGCCTGCACTCGGGCGTCAATCCCGTCTCCGGGCAGTTCTCGGTCGGGGCCAGCGGGATCGAGATCAAGGGCGGAAAGCTGGCCGGACCGGTGCGTGAGGCGACGATCGCCGGGGACTTGATCACGACGCTCCAGGGGGTGCGCGGCGTCGGCTCTGATCGCCGCTGGATCCCGTTCGGTGGGTCGATTCTGACTGCGCCGCTGCTGGTCGCTGAACTCACGATTGCGTGAGTTCTTGGCGCCCGGCGCGACCGTATAGCACGAAATTCGGTCGAATTTCCGCGCAAACCCGCATGAATCCTGCATGTTCCGCCGCCGGGGGAGTTACGTTGGCGGGCGAATCAAACCTCATCCCTCTCGAGGAGGAATTGTGACCAAGCAGGAATTCATCACCCAGGTAAAGGAAAAGACAGGGCTCACCGCCGGCCAGGCAGGTGAAGCCGTCGACGCCGTCCTCGACACGATCTCCGAGACGCTCAAGCGCGGCGGAGAAGTGTCCTTCACCGGTTTCGGGAAGTTCAGCGTCTCTCACCGCAGTGCACGACAGGGCGTCAACCCGCAGACCGGCGCGACGATCCAGATCGCCGCGAGCAAGGTGCCGAAGTTCTCGGCCGGCGCGAAGCTCAAGCAGACTGTCAAGGGCGGCTGATCGAGACTGATCCTCAGCCCTTTGGCGACCGACTCGAAGCGCTCGTCCGGGAACGGCAGAGTCAGCTTGTTCTCGGCCTCGACCCGGACCCGGCAAAGCTCTGGGGTCCGGCGCTCGGGGATCCCAAGAGCGCCGAGGAGGTTGCTGATCCGGCGCCCGCAGAACCCAGGACGGGTGAGCGGGCGACCGGCGGGCCGCCAGCGCCAGTCGTTTCAAACGCGGCAGAGCTGGCAGCCCGAGCGGTATCCGCGCACTGCAGAACGGTGATCGCGGCCGTCGGCGCGGAGTGCGTCGGCGTAAAGCTGCAGATGGCTTGCTTCGAACGGCTCGGCGCGCCCGGATATCGGGCGCTCGCCGAGACCGTTCAGGCTGCGAAGACCGAAGGCCTGATCGTGATTGCCGACGGCAAACGCGGCGATGTGCCGGTGACGGCGAAGGCGTACGCCCAGTCGTTGTTCGGCTCGACACCGAGTCCGTTCGGCGAGATCCCCGGACTTGGCGCAGACGTCGCTACGGTCAACCCGCTGCTTGGTGACGACTCGGTGGAACCTCTCGTCGAGTCCGCCCACGCTCACGGCGCAGGTGTCTTTCTGCTTGTGCGCACGTCCAATCCGGGCGCGGCGGACATTGAAGATCTGGTCGTTGAGGGTCGCGGCGGCGAATCGGTCTCCGACCGGTTGGCGAAGATGGTTGATCGGATCGGCGCGCGCTACGTCGCCGGCGGCGGACTCTCGACGCTCGGCGCCGTGGTCGGCGCCACGCAGCCGGGCCACATCGAACGCCTGCGCGCGGCAATGCCACGTGCCGTCTTCCTGATTCCAGGCGTCGGAGCCCAGGGGGGCAAGGTCGAAGACCTCGCCGGTGCATTTGGCGCCGGACGCGCCTCGGCGCTGATCACCGTTTCGCGCGCGCTCGTGAATGCCTGGGAGCAGACCGGCGGGGACCACGCCGGCAGCGCAAAGGCCGCCGCCGAAGAGCTGCGCGCGGCGATCTGGACCGTCTCGGGCTGAGCTAATCCGCGACGGCCAGCGACGCCGAATTCGAGCCGACCGCGGGTCGCGTCAAGCTTGTCCCAAGGAGACGACGTGCAGCCCGCGATCATCACCACCGCAGGTCCGGCGCCCGCAATTGAGCGGCAGCCGATCGCAGCGCGGTTTGGCAGCGAGCGCGGCGAGTATGCCTACGCGACGGATGCGGTTTCGGCCGTCGACGCACTCGGATGGGTACTCGAATCGGCGACAAACTCGCCGATGAGCGACGCGCTCTCGGTCGGGATCGATATCGAGACGACCTCTCTGGCACCGCAGGACGGGCGCATCCGGCTCGCGCAGATCGCAGCGGGGGGCCGCTGCGCCGTGCTCGACTGCTTCGCCTTTGACGCCTGGGACGTACTGCACCACGCGATCGCCGGGCTCGAGATCGGCTGGATTGCGCACAACGCCGAGTTCGAACAGAGTTGGTTGGCGCGCCACGGCGGCTTCACGCTGACCCCGATGTTCGACACCCGCTGGGTCTTTGTACGCGAGCGCGCCCGCCGCACCGGCGTGTTTGCGCCGCAGCAAAGCAATCTCGCCCACGTCTGCAGCGAACTGCTGAGTTTCGAGCTCTCCAAAGAGCAGCGACTCTCGGACTGGAGCGCTCCGGTGCTCTCCTCGGCGCAGGTCGAGTACGGCGCACTCGACGCGTTGGTGCTGATCCCCCTGCGCAATCGCCTCGAGCGCGATGCACTCGAGTTCGGCTGGAGCGCCGAGATCGACGCCGCGGCTGAACGCTCGCTCTCAGAAGCCCGCAGATTCGCTTGATTTGCAGGGATTGCTTGCTGGGTGGCGCATTGCAGATCTAAGCGCCGGGCCGCCGCGCGCCGTTATGATCGCCGAAGATGGCCGAACCCCTGAAGAAACTTCCCGCCGGCAGCCAAGCCGACCAGCCGCGCCCCGTGCGTGGGCGCTCAGAGCGCGATATCGGCGACCGGTCAAAGCGACCGCCGCGCGGTGAGCGCACATCGGCTTCGAGTAGGCAGTCGCGGCCGACCGGCGGGGCGAAGCGCTCGGGCGGAAACGACGGCAGTTCGCGCAGCGGCCAGTCGCCGCGCGTGCACACCGCCGGTGGAAGCCCGCGCCGTCCGCGTGACGTCAAGGCCGGTGCCGGCGCGCGCATCATGGCGCCGCTCGCAGTCGTGCTGACTGCGCTCGCGTGTTTTGTCGTGCTGACCTCGCAGAGCAGTGACGGATCGGTCAAGTCACCTTCCAGCAGCGATTCTCCGAGCTCGTCAAGCGCGTCTGGCGCCAAGCAGTCGCCAAGCGCGGCCGCAACCAATCGCACGGTCTATGTGGTGAAGGCCGGCGACAGCTTTTCTGCGATCGCGGTGAAGTTCGGCATCGACGTCGACACGCTCCAGGAGCTCAATCCCGAGATCGACCCGCGCGCGCTGCAGCCCGGCCAGAAACTTAAGCTCAAGGAGTGATGCACTCCACAAGGCCGCAAGCCTCGTCGCCCTGCGCAATGTCGTTGGCGCGTGTGCTGCTCGCGCTGCTCGGCGCGCTGGCGGTCTGGCATTCGCTCGTCGCTCAGGCATCCGCCTCCGACAACGTCGTGCGCACGATCAGCAGCAAGCGGATCGTCGTCAAAGACCCCAGGGTGCCCGGCGGGATCGACGCGAAGACCGGAATCGTGCTCGATGCACAGACCGGTGTGAAGCTCTGGGGGCGCGGGACGCAGAAGAAGCGACTGATCGCCAGCACGACGAAGATCATGACCGCGCTGGTTGCGATCTCACGTACGCGGCCGGGCGAGATGCTGACGGCGACCAACTACCCCGCGACGCCGGGCGAGTCGCTGCTCGGCCTGCAGCCGGGTGAGCGCATGAGTGCGCAGGATCTGATTCGCGGCTTGCTGCTCGAGAGTGGAAACGATGCGGCGGACACGCTGGCCGCGCGGACGGCTTCGTCGCGCGCGGCGTTTGTCTCCGCGATGAACCGGCAGGCGCGCGCGATGGGTTTGACGCGCACACGCTTTGCCAATCCGATCGGCCTCGACTCCCCGAACAACTATTCGACAGCCAGCGATCTCGCGCAGCTCGCGCGAAATGCGCTGAAGGTGCCGCGTTTTGCGAACGTCGTGGACAAATCTCGCGCAACCCTGCGCTCTGGCAGCCGCGTCCATCGGATTACCAACCGCAACCCGCTGGTCGGCAAGTACCGCTGGGCGACCGGCGTGAAGACCGGTCACACACTGGCGGCCGGCTATCTGCTGGTCGGCTCGGCGTCAAAGGCCGATGCCCAGTTCGTGTCGGTCGTCACCGGAGAGCCCACGGAGGCAGCCCGCGAGGGCGACTCTGCCGCATTGCTCAAGTACTCAAGGGCGCACTATGCGGCGCTCAGTCCGGTGCGCACCAAGCGGGCGGTCGCCACGCTCCCCGTGCAGTACCAGGACATCAATGTCAAGGTCTTGCCGCGCCGCGACATCGCGCTTGCCGCACGCGACGGACAGCGTGTCGTGGTGCAGCTGAACGCGCCGGAGGAGATCAAGGGACCGCGATCGAAAGGCTCGGTGGTAGGAAGTGCAATCGTGCTGCGCGACGGCAAGCAAGTCGCCAGCGTGCCCGTTGCCCTCGCCAACGCGGTGCCTGCAGCTCCGACCTATGCGGTGATGTTGCACACGCTCGGCAGCATCCTGCCGTTCCTGCTGATCGGTGCCGCGATCCTCCTGATCGGCATGTTTTTGTTCGGTGGCGAGCGCAGGCGGACGCGCCGGCCGCGTTTCGTGGGATAATCCCCGGCGCAACTTCAGCCGATGCAGGGGTGGGGATCCCAGCGGCGGCCAAGCGAGCAGCGCAATCCAGCAAAGATGATCATCACGGTCACACTCAACGCGGCAATCGACAACACGTTGTCGGTTCCGCATTTTCGCCTAGGTGCCCGGCATCGTGCCGTAGACAAGCGAGCCGCGGCGGGGGGCAAGGGGATCAACGTCGCCCGGGCGCTCAAGTGCCTTGGCCAGCCGGTGATCGCAACCGGATTTGCCGGCGGTGTGACCGGTACGAGGATCATCGAGTACCTGACCCAGGAATCGGTGCTCAACGACTTCGTGCGGATCGGCGAAGAGTCGCGAACCTCGACAGTCTTGATCGATCCGACCACCGGCGAGCAAACGGAGATCAACGAGCACGGCCCGCGCGTCACCGAGGCAGAGCTCGAGCTGTTCCGCGAGAAGCTGATCTACCTCGCCCCTGGAGCCGACATCTGCGTGATCGCGGGTTCGATGCCGCGCGGCATCGGACACGAGTTCTACGGCGAGTTGGTGACCGCGCTGCGCAAGGCGGGCGTCACCACGCTGGTCGACGCCGAGGGTGACGTGATGCTCCAGGCGCTGCGCTCGGAGCCCGACATGATCGCGCCGAACGTGCTCGAAACTGAAGAGCTCGCCGGCCGAGAGTTTGTTGACGATGCCGACCTCGCATCGGCCCCGGTCGAACTGCGTACGCTCGGCGCGCGCGACGCCGTGGTCACCAGCAGCGACGGATGCTGGGCGGTGATCGAGGAGCAGCCAGACACAACCCTGCACGTGAAGGCACCCGAACTCGATCCGGTCACGACCGTCGGTTCGGGCGACGCGCTCGTCGCCGGGCTGGTCAGCGCCCGCTATATCGGACTCGGCGGCGAAGAGGCTCTGCGCTACGCCGTAGCCTGCGGCGCCGAGTCGACTCAGCACTTCGGCGCGGGGACGCTCGACCGCACGGCGGTCGACCAACTCGTAGATCGCGTCGAAATCGACGCGATCCGCCGCCCAGTCGTCTCCTAGGGCCGAACTTTTTCGCCACTTTGCAGGCAAGTTTTGCGGAGCCGCAATCCCGCTCCAAATCTGCCGATTAGAGCCGTCCTGCCCATTGGTAACGTAGACGGATGAAGCCCCTGTTGCTGGCCGGCACCCATCGATCCGGACCAGCGCGTCCCACCATCTTGAGGTATCCATGGAAGTAGAGATCGGCCGCGGTAAGAAAGGTCGTCGTGCCTACGGCTTCGACGACATCGCCATCGTCCCGTCGCGCAGGACGCGTGACCCTGACGACGTAGACATCTCCTGGACGCTCGGCCCGTATCGCTTCGAGCTGCCGCTGATGGGATCGGCGATGGACGGCGTCATCTCGCCCAAGACCGCCGGCATCATCGGCAAGCTCGGCGGTCTCGGCGTGCTCAACCTCGAGGGGATCTTCTCGCGATACGAGAACGCCGAGGAGAAACTCGACCAGATCGCCGGTTACGCGCCTGAAGTCGCGACCGCCGAGATGCAGAAGATTTACGAGGAGCCGGTCAAGCCCGAACTGCTCGCCCAGCGGATTCGCGAGATTAAGGAGCAGGGCGTGGTGACCGCCGCCTCGCTGACCCCGCAGAAGGTGCAGGACTATTACGAGATTGCGCTCGACGCCGGCCTTGACATCCTTGTGATCCAGGGCACCGTGATCTCCGCTGAGCACGTCTCGACAACGGTTGAGCCGCTCAACCTCAAGGAGTTCATCAACGAGATCCCGATCCCGTGTGTGCTCGGCGGCTGCGCCAGCTACTCGACCGCACTGCACCTGATGCGCACCGGTTGCGTCGGCGTCCTCGTGGGCGTTGGACCGGGCGCCGCGTGCACTACGCGTGGCGTACTCGGAGTCGGCGTGCCGCAGGCGACCGCGATCGCCGATGTCCAGGCCGCGCGCAGCCAGCACATGCTTGAGACCGGCGAATACGTCAACGTGATCGCCGACGGCGGCATGCGCAACGGCGGCGACGTTTCCAAGGCCGTCGCCTGCGGGGCTGACGCCGTGATGATCGGCTCGCCGCTTGCTCGCGCCTATGAGGCGCCTGGCCGCGGATTCCACTGGGGCATGGCGACCTTCCACCCGTCGCTCCCGCGTGGCGCACGTGTGCGCACCGAGCAGAACGGCTCGCTCGAGCAGATCCTGCTCGGGCCCGCCAACGAGAACGACGGCACGTTCAACTTGATGGGCGGACTTCGCACCTCGATGGCGACCACCGGCTACGCCGACATTCCCGAGTTCCACCGGGCTGAGGTGATGGTGGCTCCGTCGCTGCAGACCGAGGGCAAGCAGCTCCAGCGCGCGCAGTCGGTAGGCATGGGATCCAACGGACGCGCGGCCGTCGCCGTCGCGGTCGACAAGAACTAGGGGCGGCGTTGAATCCGCCCGAGCACGCCACCGCAGGCGACGCAGCAGCTGAGCTTGGCGTCGCCGGCGGTGCGATCGGCGGCTCAGAACTCCAGGCGCAGGAGGTGTTGGTTCTCGACTTCGGGGGCCAGTACAACCAGCTGATTGCCCGCCGCGTGCGCGAGTGCGGTGTCTACTCGGAGCTGCTGCCGGCGAATATCCCGGTCGAGGATCTGATCGCGCGGCAGCCGAGCGGTCTGATTCTCTCCGGCGGCCCGGCCTCGGTCTACACCGATGACGCGCCGGAGCTGCGCAAGGAACTGCTCGAACTCGGCATCCCGGTGATGGGCATTTGCTACGGAATGCAGGCGATGGCGCTCGGCCTCGGCGGACGAGTTGAGCAGGCTCCGGTCGGCGAGTTCGGCCGCTCAAATCTGCACGTCAAGGAGCACGGCCGGCTCTTTCGCGACCTGCCGGATGAGCAGCAGTGCTGGATGAGTCACCGCGACACGGTTTACGAGGCGCCGCCCGGTTTCACGGCGCTGGCGTCGTCCGACGAATCGCCGGTGGCTGCCTTCGAGGACAACGAGCGCCGGCTCTACGGCATCCAGTTTCACCCCGAGGTCGTGCACACGCCCTACGGGACTGACGTACTCAAGCGCTTCCTCTACGACGTCTGCGGGGCCGACGGCCTTTGGAGTCCGGCGTCGGTGATCGACGAGCAGATCGCCAAGATCCGCGAGCAGGTCGGCGACGGGAAGGTGATCTGCGGTCTCTCGGGCGGCGTTGACAGCTCGGTCGCGGCGCTGCTCGTGCACAAGGCGATCGGCGATCAGCTCACGTGCGTCTTCGTCGATCACGGCATGATGCGCAAGAACGAGGCCGAGCAGGTCGTCGCCGTGTTTCGCGACAACTTCCACGTGCCGCTGATCCATGTGGACGCCGCCGATGTGTTCCTTGAGCGCCTGGCCGGCGTCACCGACCCGGAAGCAAAGCGCAAGATCATCGGCGACCAGTTCATCCGCACGTTTGAGGCCGAGGCCGGCGCGCTTGAGGCCAAGTTCCTCGTCCAGGGCACGCTCTACTCGGATGTGATCGAGAGCGGCGGCGGGCATGGCACGTCGACGATCAAGTCCCACCACAACGTCGGCGGACTGCCCGAGGACATGGATTTCGAGCTGGTCGAGCCGCTGCGCTGGCTCTTCAAGGACGAGGTGCGCGCCGTCGGCGCAGAACTCGGAATGGCAGAGAACCTCGTCTGGCGTCAGCCCTTCCCGGGACCCGGCCTGGCGATTCGAATCGTTGGCGGCGAGGTGAACCGCGAGCGGCTGGAGATTGTGCGCGAGGCGGATGCGATTCTGCAGGACGAGATTCGCAAGGCCGGTCTCTATCGCGAGCTCTGGCAGAGCTTCTGCGTACTGCCGGTCGTCAAGTCGGTCGGTGTACAAGGCGATGAACGCTCCTACGCGTATCCGATCGTGATTCGCGCGGTCACCTCCGATGACGCGATGACGGCCGACTGGGCGCGACTGCCGTACGACCTGCTTGAAACGGTCTCCAAGCGCCTGATCAACGAGCTGCGCGGCGTCAATCGCGTGACGCTCGACATCTCGAGCAAGCCGCCCGCGACCATTGAGTGGGAGTGAGCGAGGCGGCTGAGCTCGTCTTCGCGGGCGACGGCTTTCGCTACGCCCTGCGGCGCTCCAAGCGCGCCAAGAACATCCGCATCACGGTCGGAGACGACGGCGTCGTGCTCACGCTTCCGGAGCGCACCGCCGAGCGCCACGGCCACGCGTTCATTGACGAGCGCGCCGAGTGGATCAACCGCACCCTGGCGAAGATCGAAGCGGCTGACGAGATCGTCGCGTCGCGCTCACTTACAGACGGGTCGAGCGTTCCGTTCGTCGGGGTCGATCTGACCCTGCGCATACTTGAGGGGCCGTCGGGGCGCGTCACGCACAAAGCTGCCGCGGGTGAGCTGTGGGTCCGCGTGCCGGATCGGCGCCGCGAGACTGTCGCTGCGGCGCTTGAGCGGTGGTATCGCCGGCAGGCACGGGAGTTGTTTGCGGCGCGGCTCGATGCCTGCGTGGAGCGCAACGGCACGAGCTATGAACGGGTGGCGGTGCGTGATCAGAAGACGCGGTGGGGGAGCTGCTCGAGCAGCGGGACGATCAGCTTCAACTGGCGGCTGCTGCTGGCGCCGGAGGCAGTGCTCGACTATGTCGTCGAGCACGAGGCTGCGCACCTCGAGGTCCGTGACCATTCCTCGCGCTTCTGGGACCTGATGGAGGCGCGAGTGCCCGAATGGCGCGAGAGCCGCCTCTGGCTGAAGCGCCACGGCTCCACGCTGCGGCTGATCTGATCGGCCCCGCCGCGCCCGGCGGAATCAGATTCGTGCGGTGGCTAAGCGGCGGCGGGCGATCTCGGCCCATTCGGTTTCGATCGCGTCATAGGCGGCGATCGCGCGCTCGACGTCGTATTCGACGCGCCGCAGGTCGAACGAGCCGTCCGGGGCGAGCAGGGCGTAGGCGGCGCGCTGGTCGCCGTCAAAGGGCATCCCTACGCTTCCGGGGTTGACGATCTCGATCACGCCGACTTCACGCGCGAACTGAATATGCGTGTGGCCGCAGACGATCGTGTTGGCCTCGAAGTCGCTTTCGGCCGCGGCGCCATCGGACTCGCACTCTTGCTCGGTGAAGCCGACCATGTCTGAGCCCGGCGAGGCGTGGCAGAAGAGCGTCATCGTCGCGCCGGCGAACGGGACGTCGTGCACGAGATCGGGCAATGCGGCCAGCTCGCGCACCGACTCGACCCCGATGGCGTGCTCAACGAAGAGCGCTGCGTCGCGAATCGCATCGAGCGGAATGTCCGTGGAGCCCGGGCGTTCGACCCAGCGCTCGGTGTTGCCGCGAAGCCAGACTGTGTCGGCCGGGAGCGTTTCGAGCCGGTCGAGCACAGCGGCGGGTTGCGAGCCCATCAAGCAGTAGTCGCCGCCCAGGAGCCAGGCGTCTGCGCCAGCGGCGCGCGCGTCGGCGATCACTGCTTCCAGGGCGAGATCGTTGCCATGAATGTCGTAGAGCAGCGCGATCACGCACGCAAATCATACGGATAGGATGCGGCCCGAATGACGATCGAACCGACACCCGCGATCGAGATCCAGACCGAGCAGCCGACCGACCTTCAGGTGATCGGCAAGGACTACCTGCTGCGTCTGGCCGTCCCCGAGGACGCCGAACAGCTCCTTCACCTGGCCGAAGATCCCGCGGTCACGCGCTTCTTCAGCTGGGGTCCTTACACCTCAATTGAACAGCCGCAGAAGTACATCGCGGACCTACAGGCCAAGCGCGACACCGGCCAGCTGCTCGAATTCGTGATCGTCGAGCGCGCCACGGACAACGTTGTCGGCGTCACGGGTCTGACCGAGTTTTCCAAGCGCGATCATCGCGCGGTCGTGGGTTCTTGGCTCGGTCATCGCTACTGGGGCACCGGCGTCAACCTCGCCTCGAAGTCGTTGGTGCTGGGCCTGGGCTTTCGTCACCTCGGTCTGACGCGCATCAGCTCCTACAGCCATGTGCGAAACGGTCGATCGAAGTCGGCGCTGCAGCGGATCGGCTTTGTCACCGAGGGGATCCTCCATTCTTGGCACTGGCACCACGGCGAGCCGCAGGACGTCAACATTCACTGCCTGCTGCGCGAAATCTATGAGCGCTCGGAGATCGGCTCGGATGAAATCGAGCTGAAGGGCACGATCCCGCCGGCCTTCCTGCCCAATTAGGCATTTGTGAAAGATCGGTGAAGCCCGGCCGCCGCGCGCTGATCCGTCTCTAAGTTGATCTGTATGACACAGATCAAAGAACAAGTACGAGAGGTCCAGATCGAGGATCTCTCTCCAAGCGCCGCGATCGCGGCAATCGGCCTGCACTTCCCGACCCGCGGCAACCTCAAGCTCGAGCGACTGCTCGAGAACGCGGACGCCGACCAGCAGCTCAAAGCGTGGTGGCTCTCGGCCGGGGTCAATGCGACCAAACGGCTGGGGATGTCAGACCACGGCTGGGTGCACATTCAGGTCGTCACGAACATCGCACTGAGGATCCTCCGGCTGATCACTCGCCGGGGCGTTGAGCCGTCGATTGTCGCTGACTTCAACATGGGGCGTCGCGACGCCGAAGTTGTTGTCGCAGCGGCGGCGATGCTGCACGACGTAGGCATGTCGATTCACCGCGTCGACCACGAGGCCTACAGCCTCTTCCTCGCAGCCGACAAGCTGCCGGCGTTGCTCGATGGCATTTACGAAGAGCCCGAGCGATCGGTCGTGGCCGGAGAGATCGAGCATGCGATCATCGGCCACCGCAGCAGCGGGCGCCCGCTGACGCTGGAAGCCGGAATCGTCCGGGTCGCCGATGCGTTGGATATGGCTGCCGGCCGCTCGCGCGTGCCGTTTGAGGCCGGGCAGAACAACATCCATGCGCTCTCGGCCGCGGCAGTGGACGGGGTGACGATCCTGCCAGGCGAGGCGAAGCCGGTGCGCGTCGAGATCGCGCTGAACAATTCTGCGGGGATCTTTCAGATCGACGAGTTGCTCGGCAACAAGTTGCGCGGATCGGGCCTTGAGGAGCTGGTAGAAGTCGCGGCGCGCGTTGATCGCGAGCATGAGGCGAGGTTGCTGCCGGACTTGACGTTCTGAGTGCGGGCGATCTCGACTACCCGCAGCCTGCGCCTTGGGCCCAAAGCTCCGCCAGCGAGCGTCCGGAGTCCGTGTCCCGCCGGTCGAGCAGCGTTGCCAGTGCGCTTTCCTTCGCGGGCTCCTTGACGACCTCCAGGTCAGTCGGCTTGCGGCAGTCGTTCTCGTCGGTCTCGATAGTCACGCGGTAGACACCTTCGTCGCGCGCGTTGACGATGCACGTCTCGCCGTCGCCACTCGGGCGACAACTGCTCGAGATCTCGGCGGAGTTCTCGCTTACGTCGCCACACCAGTGGACGCCGCCACTCTGTTCGACCGAGCCGCCCGCGACGTCCTCGTCCGCGCAGGCAACGTCCGTGAACGAGCTGACCAGGCGCTCGCTTATCTCTTCTGACGAGGGTCCGCCGCCCGCAAAGCAGCCCGAGAGCGCGAGTGCGAAGAAGGCGACGATCGCAATTGACAACGCGTTGCGTCGCATCCCCCGCATTCTTACAGGGGCGCGCCGCCGTAACGGTCGATCAAGACCCCTTCGCGCAGCCCGCCGCGCCCAACCTCAAGACCAAAACCGAGCCGTTCCACGAGCGATTCGAGGATCGCGAGGCCGGCCGGAAGGATCCGCGCCCGATTCTCCGCGATTCCGAACTTGGCCGCAAGGTCACGGCTCGCCGTGCTGGTGGTGAGGGCAAGTACACGCGCGATATTCGCGCTCTCGAGCACGCCGCCCGTCAGCTGACGGGCAGTGCTTGCTCCGCCGCCGACCGCGAGCGCCAAGGCACAGGTGTCAGGGAGAGCAAGTTCGCCGAACGCTCGGTCGGCGTACTCGCGGGCGCGGTTGATCTCCTCTGGCAACGGCGGATCGCTGTCGATGAAGCGCCTGGTCAGCGTGGCCGAGCCGATTGCGTAGCTGGCGGTCACGGGGTCGCCGCCGGGGGAGCAGTACGACACCTCCGTCGATCCGCCACCGGCATCGATCACGACCGTTGTGCCACGCACGCGGTGCATCCCGCCGACTGCGCCGATGAACGAGAAGCGCGCTTCCTGGTGTCCGTCGATCACCTCCAGGCGCTTGCCCGTGGCCTCGAAGATCTTCCTTTCGAGTTCATGGCCGTTGTGCGCCTCGCGGACGACGTGCGTGGCGACCAGTTCGATGTGGTCGCACTTGAGTTGCTGTACGTAGTCGAGGAGTTCCTCGACTGCGATCACGACTTCGGCGATCTTTTCGTGGCTGATTCCCGTCGGGCCGCTCTCGTCGCCGAGCATCGTGAAGACGCGGCGCGTGCCGACGGGGGCGATCTCACCGTGGGCGACGTCTGCCACCAGCAGTGCCGTCGTGTTTGAGCCGACGTCGATGCAGCCGCAGCGCGTCACGGACACGGCGCAGTGCTCAACTCTCGAAGCCGCCTGCGCGGCCTAGCGGTGCTTGAAGATCGCGCTCTTGCGCTCGTCGGCGCGGCGCTCGAGGCGGCCTTGGATGTAGCTGCCGATCAGGGCGACGAGCGGGAAGATGATCACGATGCCAAGACCGAAGAAGGTGACGATCTTGTCGTTGGCCTCGCCGATCCAGCCTTGACCGTTGTCGCCGGCGAATGCCGCCTGGGCCGAAATCGCGAGGATCGCGAGGCTGAGCAGGACTGTCTGGGCTGCTTTCTTCATCGCCGCAGAGTGTACAACCGCGATCAACGCCAAAACCTCGGCTCGCTTCCACTAACGTGCGCCGCCAATGAGCATCTTCGAAGCGATCATTCTCGGCATCGTCCAGGGGCTTACTGAGTTCCTGCCGATCTCAAGCAGTGGGCATCTGTTGATCGTCCCCGCGCTTTTTGGCTGGGAGGATCCTGGCGCCGCCTTCACGGCGGTCATCCAGCTCGGCACGATGGCCGCGGTGGTGATCTACTTCCGCCAAGACCTCTGGCGCATCCTGCGAGCCTGGACGCTGGGACTCTTCGGGCGGACCGACAGCGAACAGGAGCGCTTTGATGCGCGGATGGGCTGGTACCTGGGTCTTGGCACCGTACCGATCGTGATCTTTGGTGTCGTTTTCAGCGACCAGATCGAGAGCGGCGCGCGCAATCTCTACTTGGTCGGCACAATGTTGATCGTCTTCGGCGCGATCATGGCCGCGGCCGACATCTTTGCCAAGCACGTCAGGCATCTTTCACAGATCAAGCCGCCGGACGCGGTGATCATCGGAATCGCCCAATCCCTGGCGTTGATCCCCGGAGTGTCGCGCTCGGGCGCCACGATCACCTTCGGCCTCTTTCGCGGATTCTCGCGCCAGGATGCGGCGCGCTTTTCGTTCCTGTTGTCGATCCCGGCGGTCGTGCTCAGTGGTGTCTACGAATTGAAGGACGCGGTCGGACATGACACCGGCGCGAGCCTCGCGGCGATCATCGCTTCGACGATCGCCGCCTTTATCGTCGGCTACTGGTCGATTGCTTTCCTGCTCAAGTGGCTCGGCGAACATTCGCTGAAGATCTTCGTGCTCTACCGCTTCGCGCTCGGCGGGCTCGTGCTTGTGCTTGCCGCAACCGGGACGATCTCCACGGCGACATGATTCGGCGGCTGCGAGAGCGCCTGCCGCACGCGCTCGACTGGCGTGTCTTCAACATCTGGCCGGCGATCGTCGGCACCGGCGGGCGCGTGACGCACGTCTCAGAGGATTGGACCGAGATCGACGTTCGCGTGCCGCTCAACTGGCGCACGCGCAACTACGTCGGGACGATCTTCGGCGGCAGCATCTACGCGGCCACAGATCCCTACGTGATGGTGATGTTGATCCGTCAGCTCGGTGAGGATTACGTCGTCTGGGACAAGGGCGCAAAGGTCGCCTTCAAGCGCCCCGGGACCGAGACGCTCTATGCCGAGTTTCGCCTGCCTGCGGCGCTGGTCGCGGAGCTGCGAGCGCAGGTCGACGATCAGAACAAGCTCGATTGGGTCTACTCGCTGGATCTCAAAGACGCCGCCGGCAAGATCTACGCCACCGTCGATAAGCAGGTCTACATCGCACGCAAGGACTGGTACCAGGAGCGGCAAGCCAGGCGTGGGCGGCCGGCTACGCAGTAAGGCGGGCTACTGCGCTGGCTTTGGACGGCTTGACGAGGCGTCCGTGAACTCGCGGAACTCACCGGTGACGACGAATGCCGTCTGCTCGCCGATGTCGACGCAGTTGTCGCCGATGCGCTCGAGGTGGCGGCCGATCAGGACCATCAGGATCGCCCACTCGCGGCGATCCTCGTCGGTGCCGATCTCGATCGCGCGCTTGAAGATCTCGCGGTTGAGCTGGTCTAGTTCGTCGTCCTCGCGAACCAACGCTTCGGAGAGCTCGGCGTCGCGGTTGGCCAGCGCGTGCTTGGCCTGGAAGATCTGGCTTCGGACCTGAAGTCCCATGCGCTCGATGATGTCGAGAGTCGCGGCGTCGACCGGCGGCTCCTCACCGGCCAGTGGGACGGTCTTGGCGATGTTCACGGCGAGGTCGCCCATTCGCTCGACGTGGTTGATCGTGTTGAGCAGCGCCGCGATCACCCGCAGGTCGCTTGCGACCGGCGCCTGCAGCGCGATCAGGTTGAGCAGGCCCTGGTTGACATCGAGGTAGCGCCCGTCGATCTGGTCGTCGGATTCGATCACGAGGGTCGCGAGCTCAACGTCTTGGTTGAGCACGCTCTCGACCGCACGGTCGGACATCTGCGCTGCGAGATCGAACATCGAGAGGACCTTCTCCTCGATGTTCTGGAGCTCCTCGTGAAAGACGATGCGTGTGCCGCCCGCCAGTTCTTCGGCCATCATCCGACCTTTCCGCTGACGTAGTCTTCCGTGCGCTGATCGCTCGGATTTGTGAAGATCTTTTCTGTGTCGTCGAACTCGACGAGCTTGCCGTAGCGGTTGTCCTGCTCTCCGACCTCGACCGTGAAGTAGGCCGTGCGGTCGCTCACTCGGGCCGCCTGCTGCATGTTGTGCGTGACGATGACGATCGTGAAGTTGTTCTTCAGCTCGGTCATCAGGTCTTCAATACGCGCGGTTGAGATCGGGTCAAGCGCCGAGCACGGTTCGTCCATCAGGATCACGTCCGGGGAAGTCGCGATCGCGCGCGCAATGCAGAGTCGCTGTTGCTGACCGCCGCTCATGCCGAGGGCACTCTCCTTGAGGCGGTCCTTGACTTCGTCCCATAGCGATGCGCGGCGCAGTGAAGTTTCGACGACCTCGTCGATGTCGACCTTCATACCGAGCACCTTCGGGCCGAAAGCGACGTTGTCAAAGATCGACTTGGGGAATGGATTGGGCTTCTGGAAGACCATGCCGATGTGTTTGCGCACCTGGACCGGGTCGACCGCGGGGCCATAGAGATCCTGGCCGTGGTAGTTGATCGAGCCCTCGACGGTCGCTCCGGGGATCAGATCGTTCATGCGGTTGAGGCAGCGGAGCAGCGTGCTCTTGCCGCAACCCGAGGCGCCGATCATCGCGACGATCTCGTTCTTGGGCACGGAGAAGCTCGCCTCCTTGATCGCCAGCGCGCCGCTGTAGCGCACGCTCACCTTCTCGATTTCGAAGATCGGCCTGGAGACTTCGGCGACGGTCGGAGCTGCGTTTAGCGCGGCGTCGGCCTTTGCCACGTCAAGCGCTGAGGGCTCAGGATCGTCTTTCTCTTTCCAAGTCAAAGTCGTGGTCTCCTCGAAGTGCTCGTGCGACATTACTCCAGTCCTTTCGCGCCGGGGTCCGACCCCATCACCACTTGCGCTCGAATCGATTTCGGATGACGATCGCGACCGAGTTGAAGATCAGCAGGATCACCATCAAGACGATGATCGCGCTGGCCGCGAGCGACTTGAAGTCCTCCTGAGGGTTCGAGAGCCAGTTGTAGATCTG
>CAZRAA010000009.1:0-50164 GCA_964597975.1 uncultured Thermoleophilaceae bacterium | reverse complement strand
CGCGCATTGGCCAGGTCCGCCGAAATCCGCACGGCCGCAGAGACCATCGGCGCACCCAGGATCAGTCCGATCGAGCCAAAAAGGCATCCACCGCCGATCGTGGCGATCAGCGCCGCGAGCGGGTGGATTCCCAGTGCCGCGCCGTACGCGATCGGCTGTACGAGCTGTTGGAGCAAGCCATTTGCGAGCAGCTGGATGATGATCATTCCGACGACAGCGGTCTCGGTGCCGGCACCGAACGCGATGAGCACTGAGAAAGCGCCAGCGACCCAGGCGCCCAGAAACGGGATGTACGCGCCGATAAAGGTGACCAGGGCGATGGTCGCAACCAATGGCACGCCGAGCAACGCCGCACCGACGCCCACGACCACCGCGTTGAAGACAGCGATGATCGTCACGCCGAGGAAGTAGCCGCGCAGCGATCCGATCAGCCGGCCTGTGATCACGTGTGCGACCGGCCCTGGAACCCCCATGTGGCGCTCGGTCCACGCGCGAATCATCGGTCCGTCCTTGAGCAGGAAGATCAGGCTGATCAGCACCATCGCCAATCCGAAAACGATGCTCGAGAGACCGCCGATCGCGTTGACGAGACCGTTCAAGAGCGTCGAGACCGATTTGGTCGAGCCCTGCTCGACGCTCTGTTGCGCGCTCTGAGCCTTGCCCGCATTGATGCCGTGCTGCGAGAGCCAGCCGGTGATCTCGTTCGACGCGTGCTTTAGCTCCTTGCTCGCCTCGCCGGCCTGGCTGACGATCCCGGACATCACCGCGTAGGCCAAAAGCCCCGCGACCACGAGGAAGAGCAGGACGAAGATGATCGTCGCCAGCCCGCGCGGGATGCCCTTGCGCTGCTGCCAGCCGACAATCGGCGAAGCCACGGCCGCGATCACCGCGGCGACGATCACCGGGACGACGATCGTTGCCGTCAGCGCGAGCAGCGCGATTATCGCCGTCAGGAGGAGCGCCGCGCCCAGCGCGAACCAAGACGTGATGCCGATGTCCCTGAGCCACTTCGGCGCCACGAACATGCTTTCCATCGCCTGCGGGTCGAGCGCCACATACGTCGGGCCCGCAACTTCGCCGGATCCAGGCACGGGCGGGCGTGAGAAGGGATTGCGCACACGCCATTTCTACCGCCCGCACGGGACGGCTTGCGGGCGCGGCTAGGCCGCGATCACTTCGGCGGTCTTGCCGACCATCTCCGCAATACGGTTGACCTGCGCGGCGTAGTCGCCGAACTCGCTGCCCACGATCGCCTGCGGACCGTCGCAGACTGCATTCTCGGGGTCGGGGTGCGTCTCAACGATGATGCCGTCGGCACCCGCAGCAGCGGCAGCCAGCGACATCGAGAGCACGAGGTCGCGCCGCCCAGCGGCGTGCGACGGGTCGACGACGATCGGCAGGTGCGTCAGCTGCTGGAGAACCGGCACAGCCAAGAGATCCAACGTGAAGCGGTAGCCCGGCTCGAACGTGCGGATTCCGCGCTCGCAGAGCATGACGTCCTGGTTGCCTTCCTTGAGGATGTACTCGGAGGCCATCAGGAGATCTTCGATCGTCCCAGAGAGCCCGCGCTTGAGCAGCGCCGGCACGCCGGAGCGCCCGATCTCGGTCAGGAGCGTGTAGTTCTGCATGTTGCGCGCGCCTACCTGGATGACGTCGGCGTACTCGACGACGTGCTCGACGTCGCGAACGTCCATCAGCTCGGTGACGATCGGCATGCCGAACTCCTGCTTGGCCTCGCCGAGGATGCGCAGGCCCTCGACGCCCAGGCCCTGGAAGGAGTACGGCGAGGTCCGCGGCTTGTAGGCGCCGCCGCGGAAGAATGGGACGCCGGCGTCTTTGCACTGCTGGGCCGACGTGAAGACCTGCTCGCGGCTCTCGACGGTGCAGGGGCCGGCGATCAGCGCGAAGGTCCCGCCACCGATTTTGCGGCCTTCAATATCGATGGTCGTGCGCTCGCCCTTTTTGAACTGCAGGCTCGAAAGCTTGTAGGGCTTCATGATCGGCACGACGTGATCGACGCCGTCGGCGAGCTCGAGTCCGGCCTCGTTGACGCGGCTGTCGGCGTCGCCGACCGCGCCGATGACCGTCACAAACTGGCCGCGCGAGACGTGGGCGCTTGCGCCGGCCTTCTCAATGCGGTCGATGACGCTCTGGATTTGCTCCTCGGTGGCGCCTTCTTGCATCACGATCATCATTTTGGGTTGCCTGCGTTTCTCTCTTGGAGTGGTCGGTTTGTGCTTATTCGGTTCTGAGTGCTGCTTCGGCCGGGCCCGTGGGGCACGGTCGCACCAAAGTTCTTGCCTGCAAACGTATTTGGTGTTCTCTACGCCGCGAAGCGGTCGATTCCGCCCCTACGCCGAGTGGACAGAATACGCGATTAAGCGCGCAAATTCCGCATTGCTGCTACGAAACGCTCGTTGTCTTCGTGGTCGCAGTAACTGGCGCGGATGAAACCAGGCGCGCCGAGCGCCGTGCCTGCGCGCACGATGATCCCCTGCTTGGCGAGTGATTCCATCACGGGGCTCTCATCGAGTCCACCGAGGTCGATCCAACTGAAGTTGGTCTGGGTCTCGGCGGTTTGGAATCCGGCGTCGCGCAACTCGGTCTCGACCCACTGGCGTTCGGCGATCGTCGAGAGCACGCGCTCCTTGACGTCATCCGGATGATTGAGCGCTTCGGTCGCCGCAGCTTGCGCGATCAGATTGACGCTGAACGGTTGACGAACGAGGTCGATCGCCTGCTTGAACTCGATGGGCGCAAAGCCGTAGCCGACGCGCAGGCCCGCAAGGCCGTAGATCTTCGCGAAGGTGCGCGTGATCACGACGTTGTCGTGCTCGATCACCAGCGGCAGCAGCGCGTCGCGGTCGGCACACTCCACAAACTCGATGTAAGCCTCGTCGATCACGACGCAGACGTCCTTGGGCACCTCGTAGACGAACTCGTTGATCGCATCGTGATCGACAAACGTGCCGGTCGGGTTGTTCGGGTTGCAAAGCAGCACCATCTTCGTGGCGGGCGTGATTGCGGCCGCCATCGCTTCGAGGTCGTGGCGGTGATCCTTCGTGAGCGGAACCTCTACGGCCTTGGCGCCCGTCATCGCGGCGAGGTGCGGGTACATCGAGAAGCTCGGCCAGGCGTAGACGAGTTCGGCGCCCGGCTCGAGCAGCACCTGCGCGCCGGCGAGCAGGATCTCACAGGAGCCGTTGCCCAGCACAATCTGCTCGGCGGCCATGTCGTAGGCCGCTGCGAGCTTTTCGCGAAATGCGGTGCCGGTTGGGTCGGGATATCTGTTGGCGTCCTTGGCGGCGCCGGCGATCGCTTCCGCGACAGCCGGGTGCGGTCGGTGCGGCGACTCGTTGGACGACATCTTCACCAGTGGGCCGCCGAAGGCGTAGGTGGCGGCCTGCGGATAGACCGGAATCGCGGCGATCGTTTCGTTGATCCTCAGCGGCACGTCGCGCTCCTACTGGGCAGCGGTCAGATCAGTGCGCAGCGTGACTGCGTCGCGCAGGTAGACGTGCTTCGGCTCGTGACCGACCGGCGCGTAGTAGTGCAGCATGATGCGGATCGCGCGCGGCAGGGAATCGGGGACGTCTATCTCACGCGCGCAGAGCAGCGGGACGGCATTCATCCCGATGTTGCGTGCGGCGACGGCGGGAAACTGTGCGTTGAGATCGGCCGTAGTCGTGAAGACGCATGAGACAAGGGCAGCCGGAGTGAGGTTGTTGCGGCGCAGCACCTCGACCAGCAGTTCCTCGGTCGCCTCAACGATCTGCTCCGCGTCGTTTGCACCCACGGTGGTCGCACCGCGTAGTGCAAAAAGCTTCTGGTTCTCGATCGAATCGCTCATCGTGATCTCCCCCGACCGCTGCGCGCCTTTGGTCCCTTGCTTGGCGCCTTGGTCGGGAGCTGGACATTCTGCCAGAGCGTTTCGACCTCCTCGTTCGAAAGCCGGCGCGCCGTGCCCTCTTTGAGCCTGCCGAGCTCAAGCGGACCGAAGGCGATGCGCTGGAGATCGCCGACGTCACGGCCGAGCGCCTCGCACATTCGGCGAATCTGCCGGTTGCGGCCTTCGCTGATCACAATCTCAAATTCGCGCTGACCGGTCTTTGTGACCTCGGCGCGGCGGGTCTTGCCGTCTTCGAGTTCGACGCCGCGGGCCAAGTGGTCGATCTCGGCAGTGGAGAGTGGTGCCCCGCGCCGCACGCGCACCTTGTAGCGCTTGGGCACGCCGTAGCGCGGGTGGCTGAGCTTGTTGGCTAGGTCGCCGTCGTTGGTGACGAGCATCAGACCGTGGGAGTTTGCGTCAAGGCGCCCGACCGGGTAGAGCCGCTTCTCGGTGCCGACGAGATCGACCACCGTGCGGCGGCCCTCGGGATCGCTGGCGGTGCTGATCACGCCGAGCGGCTTGTTCACTGCGTAGACGACCGTCTGTTCGGTTGCGACTCTGTCGCCGTCGACGGTGATCGTGTTGCCGTCATCGACGTCGCGCGCCGGATCGGTCACGGTGTTGCCGTCGACGGTCACCCGCCCGTCGAAAATCAACTGCTCCGAAGCACGACGACTCGCGACCCCTGCATGGGCGATGTACTTGGCCAGACGCACAACCACAAGCCTACGCACCCAAAACCCCGCAGCTTGCGACCAACCTCTGGCACCTGGTGCCAAAGGTCATGCGGGAATTGCGGGGTTTTGGGTGGGCGTGCGTACCGTATGACGATGGACTTGGTTTTGCTTCGGAGTGTGCTTGAGGAACTTGGCGAGCCTCCCTACCGCGCCAAGCAGGTGTGGGAGTGGACTGCTCGCGGGGCGCTCGGCTACGACGAGATGCGCAACGTGCCCGCTGAGCTGCGCGCCGAGCTCGCAGTGCGCGTGCCGTTTATGTCGCTGGAACTGGTCGACCAGGCCGAGTCGCGCGATGGCACGGTCAAGGTCCTCTTCCACACCGAAGACGGCCGCCCGGTCGAATCGGTGATGATGCGCTACCGCGACGGGCGGCGATCGATCTGCGTTTCCAGCCAATCCGGATGTCCGCTGACCTGCACTTTCTGCGCCACCGGAAAGATGGCCTTCGGTCGCAACCTGACAGCAGCAGAGATCGTCGAACAGGCGCTCTTCTTCAGGCGCATTGAGCCGATCGATCACTGCGTATTCATGGGCATGGGCGAGCCGATGATGAATCTCGACAACGTGCTCGAGGCCTGCGAGCTGCTGCCCGACGTCGGCATCACCAGCCGCCGCACCACGATCTCCACTGTCGGATGGCTACCGGGCATCCAGCAGTTCAATCAGATCGATCGCCCGATCCGGCTCGCGTTCAGCCTGCACGCGGCCGACCCCGAACTGCGCTCGAAGATCATGCCCGTCAATGACCGATGGCCGCTCGAGGACGTGCTGGCCGAGTGCGTGCGCCATTACAGGAAGACGAATCGCAAGGTCTTCATCGAGTACGTGATGCTGGACGGCGTGAACGATCACCGCCTCCACGCTGAACAGCTCGCCGAAGCGCTCACCCCGCATGAGGCCTTCAAGGTCAACCTGATCCCCTACAACCCGACCGGCTCCGGATATGGCGGATCGGCCCGCACGACGATCAGCGCCTTCCGCGACACACTCAAGCGCGCCGGCGTGCCGGCCACAGTGCGACTCACGCGTGGCCAGGACATCGCCGCCGCCTGCGGTCAGCTGGTCGCTGACAAGCTGCAGGCGGCTGCGGTCTCGGACGACGACCGCGCGATGTCACCGGCTTGATTCTGCGCCGCTAGGAGTCGACCACGAACGTCCGCCTCGCCGGCGTCGGGTCGATATTGCCGGTCGCATCGATCGCGCGCACATCGAACGTGTGCTCACCGGCGGCAAGTGCGGAGGTCGTATGCGGGGAGCTGCACGGCGCGAAAGCCGCACTGTCGACGCGGCACTGGAACGTGCTGCCGCCCTCGGAACTTCCGAACGCGAACTGCGGCGTCGTCGAAGAGATCACCGAACCGTTGGCAGGACCCGAGCTGATCGTCGTCTCAGGTGCGGCGGCATCGGCGTTCTGAGTGATCGTTGCTGCGTGCAGCGAGACGCGGTTGGTCCCGTGGTCTGCCGATTGCACCCAGCGTGCCTTGAGCTTCTCGGTCGCGGAGGAGCTGCGGTAGCTCACCGTGTACTCCTTGAAGCTCGCCGCGGTCGTGTTCTGCACGGTCGGACTCGTGTAGAACGGAGTCGTTTCGCTGCCCCAGAAGAGCTGCAGATACCCGCTCGCCTGATTGAGCCCGACGTAGAGCCGCAACGTGCGCAGATTCGTCGTCGAGCCCGTGACGTTCAGCTCGAAGTAGTTGTTGACGCTCGGCACCGAGACGTGGTACTTGGTGTTCGAGACGCTCGCCGTCGGTGTGCCGCCGGTCCAGCTGATCGCCGGCGAGTTCGCCGGAGCGCCGGTGGTCTGACGTGAAACCGTGCCGGACGCCGTGTACGTCCCGATCAGGTCGGTCGCGCCGCTCTTGCGGTTGCGGTAGTTCTGCGAAGACGTCGAGTTGTAGCCCCACTGAGCCCAGTCGATTGTCGTCTCGGCGCCGACAGTAGTCAGGTTGAGCGACGCAGGAGCGTCCGCAACGGACACCGAGGCGCTGCGCTGAGGCAGGGCGACGTAGAACTTGCGGGAGGCAGCCGGTCCGACGTTGCCGGCCGCATCGATCGCACGCACGCGCACGGTGTAGTAGCCGTCAGAGAGACTCGGCGTCGTGTACGCCGAACTGCAGGACGCGTACGAGTTGACTCCAGCAACCTTGCACTGGAAGCTCGCTCCCGCTTCGCCGGTGAAACTAACGGCGGTGGTCGGGCTCGAGACCACGGTGTCGTCGACCGCCGGGGCGGTGATCGACGGCGCCGCCGGAGGCGTTGTGTCGGAGCTCGCGGCCAACGACGCCGCAAACAGACGAACGCGGTGACCGGAGCCAGACGAACTCTGCTTCCATTCCACCGTCAGCGTCGCGGAGCTTGATGCAGAGCGGTAACTCAACGTGTAGACGAGCTGGCTCGAACTCGTCGTCGTTGGCGAGTTGACGCTGATGGCAGTCGCGGAACCGTCAGAAAGCGACGCCGCCAAGTTGCCGCCGGCGGCCGAGAAAGCGCTGCCCCCGGCCAATCCGACGTAAAGCTTGATCGTCCGCGTCGTCTGCGAAGCAGGCGCAGTGATGCGAATGCCGCGCCCAGATGCGCCACCGACCGCGATGCCGCCGTTCGTCGTAGCGCTCGCAGTCGGCGTACCGTCACTCCAGCTGTAATTCGGCGTCGCAGTGACTCGCGCCGGCGTGTTGGCAGATCCGATCTGGGTGTAGTTCGAGATCTTCGTGCCGCCGGATGCCTTGTGCTCGAAGTCGCCGACCACGCTGCGGCCCCAATGCGCCCAATCCATCGTCCCTTCAGCTGTCAAGTTGACCGTTGATGGCGTGGTCGCAGAGCCGCCGTTTGTCAACTGACCGGGAACGGTCGTCGCAACCGTGAAGCTACGCGTCGCCGGGCTTGCGTCGGCATTGCCCGCCGAATCCTTCGCTCGCACGTCGAAGCTGTGCGATCCGTTGGCGAGCACCGCGGTTGTGTACGAGCCGCTGGCTCCGGTGCCGCACGAACTCCACGCGCCGGAATCCACTCGGCAGTCGAAGCTCGCGGCGTCCGCGCCCGGAGAACCGTGATAGCTGAACGTCACCGACTGGTCGTCGGTCGTGGACCCGTTGGCAGGGCCAGAATCAATAGCCGTGTTCGGCGCGACCGTATCGAGCGTGTACGTCACGCTCGTGCTTCCGACGTTCCCGGCATTGTCAGTGACATTGACATTGACACGGTTGATGCCTTCGGCAACACCAGCTATGGCCGTCCCGCTCGGACACGGACTGATCGTCTGCTCAACCGAACCATTGTCGCCGCGATCGAGCTGACAGACACGCGACGCGATTCCAGACGAAGGGGCCGGGTCGTTATCGGTGATCGTCGCGACGGGTGCAGAGTTGCTGGAAGGGCCAGCCGGACTAAGCGTGATCGACGGAGTCGGGGTCACGCTGTCAACTGTGAAGTGGCGCGTCACGCTGGTTGAGCTGCCGGCCGCACTGTTCGCTGTGACGACGAGCGTGTGACTGCCCTCGCTGACGCCGGTGAATGCGTAAGGGGAGGAGCATGAGACTGCTGCCGCATTGTCCAGCGTGCAGTCTGCCCCGATTGCGGTGCCACCGGCGGTGAAAGTCACATTCACTGTGGCGCTCGCGAGCACCGCTCCTTCTGCCGGCTGACTTACGGTGAGCGTCGGCGAACTGCCGTCGTCGATCTGCGAATTCTCGCAATTGTCGGCAGAATCGACCGGATCTCGGACAACGGTGTCGTTGGTGCCGCCCCCGCAGTCGTTGCTGTCAACGGTGCCAAGGTCGCCGCTGATCAGCTTGTCGTCGCCGGCGAGTCCGAAGATCACATCACTGCCGGGACCACCCTGCAGCTTGTTGTTCTGCGAGTTACCGGTGATGGTGTCATCACCAGAGCCACCGGTCAAGTTCTCTACGGTGCTCGAGTTCAAATAGTCCTGCTCGCCCGCCGCACCGCTTGTCGCGCTTGAGTTCAGCGCCAAATTGAGCGGTTCAGTTCGATCGGCATACGTCGCGGTGTCGATGCCGGCGTAGCCGTCGAAGTGGTCTCTCCCCGTGCCGCCATCGAGCGTGTCGTTCATGGCACCACCTAGCAGCGTGTCGTCACCCGGGCCACTTCGGAGCGTGAACGGGACGACGTGCGCCTGCGGCGAGTCGACCGCCCACAGAACGTCATTCAAGTCGCCACCGTTGAGCTCGCCGCGCGTCACGCCGACCGGCGTGCAGAACGCAGTCGACGCCGAGTACTGCACGCAGCCGGGGCCGGCCTTGAGCACGTTCTTCTGGTCGTCGACCTTGTAGTAGCTGTCGCCGTAGGAGACGACGTACGTGTTCGACTGCCCGTCGACTGCCGTCACGCGGAGAGTCCCGTTGTCCACCTCAACGTGTGCGAGCGACGCGCCCAACTGCTCACAGTCGGGATCGACGGAGTCGCCGGCGTCAGACTGCACCGAGTCGGTCGAGGCACCGCATGTGACCGAATCGGCCGCGTCACCATCATCGCTCTTGAGCGAGTCGATCCCGTTCCCGCCTCGGAGATCATCGACTCCGGTCAGTCCGTCGATCGAGTCGCTTCCCTCACCGCCGTCGAGGCGATTCGCAGCCGCGGACCCGACGATGCGGTCCGCGCCGAGCGCGCCGGTCACGTTCTCGATGTCCGAGTGGTAGTTCTGACCACCGACCGACTGGAAGGCCGCGTTGCCGCCGATCACGCCGTCGTTGGCCTGGTCGTCAAGAGACGTGGCCGTTGATTCCGTGACGCGGCTGAAATCTGCGGTGTCGTCACCGGCGCCGCCGTAGACCTCGTCGAACCCTGCGTCGTAGTTGATGCATGGGTAACCGCCATGGTCACGGTCCACGCCCCCAGAGAGCACATCGTCGCCGTCTTCTCCGTAGAGATAGTCGCGGTTGGGCGCGCCGTTGGAATCACTGGAGAGTCCGCCGATCAGTCGGTCATTTCCGGAACCACCGTAGACAGAATCGCTTCCTGCGTTCTGGAAACCGCAACCGGGACCGGTCGTTCCCGAGTAGGTGGGCCATCCGTCGCCATCGAGGAAGTCGTTCCCGCCATAGCCGTAGATCTGGTCGCCGGCCGGGGATCCGACATTGGAGTTGTCCTCTCCGCCGAGCAGGCGGTTGTCGAGACCGTTGCCGTAGATCGTGTCGTCACCCCTACCGCCGACCACGTTTTCGACATCTGCGCCGACGTTGTCCGCGTACGGCGACACGCTGCCGCCGTTGATGCCGTCGTTCTGCAGGCCGTCCAGCGAGATGATGCGGTTTGCGATGTTCGGCGGGCCGCTGTAATCGACAGTGTCGGAACCGTCCCCGCCGATCATCACGTCCGCGCCGTCGGTGTAGCCCTTGATGAAGGTGTCGTCTCCGGAACCACCGCTCATGGTGTCGTCGCCGTTGCGTGCATCGAACAAGTTGTCGAGCGAATCTCCGGTGAGCGAGTCGTTGGCCGACCCGCCGATCAGCTTCTCAACGCCGTTACCGACGTTGTCGCCTTCACCTGAGACTCCGTCATTGGCGCCACTGGAGAGCGTCACCGTGACAGGAGCCGTTCGCGCGGCGTACGTGACGGTGTCGAGCCCGGCGCCACCGGAAATCGTGTCGCCACCGAGTCCGCCATCTAGCACGTTGTCGCCGTCGCCACCGGCCAAAGTGTCACTGCCCGAGCCGCCAGTGAGATTCTCAATGTCGCCCGCAAGCAGGTCGCCTTCCCCTGTTGCGCCATCGTTGGGGGCGCCGTCGAGCGTCAACGACAAGACCTCTGTGCGGCCGGAATAGCTGACGGTGTCGACTCCCTCGCCGCCGGTGAAAGCGTTCGCGCCGGTGCTGCCGGAGAGCGTGTCGTCTCCTCCACCGCCTCGCAAGTTTTCCACCGAAGCAGCAATCGAGTCACCCTCGCCCGAGGAGCCGTCGTTTGCCGACCCATCAATCGAAAGCGCGACATCGTCGAGCCGGTCGCTGTAATTGGCTGTGTCCGAGCCGCCGTCGCCAATCAGTTGATCGGCACCGGTGCCGCCGATGAGGGCGTCGTCGCCGGATCCGCCCTGCAGAGAGTCGCCACCGCCGGCGCCGCGCAACTCATTGTTGCCGCCGTTTCCGACGATCGTGTCGCCGTTGCTGCCGCCGGTGAGGTTCTCAATGCTGTTGTCGATGGAGTCGCCTTCGCCCGAGGAGCCATCGTTGGCGGAAAGGTCGAGTGTCAGCGTTACAGGCGCAGTGTGATCGCCGTAGTCGGCTACGTCGACGCCGTCGCCGCCGATCTGACTGTCGCTGCCGGTGCCGCCAATGAGGTGGTCATCGCCGGATCCGCCGCTGATCTGATCGTTCCCGCCGAGCGTGCGCACGTAGGCGTCCAGCGAGGAATTGATCGTTACGACATCGGCCTGATTGCCAGTGACGATTCGCAGGTCAGTGATGCCCGAGTCGGCGCAGCTCACCTGGTTCGCGTCCACACTCGTACAACCAGCGCCGGCCGTGACGGCGGCGGTTGAATCGCCGACGGTGACATTGCTTCCGCTGTGCGAGACCGACACGTTGTGCGCGTCGTTGTTGGAGCCGCGGTAGGTGATCCTCCCGTTGACGGCCGAAACGCTCGTGGTGTTGCCGATCGCCGCTATCTGACCGAGCGAACTATTCAAGTTGAGCCGGCCTCCAGAAACCGAGATCGACGCAAGCGAGGACTTCGCGTCAACACCGGCAATAAGTGCCTTCTTGAGATCGTCCGAGATCGCCGACGGGTTGGCCGACTTGAGTACGGCCGCGGCGCCAGCCACGTGCGGCGCAGCCATCGACGTTCCGCTGATTGTCAGGTAGTCGCCGGGTTCAGAGGTCAGCGCCGAAGCCTTGGTGCTGAGAATGTCGACGCCCGGGGCGAACACGTCAACCGAGTTCGCGCCGTACGCCGAAGCCCAGTTCCAGAAGCTCGCACGCTCGTCGTTGTGCCAAGTAGCGCCGACGCAGATGATGTTGTCCGACGGGTGAGAGCACGGATAGTTGCGAGTCGCGCCGTCGTTGTTTCGGCCGTTGTTGCCCGCGGAGAAGACATAGAGCGTGTCCGGGTGAGATTCGATCACGGCGCGTTCCAACTCAGAGCCACTCGTGGCCGTGTATCCGAAACTGCCGTTGACAACCGATGCCCCCATCGAGGCCGCGTAATCGAGCGCTTCTGCGCCATCGGTGAGAGATCCGGAGCCGCCGCTGTCGAGGAACTTGACCGGCATGATGTTCGCGTCCCATGAGACGCCTGTGACACCAACGCCGTTGTTGCCCTCACCGGCGATCGTTCCGGCCACGTGGGTGCCGTGGAAGTTGTCGTCGATCGGGTTGCCATCGTTGTTGGCGAAGTCGTAGCCGCGCCAGTCATCCACGAACCCATTGCCGTCGTCGTCGATCCCGTTGGTGGCCTTCGTGCCGGCCTCGCCGGAGTTCGTCCACATGTTGTCGTTGAGGTCGACGTGGTTGTAATCAACTCCGGTGTCCACCACGGCGACTGTCACGTCATTGCCGCCCGTGTAGGAGTTCCACGCCTCGGGCGCGTCGATGTCGGCATCCGCCGTGCCGCCGGTCTGGCCCGTGTTATTCAGACCCCAGAGATTGCCGTACAGCGGATCGTTGGGCGTGACCGACGCTCTGACGATGTAGTTCGGCTCGGCGAACTCGACGACATCGCTGCTCTCGAGCTTGCTCGCCGTCGCCTTCACAGGAGTACCGGGCTCGAGCGTCACAAGTTCCGCGCGTGCGATCGAGAGCTTGCGTACATGACGCGCGCCGAGTTCCCTTCGCAAAGCGCGGCGCTCGCCGCCGCTGGCTCCGCGCTTGTAACGAACGACCACCTGGTCCGGCACGAACTCCTCTGCGCCCGACTGCTCGGACGCGCTCAGGCTTGAGACGCCGTTTGAACTGGCCGCCTTTGACTGAATCACGTTCGCAGTAGGTGACGCAGGCGTCCCCCCATTGCGGATGACGATCAGCAAGATCGCGCTTACCGCAGCAATCATGATCATCGTCGCGGCAGCGAGCAACTTCAAGTTACGCCGAGCAATCACAGCAACATCCCCCCATTGGCCGGTCATTTGAGCGTTTCACCGGGGCAGTCGGTGAGGCGCGAAAATGACTCGATGTAAGTACTTCCGCGCGATACTACAGAAAATAGTTGACCGCTTATGGGTCTAGTCGATTGTTACCCAACAGTAAGCACTCTGCGCGCACTCCGCAGCAAGGTCGTTAAATGCGAAACCCCCCGCCTAGTCCGTAGCGGGGGGCTTCAACGATCAGCTCCCGGGGGGGGTGTGCCTTTCGGCAGGGAACTTGATCAGCTTTGAAATCCATTGGGGGGAGATGCCGGGCGCGACTTGCATGATTGGCACTTGGCCGAACCACTCGCTGTCGCGCCGACAGTCAAAGCCCCGAAACTCGAATCTCCTTGTCCTCACCGGAGTGAGCTGAAGACCTTGTCCCGGATCGTTCACCGGTTGTATCGGCGGGTTGGGGCGCTGATAAATAGCCAGAACTCGGTAACTTGGACGCCTGTTCGATGGGTCCAGACCCCAAACCGCTTGTTTATGGGGTTTGGACCCCCCGGACAAGTGTTGCGGGGCGGCGAAGTCAGGCAGATTCGGGCTCTGGCTGCGCCGGGGTACCGGCTTCACGCGCTTCGCCGGCCTTCATCAGGCGCTCGCGCAGATCGCGCTCGTCGTCTGGCGAGGGATCAAACGCCGTGATGTCCGGCAGGCTCCCAAGCCCGTCGAGTCCGAACAAACGATCGAAGAGCTCGGTGGTGCGAAAAATCACGGCGCCGAACTTGCTGCGCCCGGCGTCGGCCACCAGACCGCGCTCGAGCAGAGTCGTCAGCGCGCTTTCGGGATTGACGCCACGGATACGGGCGATCTCCGGGCGCGAAACGGGCTGCAGGTAGGCGATGATCGCGAGGCACTCGGCTTGCGCCTGGGTCAGCGGCGGAGTGCGCGGCTTGGCAAACAGCCGCTTGGCGGCAGCGTCGGCACCAGGGGCACTGGCGAGCGAGTACCCGCCCGAAATGCGCCTAAGCACGATCCCGCGCTTTCCGTCCTGCAAATCCTCTTCGAGCGCAGAAAGCGCCTGCTCGACCTTCGACTCTGAGGACTCGCACGCTTCGACCAAATCGCCGATGGTGAGCGGGTCGTTTGAGATGAAGAGCAGCGCTTCGAGCTTCGCCGGTAGCGAAAGCCTCTGGTGCTCGGGTACGCCGTCGAGCGGCGAGGGTGGCTCAGCCGCGATGGCTTGCGCTTCGATGAGCTCGCTCATGCTGCAGCCTGCCCCGCGTAGACCTCGATCGGCCCGAAGTTCTCGTCTTGCACCCAGTCGGCCTCGCCGAGCTTGTAGAGCTCGAGCAGCGCCCAGACGGTCAACGCCTCGGTCAACCGGTCCTCCCCCTCGACCGCCTCGTCGAAGCTGAAGTGTGTCGCGCGCTTGAGCATCGTGCGCAGGGCGCCGAGCCGCTGCTCGAGCGTCGCGCGGTGCATCCGCAGGTGCGGCATCGCCAGCTGCTCTGGGACCTTGAGCAGATTTCCGATCGCCGACGCAAGGCGCTCGGCGTTGTAGACCATGCCAACGTTCTCGATCTCGATCGTGCGCAGGTGCTTGGGCAGCGGCGCACTGCGATAGCGAAACGGAAGCTCCGCGTGATAGCGCTCGCGCAACCAGCCCGCAAGCTTGTTGTAGCGGTGGTACTCGAGCATCCGCGCGAGCAGCTCCTCGGCTGCCTCTTCGGCGCCAAGTTCAAGGTCGAAGACGCCATCGGTTTCTTCGCGCGGCAGCATCATGCGGCTCTTGAGCTCCAGGAGCGCTGCAACCAGTACGACGAACTCCGTGACGGGCTCAAGCTCGATCTCGCCGCGTGATTCGAGCAGTTCGACGTAGCCGAGCACGATCTGCGCCAGATCGACCTCAAGGAGGTCGATCTCTTCGCGCATCACCAGTTCGAGCAGAAGATCAAACGGACCGTGGAAGATCTCAAGGTCAAGCTCCAGCGCGTCAAAGCGCGGGGTGCCCTCGCCGATCGCGACGACGTGCGCCGGCTCGCCGGTGGAGACCTCGATCGTCGCCGCCTCGATCTCGGCGATCGTCACTTCGGCGGCAACGGTTTCGTCGCGCGCGTCGGCGTCGTTTAGCGTCGTCCAGCTGCTTTCCACGGACGTCAAGCTACAGGCCGGCCCAGACCCATTTTGTTGCGTGCTTCGGCAACAATCGGGCCGGAAATCGCCCGGGCTTTCTGCGCTCCGGCCGCCAAAATCGCCTCCAGGGCGTCTTCATCAGGGCGGATCTCGGAGTATTTCTCCTGCACAGGACGCAAATACTCGACGACCGCTTCTGAAACAGCGGTCTTGAACGACCCGTACTGCTGGCCGGCAAAATCGACCTCGACCTGGTCCAGTGTGGTGCCCGTCGTGAAGGCAAGAATTTCGATCAAATTGCTGATTCCCGGCTTGTCGGGTGCGCGCCTGACCTCGCTACCCGAGTCGGTGGTAGCCGACTTGATCTTCTTTTCGATCTGCTTGGGATCATCGAGCACGTAGATCGTGCCGGCCGGGTTATCGCTCGTGGTCGACATCTTCGACGTCGGATCCTTGACATCCATAATCCGCGCGCCGACTTCTGGGATGCGCCACTCGGGCACCGTGAACGTCTCACCGAAGCGCTGATTGAAATTCGTCGCAATCTGCCGCGCGAGCTCAATGTGCTGGCGCTGATCGTCGCCGACCGGAACCAAGTCCGTGCGGTAGGCGAGGATGTCGGCCGCCATCAGGACCGGATAGAAGAACAGGCCCGCAGAAACCAGCTCACGCTGCTTGCCTGACTTCTCCTTGAACTGCGTCATGCGGTTGAGGTCGCCGTGGCTTGCGACCGAGCCGAGCATCCATGTCAACTCCGTGTGCTCGCGCACGTCAGACTGACGGAAGAAGATGCACTTGTCGGGGTCAAGACCGGCGGCCAACAGAATCGCCGCCGTGTCGTAGAAGCGCTCGCGCAGCTCGGCCGGGTCGTACTTGACCGTGATCGCGTGCGAATCGACCACGCAGTAGATCGCCGGGTCTCCCTCTTCTTGCAGGTCGACGTACTGGCTGATCGCGCCGATGTAGTTGCCCAGGTGCTTGCGACCGGTTGGCTGAATGCCGCTGAAGATCTTCATCAGCGTCTTCTACTACTCGAGTGCGCCCAGATCCTGCGTAACAACCGGATTGCGCGCCGCGGCAGCCTCATCGAGTCTGCGCACCGGCGTCGTGTACGGAGCGTTCTTGACGAACTCCGCGTTGTTCTCGGATTCTTCGAGGATCTGCTCGAGCGCGTCGATGAAGCCGTCGAGCGTCTCCATCGTCTCGGTCTCGGTCGGCTCAATCATCAGCGCTTCGTCGACGAGCAGCGGGAAATAGATCGTCGGCGGGTGGTAGCCCAGATCCAGCAGGCGCTTGGCTATATCGGTCGCCCGCACGTCGAGTTCGCGCTTGGCGGGGGCGGCCGAGAGCACGTACTCGTGCTTGCAGGTTCGATCAAACTCGATCGGCAGATACTTGGAGACGCGGGGCTTCTTCTTGCCCTGTTCGAGCATGTAGTTGGCGTTGAGCACAGCAGTTTCGGAGGCGGCCTTCAGGCCCTCGCCGCCGAGGCTAAGGATGTACGCGTAAGTGCGCACGAAGACGCCGAAGTTGCCCTGGAAACCGCGCAGGCGCCCGATGCTTTTGGGCTGGTCGAAGTCGTAGGCAAAGCGACCCTCGCGCTTGGCGACGCGCGGCACCGGCAGGTACGGCGCCATGCGCTCCGAGACCGCGATCGGGCCGCTGCCGGGTCCGCCGCCGCCGTGGGGCTGGGTGAACGACTTGTGCAGGTTCATGTGGACGATGTCAAAGCCCATGTCGCCCGGACGCGAAATGCCCATCACGGCGTTGAGGTTTGCGCCGTCGTAGTAGAGCGTCGCGCCGACCGAGTGCATGATCTCGGCGATCTCTTCGATGTTCTCGTCGAAAAGACCCAACGTGTTGGGGTTAGTGAGCATCAGGCAGGCGACATCTGTCGTGGCCTTCTCGCGCAGGTCGTCGAGGTCCACCCCGCCGCGCTCGTTGGTTGCGACCTTGACCGTTTCGTAGCCGGCCATCGTGACCGTCGCCGGGTTGGTTCCGTGCGAGGTGTCTGGCGCCAGGACCTTCGTGCGGTGCTCGCCGCGGTCCTCGTGGTAGGCCTTTGTCAGCAGCACCCCGGCGAGTTCGCCGTGCGAGCCGGCCGAAGGCTGCAGACACACGTGCGGCAGTCCGGTGATCTCCGAGAGCGCGCCCTCGAGGTTGTACATCAGTTCCAGCGCACCCTGCGCGCGGTCGCTGTTCTGCAGTGGGTGCAGGCGCGCGAAGCCAGGCAACGCAGCGGCGCGCTCATGCAGCTTCGGGTTGTGCTTCATCGTGCACGAGCCGAGCGGGTAGAAGCCCGAGTCGAGGTCGAAATTGCGGCGCGAGAGCTTGTTGTAGTGGCGGACGATCTCGGGCTCGGCGATCTCTGGAAGGCGGGCCGGAGCCTTGCGGATCGCGGCGGCCGGCAGTAGGTCCGCTACGTCGCGGTCGGGCACATCCAGTGCCGGCAGCATCGACGCGCGGCGACCAGGTTTGGACTTCTCGTAGATCGTCACGGCCTTTTCGGCCTGCATCGGGGTCTCTGTGACGTTGATCGTCATGCGCTCACTCCCTGCGCGTTCACCTTCGCGGCTTGGACGGCGCTCGCAAGGGATTTGGCGAAGAGATCGATCTGCTCGCGGCTGCGCTTTTCGGTGATCGCAACAAGGATGCCGTCCTCGTACTCGGGATAGTCGATCCCGAGGCGGTAGCCGCCGTTGATGCCGTCGAGTGCCAGCTGGTCGAGCACGGCCCGCGCCGGTGCGTCGACCTTGATCGCAAACTCGCGGAAGACCGGGGCGTCGAACATCAGCTCCACGCCCTCGACTGCCGCAAGCTGCTCGCGGGCGTACGCCGTGCGCTTGAGCATCAGCTCGCCGAGCTCGACGATTCCCTTGCGGCCGAGCCATGAGAGGTAGATCGTGCCAGCCAGGGCGTTCAGCGCCTGGCTCGTGCAGATGTTGCTGGTTGCCTTCTCGCGGCGGATGTGCTGCTCGCGCGTTTGCAGCGTGAGCACCCAGCCGCGGCGGCCGTCGGCGTCGACCGTCTCGCCGGCGATGCGCCCAGGCATCCGGCGAATCAGTTTGGTCGTCGCGGCGAAGAAGCCGAAGCTCGGCCCGCCGAAATCGAGACGGTTACCCAGAGTCTGGCCCTCGCCGACGCAGATGTCGACTCCAAAGTCGCCTGGAGGCGCCAGCACACCGAGCGTCAGCGGGTCCGCGACGCAGACAACGAGCGCGCCCTTGGCATGGGCGGCCTCTACGAGCACGCCGAGGTCCTCGATCGCGCCGAAGAAGTTGGGGTACTGCACAAAGACCGCCGAAGTGTCCTCGTCGATCGCCGCAGCGAATGCCGCGGGCTCGGTCAGGCCGTTCTCGGCCGCGACCTCAATCACTTCTGCGCCGTACCCGTGGGCGTTGGTCTTAAGCGTCTGGCGGTACTGCGGGTTGACTGCCGACGACACAACGAACCGACCGCGCTTGTTCTCGTTGTAGGCGAGGTACCCAGCAGCGGCCATCGCGCTCGGACCTTCGTACACGGAAGCATTCGAGACGTCGAGGCCGGTCAGCTCGGCGATCGCCGTCTGGTACTCGAACATCACCTGGAGGTTGCCCTGGCTGACCTCAGGCTGGTAGGGCGTGTAGGGCGTCAGGAATTCACTGCGCGAGATGATCGAGTCGACGAGCGAGGGCACGTAGTGGTCGTACATGCCGGCACCCAGGAAGCTGATCTCCCGGTCGGCGTGGATGTTCTTCTCGGCGAGGCTGCTGAGGTGATCGAACACTTCGAACTCTGGCTTGCCGGATGGCAGGTCCAGTTCGCGCTGGAGCCGCACATTTGCGGGGATGTCAGCGAAGAGATCGTCGATCGATTGCGCCCCGATCGCGGCCAGCATCGCGGCGCGATCGTCAGGCGTGTCAGACGTGTACGTGCTCAAACGGGGTCCTTCTTGAGTCGGGGGAGCGCCGGGCTGTGCCTTGCCTGGGGCGTTATCGACAACTCTAGAAGGTGGACCTGCGCCCCTGTCAGGAGCCCGCGAGGTGTGCCTCGTAACCGGCCTTGTCGAGCAGCTGACTCGTCTCGGACGGGTCGCTCAGGCGGACCTTGACCATCCATCCCGCGCCATACGGGTCATCGTTGATTGTCTCCGGTGCACCCTCGAGCGCGTCGTTGACTTCGACGATTTCGCCCGAAAGCGGCGAGACCACTTCAGAGACGGCCTTGACCGATTCGATCTCAGCGTAGGAAGCATCTTTTGTGACGACGGACCCAACCGCCGGCGGCTCGAAAAAGACGACCTCACCCAGTGCGTCCTGCGCAAACCAAGTTATCCCGAAAGTGGCGACGTCGCCTTCAATCTTGGCCCAGTCGTGCTCGGGGTGGTAGAGCAGTCCGTCGGGGTAATTCTCTTCAGCCACGGTCGGTGAACCTTTCGGGGTCGATTGCTGGCCGCAATCCTATTGCTTGACGTAGAGCGGTCGCTTGCGGACCTTTGCCGGGCGCAGCTTCCCGCGGATGTCGATTTCGACCTCGGTTCCGGGTTCGGCAAACATCGTGTCGATGTAGGCCATGCCGACGCCGCTGTCGAGCGACGGCGAAAGCGTGCCGCTGGTGACGACACCGATCTCGTCGCCCCCGCGTACCACGGGATTGCCCTGCCGGGGAATTCCCGGTCCGACGATCGCAAACGGCACGAGCCTGCGGACCGGACCGTCGGCGGAAATCTTCTTCAACGCGTCGACGCCGATGAAATCGGTCTCCAAGGCACAGGCCCACCCGAGTCCGGCAGAAATCGGGTCGACGTCGCGCGAGAGGTCGTTGCCGTAGAGGTGAAAACAGACCTCCAGCCGCAGCGTGTCACGCGCGGCCAATCCGATCGGCTTGGCGCCGGCGATGATCAGGTCTTCCCAGACAACAGGCGCGTCGGCCGGCGACACCAGAATCTCCACTCCGTCCTCGCCGGTGTAACCGGTGCCGGCGATCAGCGCTGGATGCCCAGCGACCTTGCTGTCGACGATCTGCATGCGCTCGGGCTCCTTTGCGCCGGCGAGCAGCTGCCGCAAAACCATCCGCGACTGCGGTCCCTGCAGCGCGATCATCGCGTACTCATTGGCGCGGTCGATCACGTCCACGTCGAATCCACCCGCGTTGCCGGCGAACCACTCGAAATCAGTCTGGTGATTGGCCGCGTTGGTGACCGTGAGGTAGCGCTGCGGGCCGAGCCGGTACGTGAAGAGGTCATCAATCACGCCTCCGTCGGCTTGGCAGATCACCGAGTACTGAGCGCCGCCGATCGCGATCTTCGAGACATCATTCGAGAGCAGGCTCTGTAGAAACGCTTCGGCCTGCGGACCGGTCGTCTCGATCTGGCCCATGTGCGAAACGTCGAAGATTCCGGCGTGTTGGCGCACGAATTGGTGCTCAGCGCGGATGCCGTCGGTGTATTGCACCGGCATCTCCCAGCCCGCAAACGGGACGACCTTTGCGCCTGCGGCGACGTGTCGCTCGTAAAGCGGCGTACGGCGAAGCGGCTGGCTTTCGGGTTGATCGTTCACGGTCAGCGCGAGAGTACCCGGCCAAGCCGACCGCGCGCCAGGCGCATGCGCGATACGTCGAGCCGCTCGGCGATGCGTCGTGCGATCGACCGCAATGGTCCGCGTGAACCCCCGGCGGCGAAGAAGTTCCAGAGCTCGAGCTCCCAATAGATGAAGTACGGGTCGTACACCTCTTCAAACCACGCAGGAGGCTCGCCATACCCCTCAAGCAGTGGCGTACGGAGGGCTTCGGGCATGAACGGCGCGGTGTGAATCGCGCGCACGATGTCCAGGGCCGGATCTCCGGCAAACGCCTCCTCAAGATCGATCGCACCGACGAACCGCGCGGCGGCGCCCGCCGGATCGACGCGGACGTTCTCGGGATGCATGTCGCCATGGCAGAGCCGGGCAGATCTGCAGGCGTCGAGCGCTTCGGCGCGCTGTTCGAAGAACTGGTTGACGGCTCGCGCGAGCTCGGGATTGCCGCCGCGCGAGATAAATCCTTCGACGCTCGCGCGGAGCCTTGCGTCCATGAATTCCGCGTTACTTGTGAAGCCGTTCTCATCGCCGGCGACCAGCCCGAAACTCGGACACTCAATCAACCCGATGCCCGCGAGCAGCACACCGATGTCACGGTAGATCTCCTCAAGCCGCCCGCCAGGCAACTCGGTCATCGAAAGATTCATCGGGTGACCCGGCGCGACCGTCATCAGCGTGTATCCATCCGGTGCCGACTCGGCGGCGAGTGCACCGCCCAGCATCACCGGAAGCGGCAAGACCGAACCCGCGACGGCGCGGTATGCCGCGTGCTCGCGGCGCGCTGTACCGGCGCGGCCGTAGATCTTCAAGGCGACCGGATCCCGGTCACCGAGTCCCACCTGCCAGACCGTCGCCTTGACTCCGACGCCCAGCGGAGAGAGGCTGGTCACAGGCGCGTCGACGCCGACCTCGCGAACCAATCGCTCGGTCAGCTCAAGACCAGGTGATTCGGCCTCCGAGGCCGTGGCCGATCAGTCCTCGCGCAGGAAGTCGGGCACGTCGATCTCGTCGTCTGAGATCTCGAGCGATCCACGGTCGACATCCTTGCGACCGACGTCGCGGCGCGGACGCCTCGACGAGCGCGCCGACGTGAAGTCCAGCCCACCTGAGCGCGCGCCGCGGCGATCGAATCCGGTTGCGATCACGGTCACACGGACCTCGTCGCCCAGCGATTCGTCGATCACGGCACCGAAGATGATGTTGGCGTTCTGATCCGCGGCGCTCGAAACGATCTCGGCGGCCTCATTGATCTCAAATAGACCGACTTCCTTGCCACCGGTGATGTTCAGCAGAATGCCAGTCGCGCCCTCGACGCTCTCCTCGAGCAGCGGCGAGCTGATCGCGTTCTTGGCTGCCTCGCCTGCACGGCCTTCGCCGTTGCCAGAACCGATGCCCATCAGGGCGCTGCCGGCGTCGTGCATGATCGTGCGCACGTCGGCAAAGTCAAGGTTGATCAATCCCGGCGTGGTGATCAGGTCGGTGATGCCCTGCACACCCTGACGCAGGACATTGTCGGCGTCGCGGAAGGCGTCGAGGATCGAGGTGCGGCGCTCGACTGTGGTGAGCAGTCGCTCATTCGGGATCACGATCAGGGTGTCGACCTGCTCGCGCAGGCGTTGGATGCCCTCGTCGGCCTGCTTGGCGCGCTGGGAACCCTCAAAAGAAAATGGACGAGTGACAACACCGACCGTCAGAGCGCCGACCTCCTGCTTGGCGATCTCGGCGATCACGGGAGCGGCACCGGTTCCGGTTCCGCCGCCTTCGCCGGCGGTGACGAACACGAGGTCAGCGCCCTTGAGCGCCTCCTTGATGTCATCGCGGCTCTCGGCTGCTGCGCCGGCCCCGATCGACGGGTCCGCCCCAGCTCCGAGACCCTTGGTCAGCGTGGAGCCGATGTTGAGCTTGACATCCGCATCGCACATCTGCAGCGCCTGGGCGTCGGTGTTGACGGCAATGAACTCAACGCCCTTGAGTCCGGCGTCGACCATGCGGTTGACGGCGTTCGTGCCGCCGCCGCCCACGCCGACCACCTTGATCACGGCGAGGTAGCTGCCTGCGTCGCGACCGGATGCGCCGGTGCCCTGCGGTGTGTAGTCAAAGTCGTTCATATCGCGGAAATTAACGGCCTCCGGGCCGTGATGTGTAGCGCCGGCAACGATTGTTGCATTTGCAACTCTCAAGTATTAGTTGAGAGTTACCCCACTCTCGAGTCTGACTTGAGGGTCTGAAGCTTGAGGGTTCACCTGGGAGTTATACATGGTCAGAGTCGCAGTTTGTCGCTTCTCAGCCGGTCGGCGCGGCGCCTCCGGCCGCCGGGGGCGCCGTCTGCTGGACGGGCGCCGGGGTTTGCTCAACCGCGGGCGCAGGCGTCTCGGTGGCCGCGAGCGCGGCGGCGGCTGCTTCGCTCGATGTCTCAGTCGCGACGTCGGCAGTGGCGGCTGTCGGCTGCGTCAGCGCTGCCCCGCCCAGACCCCCGACCGCCGGCCTCCCCGGCACTCGCAAGTCAAGGTAGGAAGCGCCCCGCGAGTTCTCGCTCGCCAGCACGCTGGCCGCGTCGCGCCATTTGAGTCGAGCGTCGGACGAGTCGCCGAAGTAGAGCTCCGGCCCATTCTTGATCTTCACGACGATGCCCATCTTGCCCCAGCGCACGGCTTCCACCTTGCGCAGCAGGACGTCCGGAGCCGCGCCCAGCACAGTCACCGCCTGGAAGGCCTTGCCGCTGGTCACGCGGTCGCCGCGGATCACACCGGGCGCGTCGATCTTCGGAAGGCCGGCAACCGTATGCGTCGGGTTGATCACCTCGCCGGTCTGCGCAAGCGTCACCGTGCGCCCGCCGATCCGAGCGATCAGCACCGGCCTGCGGACTTCGATCCGGATCGTCGCCGCGTGCGGGAAGTCGGTGTCAACTTCAACCCCAGCAACGTCGACAAACTGGCCAGCGGCCTCCTCGATGCGACTCGTGTCGAAGTTCCACGTTGTCATGTCCATCGCTTCGGCGGTGACGGCCGCGCGGGCATCCTTGTCGTAGTAGCCGGACAGTCCAACGATCTTCACCTTCTCGACCGCTACCAACGACGAGTTTCGAACGAGCAGAAACGACCCAGCGACCACGGCGGTCAGCACCAGCAGCGCGACTGCAAGTCCAAGACCGGAAGGCCGTTTGAAGGTTGCCGGCGTCGAGAGCTTGGGAAGCCGCGGAACACGGACCCGGCGCAGGTCGATTGCGGCTGGAAGGCTCATGTCCGGCCCCAGAGTTCGGCGTCGACTTCACCGAGCACCTGGACCTCGGTCTCGAGCCGCAGTCCATCGAATTGTGCGGCCACGCGCTTACGGCCTTCAGCGATCAGCGCGACGACATCAGCGGTGCTCGCATCGGCGAAGTTCTCCACGAAGTTGGCGTGCTTGGGCGAAAAACGCGCGCCACCGTGCTCGAGACCCTTGCAACCGGCCGACTCGAGCAACTGACCGGCTGTGCGGCCCCCGGCACGTGGATCGTCGGGGTTCTTGAACGTCGAGCCGAAAGTCTTGATCCCGGACGGCTGGGCCTGCTTGCGCCGGTCGCGCAGGTCACCCAGCACGGACTTCACTGCGTCCGCATCGGCCGGTTTGAGCCGAAACTGCGCGCGGGTGACCACTTGGTAGCCGGTGATGTTGCTGCTGCGGTAGCGAAAATCGAATCCGTCGGCGCCGCGACGCTCGACGCCGGCGGGCGTCGCAAGTTCAGCCCACTCGAGCACGCTGGCAAGTTCGCCGCCGTAGGCATTGGCGTTCATGCGAATCGCGCCGCCGACAGTGCCCGGGATGTTCACGCCGAACTCAAGACCCGCAAGACCCTGCTCGGCCGCGCGTGCCGCGAGCCTTGGAAGCCGCGCGCCGCCGCCAGCGAGTACGCCGTCATCCGTGAAGTGCAGTTCTGTGAGGTGTCCGTCGAGCTTGATCACGAGTCCGCGGAATCCTGAGTCCGCTACCAGTAGGTTCGATCCCGACCCGATCACCCCTACCGGCAGCCGCTCGTCCTGGGCCCATGCAAGCAATTCCACAACCTGCTTCGTGCTCGTGGGGCGCGCCAGAAAGTCGGCAACTCCGCCGGTTCGGACGGTGGTGAGCCGTGTCAGGGGCGCGTCTTGGATGATTCCGGCCGGCGTATTCATGCGCTGCTGACCACCAGGCGCTTCGTCAGTTCGGTGATCGATCCGGCCCCCATGTTGATGCATAGGTCACCCTCGCGCAGGATCCGGGAGGCGAGTTGCTCGCAGGTCTCAAAGTCTGGTGCGTAGTACACCGGCCTGCCGCCGGCGTGGTCGGCGACAGCCGTCGCGGCGGCCCAGCCCGTCACCCCAGGGAAGTCCTCCGGCCGCTCGCGTGAGGGATAGATGTCAAGCACGACGACGACGTCGGCGATCGAAAGCGCCTCGGCAAACTCGCGGCGGTAGGTCATCGTCCGCGAGAAGAGGTGCGGTTGGTAGAAGACGACCACGCGCCCGCTGCCGACGCTCTGCCTTGCGGTCTCAAGTGCCGCGCGCACTTCGGTCGGGTGGTGGGCGTACTCGTCGTAGATCAGCGCGCCCTGGGCGCTCGTTCCCGCGAAGTCGAACCTCCGGGCGACGCCGGTGAAACTCGCAAGCGTCGGCGCGGCGAGCGAAGGCGGGAACCCGGCAAGATCGAGGGCGACGAGGGCTGCCAGCGCATTGCTGACGTTGTGCGTGCCGCGCACTCCGAGCTCTACAAGCAGTTCGCCGAGGGTGAAACTTGTACCCGCGCGCGGGTCGCTGGGGGTGTCGATCGCGTCGGCGAAGAAGTCCGACGTGGGATCGGAAGACGAAAAAGTGCGCGCGCGGTCGCCCAATCCCAGCTCGCCTCTCCGCGGCTGCTGTGAGTCCACGACCACGTGCTCCGCCGGCGCGACGTGCTCGGCAAAGGCGCGGATCAGATCGTCCAGGCTGCCCCACGTTTCTGGGTGCTCGTGCTCGATGTTCGTGATCACGGCGATCGAGGGCTTGTAGCGGCGGAACGAACCATCTGACTCGTCGGCCTCGATCACAACGACGTCCCCCTCGCCCATGTGCGCGTTCGTCGTGCGGCCGCCGACCTCGATCTCGCCGCCCACGAAGTAGGACGGATTCGCGCCGAGCGCGTGGAGCGCATGGGCGATCATCGCCGTCGTGGTGGTCTTTCCGTGGGTGCCGGCGACGGTGATGCATACGGGCCGGAGTGCCGCGAGTTCGGCGAGCAGCTCTGAGCGGTGCAGAACGCGCAGTCCGCGCTCGCGTGCGACGACCAGCTCGGGATTGTCCTCGCGGATTGCCGTCGAGCAAACGACGTCTGCGGCGTCTGGCACGTTCGAAGCGTCGTGACCGATCGCGATATCGACGCCGGCATCGCGCAGACGAGCGAGATAGCTCGACTCCTCGCGATCGGATCCGCTGACCTTTGCCCCAAGCTGTTTGGCCGCGAGCGCAATACCGCTCATCCCGGCGCCGCCAATGCCGACCAAGTGCAGCCTGCGGCCTGCAAGCGACGCGCTCACGAAGCCACCTCGACCAGCGCGTCGGCGATCCGGTCTGCGGCATCGGGCATCGACAGCTCGATCGCATTCCGGCCCATCTGTTCAAGGCGCCCCGGCGGGTCGAGCATTTCGCCGAGCAGTCGCCGGAGGGTCTCGCCGTCGAGCTCCTCGTCGCGCACCATCACTGCTGCATCACCGTCGGTCAGCCACTTCGCGTTGAGCGCCTGATGGTCGGCGGTCGCATGCGGATACGGCACCAGCACCGCCGGCAGCCCCGCCGACGCGAGTTCGAAAATCGATCCGCCGGCGCGGCAGACAGATAGGTCCGCGGCCGCGAGTGCGATGTCGAAGTCGTTCGTGTAATCGAAGAGGCGGTAGCGCGCATGAGCGGCCGAAGCTGCAAGCGCCGGGTGCGAGTCGAGCAGTTCGCGCGATGCGGAAAAGTCACCGCGCCCGGTCAGGTGCATCACGCAGAGCCCGTCGGGCACCCCGTCGGCGAATGCCGCCAGAGCCGCGCGGTTGAGATTCCGCGCGCCGAGCGAGCCGCCAAAGACGAGCACGCAGCGCCCGTCACTCGGTAGCCCGAAGTGCTCTCGGGCCGACCGCTTGGTCAGCCCTTCCCTGCGCGGAGCGATCGGCCGCCCGGTGACCACGTACTTCGCGTCGTCTCGCCCGTCAAGTGCGAACGCCAGGCAGACGCGGCGCGCGAACGGCGCGAGCACGCGGTTTGCGACGCCCAGATGCGCGTCGGCTTCCGTGACGACCAGCGGTATGCGCGAGAGAACGGCGGCCGCCCCGACCGGTCCCGCGACGTAACCGCCGCCGGCCATCACCACGTCGACCCGCTTCGCCTTGATTGCCTTGCGCGCGGCGAACACGCCGCGCAACGCAAGCCAGAGCGCGCGCAGCGCCTTGAGTGGGTTCTTTCGATCGAGACCGGCGAGCTTGAGCTGGTTGAACTCGTACCCGGCAGCGGGCACCAGTTCGGCCTCGGCACGTTCGCCGCCAAAGAAGATCACTTCATGTCCGCGCGCGCGCAGTGCGTCAGCGACGGCCAGGGCCGGAACGGCGTGTCCCGCTGTTCCCCCCGCGGCGATTGCGACTCTCATTTCGACCCCCGCGAGCTCGGCTCGGCGAAGCACCGCCGGCCGCTGCGACGCGCCTGGCGGTGTGCGGCTTGGCCTGCCGGGTGGTGCTCCTGCCACCACCGCGCAGCACCTTCACCCGCGCGCTGTGGCGTCCGGAAGCGACGTTGACGAGCAGACCCAGCGACGTGAGCATGATGATCAGGTTGGCCCCGCCGTAGGAGATGAACGGCAGTGGCACTCCGGTGAGCGGCGCCATCCCCAGAACAGCGAAGAAGTTCAGCAGCGCCTGGCAGCCGAGCATCGCGGTGATCCCGACGGCCAGAAGGCGCGCGTAGTAGTCGCGCGACCGCTTGGCGGCACGCAGCCCGATGAAAATCAGCCCGACGTAGAGCGACGCCAGCACGCCGATCCCGAGCAGCCCGAGTTCCTCGCCGATCACCGCGAGGATCATGTCGGTATGGGCCTCGGGCATGTAGTGAATCTTCTGCACCGACTCGCCCAGTCCAACACCGAAGAATCCTCCCGAGCCGATCGCGATACGTGCCTGCTGCGACTGATAGCCGGCGCCGGTCGGATCGTGACCGGGGTCCAGGAACGACGTCAGGCGCGCCATGCGGTAGGGCTCGATCAAGCTGAGGATCAGCACGCCGACCGCCATCACGCCCGCCACCTTGGCGAGGTCCTTGAGCTGCGCGCCGGCGGCGATCAGCAAGAGGCCCATCGTGGCGACGATCACGAGGTCTGTGCCCATGTCCGGCTGGAGCATGATCAGGCCGCACGCCGCGCCGAGGACGTAGAAGAGTGGATTTGCGAGCGAGCTCAGCGAGCGGACGCGCTTGGGATCCTGCGCGATCAGCATCGCCGCGTAGAGCACGAGGGCGATCTTCATCACCTCGGAGGGCTGGAAGCGCAGCATTCCCGCGCCAAGCCAGCGCGTCGCTCCATTGACCTCGACGCCGAAGCCCGGCACCAGAACCAGCACCAGCATCGAGAACGCGGCGATCATCAGCGCCGGCGTCAGTTCGCGTACGCGATTCAGGTCGACCCGTGAGGCGAGACGCATGATCATGAGGCCCGCGGTGCCGATCACCAAGTAGCGCTTCAGATACCCGGTCGGGTCTCCCCCTGCCTGTAGGGCCGCGTTGCCAGAACTCGCCGAGTAGACCATCACCGCGCCAGCGGCAAAGAGCGCCAGCGTGATCGTCCAGAGCAGCTGCTCGTCCGGGGTGTGCTTGCGGCCGGCGGCCGCCGCGTCCTTGGCGGCGCGCAAAATCCTCATCTGGGGTGAGTTCGACGGGCTTCATGGACCCCCTGCTGGGCCGCTCAGAGCGCGGCGACGAGCTCGCGGAAACGCTCTCCGCGGTCCTCGTAGTTCTTGAACTGGTCAAAGCTCGCCGAGGCCGGGCTGAGCAGTACTGTCTCGCCCTCCTTCGCGGCTGACGCTGCGGCGGCGAAGGCATCCTCAAGTGTCTCATGGCGCATGATCTCGGCCCCGGAGCCGGCCAGCGCGTCGGCGATCTCGCCCGCGTTCGCGCCGTTGACATAGACCGCTGCGCACGCCGAGCCCACCGCATCGGCAAGCAGCGAGTAGTCCTCGCCTTTGGGCGAGCCACCGATCAACAGGCGTACCGAACCTTTGTATCCGCCGAGCGCTGCGAGCGTCGCCGCGACATTGGTCGCCTTGGAATCGTTGATGAACTCCACGTTCTGGCGGACCGCCACCGATTCCATCCGGTTGGGCATCCCGCCAAAGGTCGCGAGCGTCCGCGAGATCGAGAGCGGATCCACGCCCATCAGCATCGCCGCCTGCGTCGCAATCAGTGCGTTCTCCTTGTTGTGCGACCCCTGGAGTGCGATCGAGTCACCGACCTGCTCCAGATCCGGCGCCGGCACGCGGTACTGCCGTGCCGCGCCCGGGACTTCGAAATCAATCGAGGGCCCGATCACCGCGAACTGTCCGGCCTTTTGCCCGGCGAACATCCCGAGCTTCGCCTGCTTGTAGCCCTCAAACGTGTGGTGGCGATCGAGATGGTCAGGGGCAAAATTCAGCAGAATCCCACATTCGGGCGTGAACTCCGGCGCATCTTCGATCTGGAAACTCGACGCCTCGCAGATGATCGTGGTTTCGGGCGCCACGCTGTCAACGAGCTCGCAGACCGGAGTCCCGACGTTGCCGGCGACGGCCACCGGAAGCCCGGCGTCGCGATAGATCTGGCCGAGCAGCTCGGTTGTCGTGGTTTTGCCGTTGGTTCCGGTGACGGCAACAAACGGGTTTGGCAGTAGTCGCCAACCGAGCTCGAGTTCGCCAACTACTTCTTTGCCCTCCGCGCGCGCGGCTTCGACGACGGCAGCTTCCTGCGGCACCCCGGGACTCTTGACCAACACATCGATCTGATCGACGAACTCGACCCCATCGACTCCCAGGTGGACCTCGATGCCGAAATCGCCCAGGGTGTCTGTGCCAGCAGGCTCCCCACTGTCAACGGCGATCACGCGGTGGCCGAGCGCCGCGAGCAATTTGGCCGCGGCCTGGCCGGAACGCGCGAGACCGACTACGAGGTAGCTGCCGGCGGGCACGGCCGGCCGCGGCACCGGTTCGTATGTGGTCGGGCCTGACACGGAGCCAGACGCTAGAAGATCAGAGCGGATTCAGGAAGAGCACGAAGCCCACGGCCGCACACCCGGCGGCGACGATCCAGAAGCGAAGGATGATCTTCGTCTCGGACCAGCCGCGCATCTCGAAATCGTGGTGGATCGGAGCCATCAGGAATACGCGCTTGCGAGTCATCTTGAACCAGAAGACCTGGATCGCGACCGAAAGCGCCTCGATCACGAAGATCCCGCCGATCAACACCAGCAGGATCTCGGTGTCGGTCATCACCGCGAGCGCCGCTATCGCACCGCCCAACCCGAGCGAACCGGTATCGCCCATGAAGATCGCCGCCGGGAACGAGTTGAACCAGAGAAAACCGATGCAGGCAGCCGCAAGGCACGCACTGATCAGCATCAGATCGTGCCAGTTGTAGTTGGCGGCCATGAACGTGTAGGTCGTAAAGACGATCGCCGCGCAGCCGGCCGCAAGGCCGTCGAGTCCGTCGGTCAGATTCACGCCGTTGGTCGCACCCATCACCACGAGCAGCACGAACACCGGATAGAAGTACCCGAGGTTGATCGACGCGTCGAAAATGCGGATGAATATGACGTTGTCAAGGCCCGCCCGTTGCGTTGCGACGTACCAGAGCCCCGCGGCGATCACCGCCTGCCAGAAGAGCTTGGATCGCCCTGACAGACCCAGCGAACGCTTGCGCACGATCTTCGTCCAGTCGTCGGCAAAACCCAATGCCGCGCAGGCGAGCGCGGTGCCCATCACCGCGACGGTTGCCGAACTGGTCACGTCGCTGAGGATCAGAACCGGCACGATCACCGCCACGAAGATGATGATCCCGCCCATCGTCGGGGTCCCAGCCTTGGCGTGATGTTCGATCGGACCTTCGTCGCGAATCTGCTGGCCGAACTGACGCTGTTTGAGGAAGCGGATGTACTGCGGACCGAGGAAGATCGCGATCAGCAGGGTCGACATCGCTCCGATCAGCACCTCGCCCATCAACTGTTGCCTCCTGGCGGGCGCGAGGCGTTGACAAGGATCTCGCCGACCCTCTCGAGGCCTACGGAGCGCGAACCTTTGACAAGCACTGTGTCGCCGGGCTTGGCGACGCGCCGGACCACGTACGCAGCCGCTTCGGGCGAGGCGACATGCTCGATGGCTCCGATGTAGCCGTCGCCATATGCACCCGCCAGATCGCCGACTGTCACGAGAAAATCGACCCCGCTGTCAGCGGCGTGCTGGGCGACTTCTTGATGAAAGCGATCCGAGTCGACCCCCAATTCGCCCATCCCGCCAAGCACCGCCACGCGCCGCCCACCCGCACGCGCGAGGTTGTCGAGCGCAGCGCGCATCGAAACTGGGTTGGCGTTGTAGCAATCGTTGATCAATGTGACTCCGCCGAGCACCTCGCTGACCTCTCCGCGTAGCGCCGAGAAATTGACGGTCAGCTCGCCGTCGACCGGCGCGCCGACGGCCTGCGCGCAGGCGACGGCCGCCAGCAGGTTGCGCATCAGGTAGCGCTCGCTGAATGACGGGCGGATTCCGACTTCTCCATCGGGCGTCGCGATCCGCAGCTCGTTCTCAGAATCTTCATCAAGCAGGCGGACGTCGCCGCCCGGTCCGAACGTGATCGTCGGCAAGTCTTGGCGAAAATGCGGAGCAAGCAGGGGCTCGTCGGCCGGCATCACCGCGGTGCTCCCTGCGCCCAGGGCAGCGATCAGCTCCGCCTTGGCGGCGGCGACGTTCTCCACGGTGCCCAGTTGCTCCAGGTGCACCGGGCCGACGTTGATGATGCAGCCGACGTCTGGTTCGGAGATCCGCGCCAGCTCGTCGATCTGTCCTGCGCCGCGCATCGCCATCTCCAGCACAAGCACTTCCGTGCCGTGAGGAGCGCTGAGCACCGTCAGCGGCAGTCCGATCTCTGTGTTGCGGTTGGCCGGAGTAGCCACAACCGAGCGCGTACGCCCGAGCAACGCCGCGAGGATGTCCTTGGTCGAGGTCTTTCCGGTGGAACCTGTCACGCCGATCACCTTCGCGCCCAGCTGACGGCGCCAGTAATTCGCCAGCGATCCCAGCGCCGCCAGCGGTGAGGAGACGGCGAAGACATGAGCCGCGCCGCCCGCGGAAAGCGAAGCCTCGCTGGCCGCCTCGAACTGCGCTTCTGAGACGACTACTCCCCACGCGCCCTGGCCGATCGCCTGCGATGCAAACTCGCCTCCGTCGACGCTTTCACCGACAAGCCCAAAAAAGAGATCGCCGGCGCCGACGCTGCGGGAATCGATCTCGGCTCGCTGCGGCCCGCCGGCAGCGGATCCGCCCACGCGTTCGAGCGCGCCGAGTCCTGCGGCGATCGCGTCAGGGTCGAGGTCGATCATGCCGACAGCGCGTCCCGCTGGGCCAGCGACTCACGCACGACCGTCGCATCGTCAAAAGGGATCTTGCGGCCGTCGGCAAACTCCTGCCCCTGCTCGTGGCCCTTGCCGAACACGAAGATGATGTCCCCGGCCTCGGCCTCGCCGATCGCCCGCTCGATCGCCGCTCGGCGATCGACGTCCTGCTCGATCCGTGCGCCGCTCTCCTGCGCGGCCGGTTCGGCCCCGGTGAGCACTTCGGCGATGATCGCCGCCGGCTCCTCGGAGCGCGGGTTGTCAGACGTCACGTAGACGACATCTGACCCACCGGCCGCCGCGGCGCCCATCAACGGTCGCTTTGTGCGGTCGCGATCGCCACCGGCTCCGACGATCGAGATCACGCGGTTGTGCGGCAGGTTCTCTGCGGCGCGCAGCACATTCTCGATCGAATCCGGCGTATGTGCGTAGTCGACGAAAACGCCGAATTCGGCATCTCCTACAGGTTCGAAGCGGCCAGGCGCACCGCGTGCGCCGGCGATCGCCGCCACGGCGTCCTCGACCGACGTCCCCAGCTCAATTGCGGTCGCAAGTGCGGCGAGTGCGTTTGCGACGTTGAAGATTCCCGGCAGCGCGATCGATACGGGAATCGAGTCGCCGCCGCGAATCAGCGTGAAGCGCGACCCGGTGGAGTCGAACTCGACGCCCTCGGCGCGATAGGTCGCCGATCGATCGCCCGCCGCCGAGTAAGTCACGGAGTCGAAATCGTCGGCCAAGCGGCGACCGTACTCGTCGTCGATGTTGACGATCGAGACCCCTGGAGAGGACTCGAACAGCAGACGTTTGGCGGCGAAGTAATCCTCCATCGTCTCGTGGAAGTCGAGGTGATCCTGCGTGAGGTTCGTGAAGACCGCGGCGGCGAATGCGATTTCATCGGCACGGCCGAGCTCGAGCGCGTGCGAAGACACCTCAAGCGCGCAGGCCCGCTCGCCGTCGTCGTGCATCTTGCGCAAGGCGCGAACCAGGTCGATCGCTTCCGGCGTCGTGCGCTGCGCAGGCGATTCCTCGCCGGCGACGATCCAACTGACGGTCCCGATCAGCCCGCAGCGAGTTCCGGTCGACTCGAGGATCTCGCGGACGAGAAAGCTGATCGTCGTCTTTCCGTTGGTCCCAGTGATGCCGATCACGTCGAGCTCCGCGCTTGGGTCGCGGAAGAACCGGCGTGCGAGTCGCGGCATCGCGGCTCGTGCATCCTCCACGACGAACTCGGGGACGCCCAGATCCATCGGGTGCTCGCAGACGAGCGCCGCGGCGCCGTTGTTCACGGCGTCCGGCGCAAAATCGTGTCCGTCGGCGGTGAAGCCGCGAACGCAGAAGAACAGACTGCCCGGCCCGGCAGCGCGGCTGGAGTAGGCCAGGTCGGATATTTCGGTCCCCGCAAGGGTCGCATCGCCGGTCAGCTCGCCGAGATCCATTGCGGGTCAGCATAACCCTGCACCTTGCGGCGGCGTCAGGGTGGCCCGCGAAGGCGTCAATCCGGCGGAATCTTCAGGTAAGGCAGCGCGAAGTTGAGGATCTCCTGGAAAGCCGGCGCCGCGATCTTGCCACCGTAGATCTCGCCCTGCGGCTGGTTCACGACGACCGAAACAAGCAGCTTGGGATCGCGCGCCGGAGCGAATCCGATGAACGAGGCGACGTACTTGGACTTTGAGTACTCGCCGATCGAGGTGTCGAAGATCTGCGCCGTACCAGTTTTGCCAGCCAGTTTGTAGCCGGGAATCGCGGCTTCAGAAGCAGTTCCCCCGGGACTCAGGACCCCTTCGAGCATCGTGCGCACCTGCGCCGCCACCGACTCGGAGATCACGCGCTTGCCTTCGGGACGCGGGGTCGGCGTATCCCCGACCGAATCGACTATGTGCGGCGCCCGCAGCGTGCCGCCGTTGGCGATCGCCGCGAACGCCTGAACCATCTGCATCGGCGTCACGTCGAGGCCCTGGCCGATTGCGAAGTTCGCCTTCGAGACACCGGAGTACTCGTCGTGACCGAGTACGAGTCCACGCTCTTCGCCGGCAAGGTCAACCTTTGTCGGCTTACCGAAGCCGAACTTCTGAACCCAGGAGTCGAACTCGGCGTCGCGCATCGTCTGCGCGATCTTCACGGTGCCGACGTTCGAGGACTGAGCGATGATCTCGCTGACCGGCAGAGCCAGCGGTCCGCGCTCCTCAGCGTCGCTGATCGTGCGGTCCTCAACTTGTAGGTTGACTGGAAGATCGAAGATCGTGCTTGGCGTGACCTTCTTGTCCGAGAGCGCGCCCGAGACGGTGACAGCCTTGAAGGTCGATCCCGGCTCGTAGTTGAATCCAACCGCGCGGTTCTGCATCTGCTCGGGAGTGACCCGCGTCGGCTCGTTGAGGTCGAACGTCGGGTAGTTGGCCATTGCCAGGATGCTGCCGTCACGCGGATCCATCACGATCGCCGATGCGCCCTCGGGCGAGTAGTTCGCGGCAAGGCGCTTGAGCACGGCTTCGGTCTGCAGTTGGAGCTGGCTGTCGAGCGTCAGCTTGATGTCTTCGCCCGGGCGAACCTTCGTGACGTCGACGCTCGAGATCGCGTCGCCCTGGCCGTCCTTGACGACTCGACGCTCGCCGTCGGTTCCGTGCAACTCCTTCTCCCAGCGGTACTCAAGGCCGGAGAGGCCCTTGCCCTCGGTGCCGACGAAGCCGATCACCTGCGCCGCCATCGAGTTGGACGGGTAGAAGCGTTTCGAGGTCGGCGCAGAGTCGATCCCCTCGATTTGGAGCTTCGAGATCTTGGCGACCGTCGAACCCGGGACGCTGCGCGCCAGATAGACGAATCCGCTCTTGCGATCAGCGAGCTTTGCTGCGATCTGCTCCTCGGTCTGGCCGAGCAGCGGCGCAAGCTGGCGGCTGACCTTCGGGACGTCATCAATCAGGTATGGAGTCGCAGAGACGTCCGCAGCGTCGGTTGAGACTGCGAGCTCGTCGCCGTGGCGATCGAGAATCGCTCCGCGGGGTGCCGGAACGACGATGTCTCCGACTTGCTGTCCCTGGGCCTGAGCGCGAAACGACGCGTGGTCGACGACCATCATCTGCGATGCGCGCAGCAGCGCGACCACGAAAAGCGCCAGGAAGATCGCCGAGAGCAGCCCAATGCGGCGTTCGATCAGCTGCATCTAGAGTCCGGCTCCGGTCGCCGCGCTGACACCGGCGTCTTGGATGGGAGTCGCCCCCGCGGCTGCCGTTGCGCCCGGCGCGAGCGGCCGCGCGCTGCTGGTCGGCTCCGTGTAGCTCTTGGCAGCCCGCTCGCCATCGCCGCGGCGATGGCGCAGATACTCAAACTGTTCCGGGGCGGGCATCACGAGGCCCTGCCGCTCGGCGTACAACTTGATCCGCTCCGCGGCACCGAGTTTGGCGATGCGCGATTGCAGCGCCGTGTTCTCACGCTGGAGCTCGACCGAACGCTCGGCGTACTTGGCGTATCCGTCGCCGTACTCGAGCTTTCCGACATTGATGTAGATCAGGCCGGCCGCGAGGACTCCGGCAAGCAGAATCAGCAGTCGTCCGCGTGCCGCGGGGGTGGCCCGGCCAGCGGCTTGGGGGATCGCCTCGAGCCCGCCGCTGACAACGCGAAGCACGGGCCGCGTGACGGCACCGACAGGACGAGCAACCTCTTGGACGACGCGAGCCGCGCCTGCGGCCGCCCCGCCACCAGCGCCGACCGCCACGGCGCGCACGCTGGGGCCGCCACCGGGGCTACGGCGAGCGCCGGAAGGACGTGCGCCGCGGGAAGGACGGGCGACGGGACGCGCTGCGCCCATGCTCGAGAGCGACTGACGACGAGTTTCGGCGACGCGGCGATCGGCCTCAGACACCGAACGCGGGCGCTGGCGCGAACGCGACGACGGCGCAACCTTGCGCTGCTTGACTGGTCCGCCGGGACCGCGCGAGGCCTTGATCTGCGGGCGCACGGAGTTTCGCGTGACCTTGATTTCCGGCGCTGATTTGGCGCGGGAAGGCGACTTCGCTCGCGTCGCCGGCGTGCTGCGCTTGGGCGCCGAGCGGCGCCCGCCGCTGGTCGCAGGGCGCTTCATCGAAGCTCCTCGAATGTCTGCGGAAGCTCGGGGCCGCGATCGTCAGCGATCTTTCGCGCGACGCGCAGCTTGCCCGAACGGGCGCGCGGGTTGGCCGAAATCTCTCCCTCGCTTGGTCCGATCGCGCGCCGGCTCACGAGTTCGGCCTGCGGGGTGCGGCCACAGGTGCAGATCGGGAAGTCCGGCGGACAGATACAGCCCTTGGCAAGATCCGCGAAAAACCGCTTGGTCATGCGGTCTTCAAGCGAGTGGAAGGAGATCACAGCCATGCGGCCTCCAACGGCGAGCGCCTCCCAGGCGCTGGGCAGGGCGCGTTCAAGCTGAGCGAGTTCGTCATTGACTGCGATACGGATGGCCTGGAAGACGCGCTTGGCCGGGTGGCCTGCTCCGAACCTCGCCGGCACCGGAATCGCGGCGACGACGGCGTCGACGAGCTGTTCGGTCGTCTCGATCGGTGAGACCTCACGGCGGCGCACGATTTCACGCGCGATCGTCCTTGCGTAGCGCTCCTCCCCATACCCGTCGAAAATGTTCGACAGCCGTTGCTCATCCCATGCATTCACCAGATCGGTCGCATTGAAGTCCTGATGGGGATCCATCCGCATATCAAGCGGCGCGTCGTAGACGTAGGAGAACCCGCGCTCGAGTGAGTCGATCTGAAAGGACGAGACCCCGAGGTCGAGCAGGATCACGTCGGCGCCAAGCTCTTCGTCCGCGAGCTCGGCCAGCGCCGACGAGAAATCCTCGTGAATGAAGCGCGTCTCGCAGTCGGCCTCGGCGGCGAAGTCTTCAAAGCGCGAGTGCGCCGCCGGGTCGCGGTCGATGCCGATCACCAAGCCGTCCGGGCTGACCCGCTGGGCGAGCAGCCGCGCGTGTCCGCCTCCACCAAAGGTGCAGTCGACGACCGTTTCCCCGTTGGTCGGTGCGGTGAGGTCGATCACCTCGGCCGCAAGCACTGGTACGTGTGCACCCGTCATCTCAGCCAGCACTGACAATCTTCGCCACCGTCGTCTTGAGATTTGCCGCCACGCCGGCGCTGCGCTCACTCCAAGCCGCAGGGCTCCAGAGCTGGATGTGATCGTGGGCGCCGACAATCACCGCCTCGCGTTCGATGCCTGCGTGCCCGAGGATGTCGCTCGGAATCATCGCGCGGCCCGACTTGTCGAGCTCGCTGTCAAATGAATTGCCGCTGAAGTAGGCCGTCAGGTCGCGCGCCTCTTCGGACAACGGATGCAGGTCGCGGAGAAACGCGGCGGTGTAGGCGTCAAAGCCCTCCGGGGTCCAGATCGCGCCGCAGTTCTCAAGCGACTTGCCGATCACGATCTCGCCGCCCAGTTGATCTCGCAACTTGGAGGGAATCGTCAGGCGGTTCTTCGCGTCGAGTGAGTGTTCGTAGTTGCCGCGGAAGGCCATCGTCGAATACCGGAGGGTGAAAGCTGAAACGCAGACCGGAGAGATTGAGCGGGAGGAACTCCACCTCCCCGGTCCGCGAAGCTGGTTGCCACTTTACCCCACATCGACCCACTTTTCAACACAATTGAACATTTCGCAGTTTCGCAACTCGTTTTGCAGGCTTGAACTGCGGGTAAACGGGCAACTATCCGGCTGGCCAACTGGACATTTGTCCGGGTCGGCGTTGCGCGTGTCGCCCATGGCAAGTACGATCAATGGGCGCACGGGTTCGTCGGCCGGGGGTAAACGGCCCTAAGAATTCGTTGCTAACTAGTCCGCTTTTTTCTCCAGATGGGGAGCCAATACGAATGAAGTCCGACCGGATCTCGCCCGCGACCGAGGTCTCAGACACCGGCCAGAGTGCTGCAGCGCGTGCGCGTCTGCCGCGTCCAGTGCGCGAGCAACAAATGCTCGAAGCTGCCTCAGTGCTCTTTGGCGAGCAGGGCTATCACGCCGTTTCGATGGACCAGATCGCCGAGGTGGTCGGGATCTCGAAGCCGATGCTCTACGCCTACTTCGAATCGAAGGAAGGGCTCTGCATCGCCTGCCTGCGACGCGCGGGCGCGGACGCGATCAATGCGATCGGTATGTCATACGAGGCGAGCAACACGGCCGAGCAGGCGCTCTGGGCGGGCTTTCTTTCGTTCTTCAACTTCGTTCGACGCGAACCGCAGAGCTGGCGCTTGATTCGCAGCCAGGCAAGCTACGACGTCGGGATCTTCCAGCAGATGATTTCCGAGATCCACAACGATCTTCTGGCGGTGATCCAGGAACTCGCGCGCACCACGTCGCGCGAGACCGCGGGCGACCCCTTCGCCGACGACCAGAGCCGGGTATTCGTTTCCCAGGCGCTTTTTGGCGCTGCCGCCTCAATGGCCGATCACTGGCTTGAGGGCGATTGCGCCACACCGGCCGAAGACTCAGCCACTGCGCTGATGAACTTCTTCTGGATCGGCATGCGCGCGATGGCCGACGGCGAGGTCTGGAAGCCGATCACAGAATCGTAAGGTCGCCGCGCGCTACGGCGGCGATCAGGATCGCGGCGAACGCCAGCAGAGCGCCTGGCACAAGCGTTGCCGACACGATCAGCTGGATCTTCGGACCGGCGCGTGCTCCGCGCTCGACGATCGCGCGATTGTGAGCCAGCCGCGAGTCTCGAGCCTGCGCTGCGATCACCGGTGCGAGTGGAGAACCGTTGCGCTCGGCTTGGCGGATCGCCGCCACCAGCGCACGAATCTCGGGTTGTGGATTGCGGGCGGCAAGACCGTCGAGCGCCGTCGACTGCGGAATCCCGAAAGCGGTCTCCGCAGCGACGATCGAGAATTCGCAGGCGACCGGCTCGGCGCAGTGATCGGCGACGAGCGTCAGCGAGCGTCTCAGCGGCAGTCCGGCGGCAAGGCACGCGCGCAGCAGGTCAAGGGCGTCGGGCAGTGCCGCGCGCAGGGCCTCCCCCCGCCTGACGCCGCGACGCGAGAGCATCAACAGCGGCAGCTCGGCGGCAGCCCAGAGCAGCGTCGGCAGCAGCACGATCAACATCCGCGCGGGCAGGGACGCAGCCAGTCGTGGGGTCAGCGCCAGAGCGCCGAGCAGACACGCGGCGCGGGCTGAGGCCACGTCGCGTGGCGTGATCCGACCGGCCAGACCTGCCCGCTGGATTGCACCCTCGCTCCCCGCGCGCATGAGACGGCGAACAAGCCCCGGTAGGGCGCGACGCAGGCGCCCGAGTACCCCGAGCAAGAGTGCGCCCGATTCGCGAGTGGGCCGCGGCCGAAGCGGCGATTTGCCCCGGCGGGCCGCCAAGGCAGCCGCGATCAGGCCGAAGGCGACAAGCACGGCAAATCGCGCGGTCAAGCCTTCACCGCCGCGATCCTCCGTGCCAGCACCACCCCAACGGCCAGCAACGAGCCGGCGGCACCGAGCATCACCGCCGTCGGCAGAAACGAAATCGCCCCACTCACGCTCCCGGGTGCGGCAAGCTCGAGCAGGACCAGCACCAGCAACGGGATCGCGGCGACGATGTAGGCGGTAAACCTCGCCTGCGCGCTGGCGGCGTGCGCGTCGCGCAGCGCGCGGTCCCGATCACGGAAGGCTTCTGCAAGTTCGCGCATCAGCTTCACCAGATCGCCGCCACTGCCGCGGTGCAGCTCGATCGCTCCGGCGAGCGACTCGAGGCGCGCGGATTGCGTCCGCCAGCGCAGCGCAGCCAATGCGTCCTGCACGCTCCCGCCCATTGTCATATCGACGATCGCCCTGTCGACCTCGGCGGCGAGCGGCTGCGGCGTCGCCGCGGCCGAACTGAGCAGTGCTCCGCGCACGGAGCGGCCGGCCGCAAGCGCAGAGGCGAGCGATTGCGCGAAGTCGGCGGCGCAGAGATCGATGCGCGCGGCGTGACGGGCGCGGCGGGCGCGAACCGCGCTGCGTAGCGCCACGGGAAATGCGATTGCGCCGATCGGAGCACCGACGAGCCCGAGTAGCGAGAAGCCGATGACCACGCCGGCCGCGACGCTGAGGGCCAAGAGCCTTCTACCGCCAAAGGACTGGTCGATCTGCCCTTCGTTCGCAGCACGTCCGAGCGCCGCGCGCAGTCGCTCTCCCCGCTCGCCGCCGGCGAGCGAAACGCTGCGACCCAGCAGAGAATCGCGCGCCCAGAGCGCGCCAAGAATCACCGACGTGACCGCCGACGACGAAGCAATGAGCCGAAGCGTCATCCGAGCAGGTCCCCGAGCACCTGCCGCACGCGTTCGCCCGTCGCGACACTCCACTGCTCCGCTGGATCGCGGACCATCAACGGCCGTGCGATCAGCTCACCGCCCTGCGCGATCACCTCGGAGATCGCAGACACCTCGCGCGCCCCGGCGGCGGCGCGCGACTGGTGCACGACGAGGTCGATCGCCGAGGCGGTCATTCGTCGCACGGCCTCGTGCGGGATGTCGACGCCGGCCATTAGTGCGAGCGTCTGCACTCGGTCGAGCGCTCCGGCCGGCGAGTTCGCGTGCACCGTCGTGAGCGATCCGTCGTGGCCGGTCGTCATCGCTGCCAGCATGTCGAGCGCTTCGCCGCCGCGCACCTCGCCGACGACGATTCGATCGGGACGCATGCGAAGCGCCGTACGCACGAGGTCGCGAATCGTCACCTCGCCCTTGCCCTCAAGGTTCGCCGGCCGCGCCTCCAGGCGCACCACGTGACCTTGGCGAAGGCGAAGCTCAGCGGCATCTTCGATCGTGACGATGCGCTCGTCCTCCGGGATGAATGCCGAAAGCGCGTTGAGCGTGGTCGTCTTCCCAGAACCGGTGCCGCCGCTGACCAGCAGAGATAGTCGCCCGGCGACGGCGGCGGCGAGCAGCCGTCGGCTGCGCTCGGACAGCGTGCCGTTGGCCACCAGCGCGTCGGGATCGAGGTTCGCGTGGCGAAATCTTCTGATCGTCAGCGCCGGCCCGCCCAGCGACAGCGGCGGGATCACTACATTGACGCGCGAGCCGTCCGGCAGGCGGGCGTCGCAGATCGGCGAAGCCTCATCGACACGGCGGCCGAGCGGCGCGATCATTCGCTCGATCAACTCCTGGAGCTCATCGTGGCTCTCGAAGCTGAGCCCAGTGCACTCAACCGCCCCGCGGCGCTCGACCCAGATTTGCTCGTGCCCGTTGACCATGATTTCATCGACTTCGGGGTCGGCCAACAACTCCTCGAGGCGGCCGAATCCGACCGAAGCCGTGACCACGCGATCGACCAGCTCCCGCCTTGTTTCCGGAGAGAGGGCGCCGGCATCGCGGTCGACCAGTCCCCGCACGTGGCGGCGTAAAGCCTCGCCGTCGCCGCCCAGGACACGGCGGTTTTCTCGAGCGTCGGCGATCGCACGCAGGCGCAACTCCTCGGCAAAACGGTCGAGTCGCGCCGGCGGCGGCCCGGAGGCGTTCATCTGCCTGGGACCTGGACAGCCCTCAGCTCGTGCGCGAAGACATCGGCGCGCACGACCGCGGGAACTTGCGCCGCCGACAGCCGCAACGTGAGCCGCGGTCTCTCCGGGGAAGGTCCATCGGTGACCATCAGAATCTCCGCGCCGGAGATCAACTGGCTCGTTCGCTGGTCGCCGCCGAAGCCGCTGGCAAACAGATCCACGGACTCACCGGCTGCGAATACGTGCCCCACGGGCGACGCCACCGCCTCGACGCTGACCGCGCGTTCGCCGGCGCGAAGCTTGAACTGGCTGCCGGCTTCTCTGCTCGCGAGCACCGACTGGGTCAGCAAGGCACCGGGAGGCAGATCGACAAGAACGCGTGCGCCGAGCGCATCGATCGCGTCGGAGAGCGCATCGGGCGGCGCGTACGCCCGCGGAATGCGCGACGTTCTGAAACCCGAGATTGCGCGCTCGTCTATCTGGCTTCCAGCGGCAACCGCGGTCGCCGCGACGACGACGCTGCGCGTCGCGCCGTCAAGCGGTCGCTGCCCGGATGCCCGAAATGTCAACAAACCCGCGATTGCCGCGCAGACGATCGCCGCAACCAGCAAACGGTTTTCGCGCGTCATTCGCCGACGCCCTCGACGCCGGCGAGTTCTGACGCCGCGAAGGGACGATGAAGTGCCGGCACGGTGAACGCCAGGCGCGCGCCGCCATTGGATGGCGCGCTGGCGAGCGTTCCGCCCAGCCGCCGAGCGCCTGCGCGCGCAACCGAGAGTCCGTGCCCGTGCTCCCCGCGCTGAGGTCTGCGGGCGATGCGCGCCAGCGGACCAGGCAATCCCCGCCCTTCATCGGCGACTTCGATCCGCAGCGAATCGCTCCGCGCGCGAGCCACCACCGTGATGCGGCCTTCACCGTGGCGCACGGCGTTGGCGAGGAGGTTTGTGAGGACTTCCGCGAATCGACGGCGCGGTCCGTTCACAATCATCTCCCCTGCCGGTCCGGCCCATTCGAAGTCGAGCGACCGCCCTTCGCGCGCGGCCGCCTCGGACCAGATCGTCGTCAGCCGCACGAGCTCTGCTCGCGCGTCAAACCGCGCGGAGCGTGCCCCGCGTGTGGCTGTTGCCTCGGAGATTCGTTCGCGGGTGATCGAGGGAGCGATCAAACGCTCGTGCAAAAGTTGCTCAAAATCCGCCAGCGTCGCGTGCGTGCGTTCGAGTTCGTCGGATGCCGCCCGGCAGACGGACGGCCTGTCCAGCGCCAGGACGGGCAGGAGGTCGACCGCGAGGCGCGCGGAGGTGAGGGCGCCGCGCAACTCATGCAGCTCACGCGCCAGCGCCCCGCGCCGGCGCCTGGCGAGCACCACCCACGCGAGCAGCAGCGACGAGCCGACCAGCCAACCGATGGCGACCACCGTGAACACTCAGTCGCCTGCCTCTGGTCCGCACAGCCGATAGCCCACACCCCAGCTGTTCTCAACGTACTTGCGCCGGCCACCGCTGAGCTTGGCGCGCAGTCGACATGCGTGGGCGTCGAGCGTGCGAGTGGAGCTGGTGCCGTTGTAGCCCCAGATCTCCGTCAGCAGTCGCCCACGTTCGAAGACGCGCTCGGGATCGACCGACAGCGCGATCAGCAGCGAGTACTCCTTGTCGGTCAGGACGATGTCCCGGCCGGCGAGCGTGACCCGGCGGCGTCGCGCGTCGATCTGGAGTTCCCCGAGGTCGAGCACTTCGTCAAACGGCCGATTGCGGCGGCGCCGAAGGACCGCGGCGACCCTGCCGCGGAGTTCTCCGAACGAGTAGGGCTTTGTGACGTAGTCGTCGCAGCCGCACTCGAAACCGCGAATCCGGTCGTACTCCCCGGCTCGCCCACTGACCATCAGCACCGGCAACTGCGAGATCCCCTGATCGGCCCGCCCGACGGTGCCGCGACGGATCTCGCGCAGCAGGTCGTAGCCGGCGCCGTCGGGGAGGTTGACGTCGAGCAGCATCAAGTCGCATCCGCCCCGCTCGAGCGCCTCTCTGGCCGCACGAAGATCTTCCGCGCCGGCCGTGCGGTAGCCGTCGAGCGCGAGCGCCTCGACCAGCCGCTCACGCACGGCGTCATCGTCATCGACCACAAGCAGGGTCGGCGCGTCGATCGCGGGTCGGCGCCGTGCTGTCATCGGATGTCCTCGCTCGCGCGTTCGCAGCCGGTGAGCACCGCCCGGGTGAGCACCGCCCCGCGGCGGATCCCCATGCGCGTCGCTTCGCCGCCACGTAGCTCAAAGGTCTGGGTCGCGCTGCGGCAGCTGGCGAACCGCCGGGGAGAAAGCTCGCGCACATCGCGCACGCGGCCCTGGCTGTCGGCGAACACGACATCGATCGGGTGGCGCATGCCGTGCGTGTGGACCGCACGACAGCGGGTGAGCAGCAGCGCGCAGCCGGCAGGTGGCGCAGCGCGGCAGATCAGCCCGGTCAGGCGAGTCAGCCCCCTCGCGCGGTGCACGGTCAGCTGCACGCGCTGATCGATCGTCCATTGTTCGGCGATAATTCCCATCGGCCGGTTAATGGATTTGGCGGCCGTCGTTTACTCCCCCTTTTGGGTGATCTCACCGGATTTTCTTGATTCGGTCAATGCAAGGTCATTTGCACCGTTCGCGGCAGAGCAGGATTCGGCCGTAATCTCCCGACGCAGGGACGCATCGACGTCCCGACGCGCTCTAATGGATCCATTTCGCCGACAGAACTACGACTCAGGCTCGGACTACGTCCTCGAGTACGGAGAGCTCCGCTTCACGTTCAATGAACGTGACTTCTGCGAGCGCGTCGAGCAGGCGGCGATGAAGCTGGGGTTCATCGAGCGGCGCCTGGCGTTTGAAGAATCCGAGGACCTCGTGAATCTTGTCGTCAACGGAGAGGTCGACGACGCCGTCTCGGCGCTCGGGCACCACATCAACGAGTGCTGGTGCGAGCTCTCAGGGAACGACGAAGGTTCATTGGTGCATTGGCTGCGCCGCCTGGTCTTCCGCGGCGCCTGGCTCGACCAGCGCGTGATCGAGGGCGAACTCGACATCGTCTACGACGAGGACACCACCGAGTTCCTCTACGCCCAGCCCGACCGCGGCTACGAACCGATCATCCTCGCCACCGGCCCCTCCTGGCGCCAGGTGGCCTACCACCGCTAAGCCTGCCGCTGATTGCTGCGCACGTTTGGTGCGCAGTTGGAATCTCGGCAAGGAAACGACTTGTTGATGGGATCGTTAGCTGCGCACGTTTGGTGCGCAGTTGGATCTGACGGCGGAGAATCCCTTGTTCATGGGATCGTTAGCTGCGCACGTATGGTGCGCAACATGGGCGAGGACCCTCGCCCCCGCTGGTCGAAATCGCCGCGTCGATTGATCGATCCCACTGCGCACCAAACGTGCGCAGCTAACTACCGCTTGAACAAGCCGTTCCGATCGCAGATTTCTTACTGCGCACCAAAGGTGCGCAGCGACAAGGTCAGGCGGACCAGGAAGACTTCTTGTCGAGCTTGAGCTTGCGGCCTCCGGCTACTACGCCGATGGCGGTCGCTTGAGCCTCAAGCGGCGAACCTGCGCCGGCTGCGGCAGCCACGGTCAGGGAGCCACCCTGGGCGAGGTTGCGCGCCGTGTTGAAGATCTCCGCCGCTTTGGTCGGTGAAAGCAGGTCCAGGCCATCCACCAGCAGCGCGGTCTCGCGACCGCTCTCAGCCAGTCGCTTGTCGCGTTCGATTGCAAGCTCGAGCGCCGGGAGGATGTCATCGGGAGCCTTGGTGGCGTCGCCGGCGATCACTTCGACGCCGCTGACAGCTTCACTCTGCTCAGGACGCGCTGTGACGATCACAAGGGTCGTCACAACGCCGGCACCGGCGAGTTCTCCGGCAAGTTTCTTGAGCATCTCGGAGGCCGCAGCGCGCGTCGGTCCGCTGACGACGAGGCGCGATCCGGCACCAATCGGTGCGTGCTTGAAGGTGCGTTTTGCGTAGCGGCCGGCGATCGCGGCGGCGTCGCGCTCTTCGAACGTCGGCTGCTTCTGCTTGCGCGCCTCTGCGTCCAGACCGTTCACGCTGTCGATCGAACCGACGACGAAATCCGTGCGCCCGCGGCGCGATTTCTTGACCTGTGCGTTCACGAGGTCGCCCTTGCGCAGGTTCCAGCGGCGCACCTCGCCGCGCGGGACGTCGGCGTCGCCGCGAACTCGGCGGGTCAGATCGGTGCGTAGCCTGCCGCCGCCGCCGGTCCCGGGTTCAAAGACTCCTGCGAGCGGCGTGGTCGGCTCGGGCGGACGCTGATCCGTCTTCTTCTGGCGCTCTGCGCGCTCAGGCTGCGTCTCGGACTTCTTTCCACGCTCGCCGCGCGCTCGCCCAGAAGCCGCGGCACCCTCGGCACCGCGTCCCCCCCTGCGCCCGCGCTGTTGTTGCGAGCGGCTGCGACCACCACTGCGCGCGCGCTCGGCGGCGGCAGCCTCGCGGGCGGCCTGGCGCTCGGCTTCGGCGGCCTCTTCTGCGTCCGCCAGCGCCTTCTCGCGCTCCGCCTTGATCCGATCAAGTTCCTGCGCCTTGGCTTCGACCGCCGGGCGAATTTCATCGCCGATCGCGCCGCGCGCCTCGAGGATCGCGATCGTCAGATCCGACTTCCTGAGCAGCCGGTAGCCCTCGATGTCAAGCTCGCCGGCGATCGCGTGAAGATCGGCCAGCGGACTCTCGAGCAGATTGTCGATGTCGAGTACGGCGCTCATTGCGCGCGCAATCCTAATCGACGCGCCTGAGCTGCTCGGGGAGGGCCAGATCGTCGGCCACCTCCAACTCACCCCGAAGCGCCGCCCGCACGGTCAAGAAGTCGGCCGCCGCTGCAACGTCGTGCACCCGCGCGATGGCCACACCTGAGTCGGCGCCAGCCGCCAGCGCCGCAAGTGTCCCAGCCTCGCGCTCGCGTGGCGCGCGGCCGGTCAGCGCCCCGATGAAATCCTTGCGCCCTGCTGCCAACAGGATCGGACGGCCCAACTCGGCGATTCGATCAAGCGACCCGAGGACTGCGATCGTCTGCGCGGGCGTCTTTGCGAAATCTGGACCGGGATCGACGATCACCCGCTCCGCCGGCAGTCCGCGCGCAGCAGCCCGCTCGATCGCATCGGCCAGAAACTCAACAACGTCTGCGATGACATCGTCATAGTGCGGAAAAGCCTTCTGCTTAGGCGCGGCGCGGGTGTGCATCAAGACCAGCGCGGCATCGCCCTCGGACGCGACCGACGCCAGCTCATCGTCGGCCAGACCAGAGACATCGTTGACGATCCGTGCGCCGGCCGCGATCGCAGCTCGCGCGACCTCCGGCTTGTAAGTGTCGACACTGATCACCGCACCTGGCAGAGCGGACACCGCCTCGATCACCGGAACAACGCGATCGATCTCTTCGCGGGCCGCGACCGCCGGCTTATTGGTGATCCCCGACTCGCCGCCAATGTCGATGATGTCGGCCCCGGAAGCGATCAGCTGCTCGGCAAGCTCCACGCGATCGGCCAGCGGCTTCTCCCCCGGCTCGTCAGAAAATGAATCGGGCGTCGCGTTGACGACGCCCATCAGGTACGGACGCCAGCGCGGGCGCGGCGCAAGACCCAAGTGCGCGCGCAGTCCGTCGTCGATCAATCCCTCTCCCATCGCCGGCACTCTAGATGCCGGTGCGCGCGTCCGCCGCCTCTGTGAAGCTCTGCGCGTGAATGCCGAGCCGAAGTTCGAAGCCCTGCTGATGCGCCATGGCCAAACCGAGTGGAGCGCCAGCGGCAGGCATACGGGCAACACAGACCTTCCGTTGACCAGCCAGGGCGAAACCGAGGCGGCAGCGATGACGCCGCATATCTCCGGCCACCGCTACGACCTGGTGTTGACCAGTCCGTTGCTGCGCGCTCGCCAAACCTGCGAGCTGGTGGGTCTAGGCAAGCACGCGCTGATCCGTGAAGACCTGCGCGAATGGGACTACGGCGAATACGAGGGATTGACCACCCCGCAGATCCACGAAATCGATCCAGAATGGAACCTCTGGCGAGACGGCTGTCCAGGCGGCGACTCACCAGAAACCGTGGCCGCCAGGTGCGATCGGATCGTCGACGAACTCAAAGCCCAGGCCTCCGGCGGTAGCGGCGATGCGATCGTCTTTGCCCACGGGCATATTCTGCGCTCGCTCGCGGCGCGCTGGTGCGAGCTCCCGGTCGCCGCCGGGGCGCGGCTGCAACTTGCGACCGCCGCAGCCAGCTCCTTGAGCTTTGAACACCGCGCGCCCGGGATCAAGTTCTGGAACCGGACCTCGCAGGACGCTTAGGCCGCGCTCAGGGCAGGATGCCCTCGGCCACGGCCACCCGCTCCCACTCGAGACATTCGGCCGCCCGGCGATCGGCGTCCCAACCAAGCTCGTCGCCCATCACCGCGCAGACGCGATGTACGGCCATCGGCACGTCACCTCCGCCGGCAACCAACTCTCGCGCCGCGAGCAACCCGAGTCGCGTGCGCCGCAGCAGGACGTCGCCGATCGACTGCGCCTGCTCCTTGCGCACGGCCATCAGCACTTCGGCAAGCGGATCGGGCAGCCCGGCGGCGATCGGCTCCGCCAGTTCAGGCGCGCTTCTGACCATCGAGATCACCTCGCCGGCGGCAAACCCGTAGCGCGCGGCCAAGTGAGCCGCCACCGCGTCATCAACCCCCGGGGTAACCGGCAGCTCAGCCGGGTCGATCGGCATGCCCAGCGGCAGTTCTTCCGTGCGCGAGGGGGCCTCGCGGCGATCGCGCGCGACAAGTCGGTCCACGACCTGCTCTGCCATCGGCCGCCAGGTGGTCAGCTTGCCGCCGGTCATAGTGATCATCCCGCTGGGCGTCTCGTACATCTCGGAAGTGCGAGAGATGTCGACCGACTTCTTCGGGTCGCCGGTCGAGATCAATGGCCGCACACCTGCGTAGGCACCGGTGATGTGGCCAGGCGTCAGCTCGGTGCCGAAGAAATCGTTGAGCGCACCGAGGATGTATTCGACGTCATCGATCGGCGGCGCGACGTGCGAGAGGTCGCCCTCGTACTCGACATCGGTGGTACCCACCAACGTGCGCCCCATCCACGGGAGCGTGAACATCATCCGACCCTCCCCTGCCGGCACCACCAGCGCTGTGCGGCGCAGCGGCAGATCCTCCGTGGCGAAGGTCAGATGTGTGCCGCGGCTGGGTTTGATCACCGGCACATCGGTCTCGCGCGCATCGTCGGGCTTCAATTGATCGGCCCAGACTCCGGTCGCGTTCACGACGTGCCGCGCGCGGATCTCGAACTGCGCGTCGCTCTGCGTGTCGCGCGCCATCACGCCGACCACCTCGCCGCCCGATTCGAGCACGGCCTCGGCGGCGACATCGTTGGCCAGTAGAGCTCCGTAGCGCTCGGCCTCGCCGAGGATCGTCAGAACCAGACGGACGTCATCGGTCTGGCAGTCGTAGAAGAGGTACGCCGACTTGGGATCGCGCCCGGAGAGCGCCGGGACGCGCTGGAGGACCTCATCGCCGTCAATCATCCGGTGGCGTTCGGGTGTCCACTCATTCTCCTCGAACTCCGCGCGGTAAGCCTTGAGCGAACTGCCCGCAAGCTCAGCCCGGCGCTGCTGCTCGGCCTTGCGAGAGGCCTGGCCACGCTGCATCGCGTCGTACATATTCAGGCCCACGCCAATCTTGCGGTCGATTCGCTCGCCCTCGAACGCGGTGACCAGGAACGGCGTCGGCCAGACCAGGTGCGGCGCAAGGCGCGAGAGAATGCGCCGTTCGATCAGCGCCTCCCGCACCAACGCGATGTCGAAATTCTGCAGATAGCGGAGTCCCCCGTGCACCATCTTCGAAGACCTGCTGCTCGTGCCGCAGGCGTAGTCGTCGCGCTCGATCAGGGCGACGTCATATCCGCGGCTGGATGCGTCCAGCGCGATTCCGGCGCCGGTCACTCCGCCGCCGATGACGAGCACGTCGAACTCCTGACCGGCAAGGGCCGAAACGGCTTGGGCGCGCGCGATCATGCCGACATCATGCCGCTGAGCGCGGGCGAAGTCACGCCGTCAATGCGGCGATCGCCGCATTGAACGACTCACTCGGCCGCATCGCCGCGGTGGTCGCGGCCTCATCCGGGTGGTAGTAGCCGCCGATTTCCACCGGCGATCCCTGCACCTGCGCCAGTTCCGCGACAATCTGCTGCTCGCCGTCGGCGAGCGCTGAGGCGACCGGGGCGAAGCGTTCGGCAAGCTCGGCGTCCTCGGCCTGACCGGCCAGCTCCTGGGCCCAATAGAGCGCCAGATAGAAGTGACTGCCGCGGTTGTCCAGCTCGCCTGCCTTTCGTGAAGGTGACCGATCGTTTTCAAGCACCGAGCCAGACGCCCGGTCGAGCGCCTCGCCGAGCAGGCGAGCCCGCTGATTGCCGGTCTTCTCCGCGAGCATGGCCAAAGACTCGGCCAGCGCGAGGAACTCGCCCAGCGAATCCCAGCGCAGGTGATTCTCGGCAAGAAACTGCTGGACGTGCTTGGGCGCCGAACCGCCGGCACCGGTCTCAAACAACCCTCCGCCGTTCATCAGCGGGACGATCGAGAGCATTTTCGCGCTGGTGCCAAGTTCGAGAATCGGAAAGAGGTCGGTCAGGTAGTCTCGCAGCACGTTTCCGGTGACAGAGATCGTGTCGAGCCCGCCGCGTGCACGCTCAAGCGTGAACCGGGCGGCGGCAGCGACGTCGAGGATCTCGATCTGCAACCCGTCGGTGTCGAGCTTTGAAAGCTCGTCGCGGACCTTTACCAGCAGCTCCGCGTCGTGCGGGCGCGTCTCGTCGA
>CAZRAA010000008.1:28954-53359 GCA_964597975.1 uncultured Thermoleophilaceae bacterium | reverse complement strand
AGCAGAACTCACCCTGCATCATCTTCATGGACGAGATCGACGCCGTCGGCCGCCACCGCGGCGCCGGCATGGGCGGCGGTCACGATGAGCGCGAGCAGACGCTCAACCAGCTGCTGGTCGAGATGGACGGCTTTGAGACCAAGGACAACGTGATCCTGATCGCCGCGACCAACCGCCCCGACGTGCTCGACCCCGCGCTGCTGCGCCCGGGCCGCTTTGACCGCCAGGTCACGGTGGATCGCCCAGACCGCAAGGGCCGTATCCAGATCCTCAAGGTTCACACGCGTGGCAAGCCGATCGACGCCTCGATCGACCTCGAGAAGCTCGCGGGTCAGACTCCCGGCTTCACCGGCGCGGACATTGCGAACCTGATCAATGAGGCCGCGCTGCTGGCCGCCCGCGACGGTAAGAAGTCGATCGGCGAGACGCAGCTCGAAGAGGGCATCATGCGCGTGATCGCGGGTCCAGAGAAGAAGTCGCGTCTGATGAGCGACAAGGAGCGCCTGATCACCGCCTATCACGAGATGGGCCACGCACTGGTCGGGCACTTCCTGCCCAACTGCGACCCGGTGCACAAGATTTCGATCATCAACCGCGGACAGGCACTGGGCTACACGATCAGCATGCCGACCGAGGACAAGTTCCTCACCACGCGTAGCGAGCTGACCGACAACATGGCGATGACGCTGGGCGGTCGCGCGGCCGAGGAGATCATCTTCGGCGAGATCACGACTGGAGCCTCGAACGACCTCGAGAAGGTCACGCAGACGGCCAAGCAGATGGTCATGCGCTTCGGCATGAGCGAGAAGCTCGGGCCGCGAGTCTTTGGCCACGACCATGGCCAGCCGTTCCTGGGTCGTGAATTCTCCAGCGAGCCCGACTACTCCAACGAGATCGCCTCAGAGATCGACGCCGAGTTGCGCCGCCTGGTCGAGAACGCCCACCAGACCGCCCACAAGGTGCTCGAAGATCACCGCGAGGAGCTCGATCGGATTTCGAAGATTCTGATTCGCCAGGAGACGATCGAGTCTGATCAGTTCCTGCGCCTGCTCGACGGCGACGCCGAAGAGGACGTCTTCAAGGCCCCGGAGCCCGAGACTCCGCCCAGCGAACCGACCGGCCGTCCGCTCCCCGAGCGCCCGGTCCCTGGCAAGGGCGCCCGCCCGACGCCGCTGCCCCGTCCCGGCCTCGCCGGCGGCGGTGCTGAGTAGCGACCCCGAGCCGGCCAACCATCGGTAGGTTGAAGTGGCATGTACCGCCACCTCGACGATCCCTTCGACTCGAGTGCTGAGCACGACGCCCCGCGGCGGCGCGGTCGCAACTTCCGCGCGCTGCCGCTGGCCGGCTTCACCGCGCTGATCGCGCTATCGCTCGAGTTCTTCGCGATCTTCCTACTGGGCTGGGGGATGGCACCGACCAGCGTCGGCTGTGGTCCCGGCCGTGCGGCGGCGATCTCGCTCGCCGCGCTCGCTGTATCGGGCGCGATCTTCATCCTCGCGGCGAGCGTCGGCGTCGCCGCACTTGCCGAGTCGCGCAGCACGAACGCACGCCCGCGATCGTTCTTGATCGCGCTGGCCACGATCTACACGGTCTTCTCGGTGCCGATGCTCGCGTTCGCGGCGCTGCTGGGTAGTTGCTTCAGCTTCTAGCCCGCGGCTTCACAACTAGCTGGTTGTGGGATACCGACCCATTTATGTCTAATGAGTCACATAGTCCGGGGAGACGCCGGTATAGGTTTCAAGAGCAATGTTCATGCAATCTGAACAATTGCCTGACCACTACAAATCCCCGGAATCGCGCACGCGGACCGGGCAAAAAAGGGAAAGTATCTAAGGATGCTCAGCCACCTCACCTCTCTCATCCCATTCGCGGAGGTGGCGCAGACCACAGGGAAACTCGGCGGCGGCGCGACCGACCAGCTGGTGTACGCACGCCAGCTTCAGGCGCTATCGCTGATCTTCCACATCCCACTGGTCTGCTTTGGAATCGCCTTCCCGGCGATGGTCCTCTTCACCGAGGGCCTCTACCTCCGCACAGGGGACCTGATGTACAAACGGATCGCGAAGCGATGGTCGAAAGTGATCATCATCTTCTTCGCGATCGGCGTCGTGACCGGCACGATCCTGACCTTCGAATTCGGGATCCTCTGGCCGAACTTCATGGCGACATTCGGAGACGTCTTCGGACTCGCCTTCGGTCTTGAAGGGCTCGCCTTCTTCGTCGAGGGAATATTCGTCGCGATCTACGTTTACGGCTGGGACCGCCTGCCAAAGAAGGTTCACTTCTGGTCGGGCATTCCAATGGCGATCGCCGGAATCTTCGGCGCAACGATGATCCTCGCCGTCAACGGCTGGATGAACAACCCGGTCGGCTTTGACGTCGTGAACAACGAGATCGTCAACATCAACCCGTGGCGCGCTCTGTTCAACGATTTCTTCTGGCATGAGCTCGCGCACATGTATCTGGCCGGCTACATGGTCGCCGGATTCCTCGTCGCGGGCGTCTACGCCTGGGCGTGGCTGAAGGGCGACCGCAGCCGCTACGTCCGCACCGCGATGATCATCCCGCTCACCTTCGCGGCGCTGATCGCGCCCGTGCAGGTGATTGTCGGCGACTGGGCCGGCCGTGAGGTCGCCCAGCAGCAGCCGGTCAAGCTTGCGGCGATGGAGGGTCTCGGGCAGACGACCACCGGCGCGCCATTCACGATCGGCGGCTACTACAGCCACGAGGAGAATCAGGTCAAGGGCGGCATCGAGATTCCCAAATTGCTCTCGCTGCTGGCATTCCACGACCCCAATGCGACGGTGCAGGGACTTGATTCGGTCGCGGTCGAAGACCGACCAGGTCCGATCAACACGGTCCGTTACTCGTTCCACGCGATGGTCGGGATCGGCACATTGTTGGCGCTGCTCGGTGTCTGGTTCGTCGCGACCTGGTGGCGCAAGCGCAGCCTCCCTCAGACCAAATGGTTCTACCGGCTGACCGCGGCGTCCGGCGTGCTCGCCGTGGTCGCATTGGAAGCCGGCTGGATCGTCACGGAAGTAGGCCGTCAACCCTGGATTGCCTACAACGTGATGCGCGTCGGCGACGCCGTCACCCAGGCGAGCGGGATCAGCATCCTGTTCGGCATCGGACTGGTGATCTACGCCGGCCTGCTGGCGATGGCGATCTGGCTTCTGCGCAGGCTGGCCAGAGACGCGGAGCACCTCAAAGAGGATGATGCGTCCGTCAAGACGGAGGTGACAGCATGATTGAGATCATCGTCCTGATTCTGATGCTGGTCGGAGTCACGCTCTACGCCGTGCTCGGCGGGGCGGACTTCGGCGCCGGCATGTGGGACCTCACCGCCGGCTCGGCCAAGAACGGCGCGCGCATGCGCGGCGTGATCGAGCGATCGATGGGTCCGGTGTGGGAGGCCAACCACGTGTGGCTGATCTTCGTGCTCGTCGTCGCCTGGACCGCGTTCCCGACGTTCTTCGGCTCGATGATGACGTCGCTCTGGATACCGATGGCGATTGCCGCCTTCGGAATCATTCTGCGCGGCTCGGCTTTCGCGCTGCGCGGACAGGCGGCGACGATCAATGAGGCGCGGGCGCTCGGTGCGGTCTTCGCCTTGAGCAGCGTGATTGTTCCCTTCGCGTTCGGCACCGTCGCGGGCGGAATCGCATCCGGGCAGGTGGCCTACGGAAATGCTGCCACCGATCCCTGGGACGCGTTTCTCAATCCGTTCTCGATCTACGTCGGGATCCTCGCAGTGGTCTTCAGCGCCTACATGGCGGCGATCTTCTTGATCGGGGACTCAGAGCGAATGGACGCTCCGGACATGGTTGAGGCGTTCCGCAAGCGTGCGCTCGGATCGGGCGCGCTGGCGGGGCTGCTCGCGATCGGCGGGCTGGCGATGGCCAACGCGCACGCCGAATATCTCTACGAGGGACTGACGTCCGGGATGGGCCTCGTCTGCGTGATCGCTTCGGCGCTCGCTGGCCTGGTGACGATCGTGATGATCGCCCGCGGCGCAACGCAGTGGCCGCGGCTCACAGCGGCGGTCGCAGTGGGGGCCGTGACGGCCGGTTGGGGCTTCGCCCAGGCTCCTTACCTGCTCCCTCCGGGAGCGGCCAACAGCACCCTCAAGCTCTCGGCCGCGGCCGGCAACACGACGACGCTCTGGTGGCTCTTCGCCGCAGTGGTCGTGGCGCTGATGGTCGTCGTGCCGTCGCTCTACTGGCTCTTCAAGCTGACGCTGCAGGGCGACATCGATCCCAACTACAAGGGCTACGAGCATCTTGAGGAGCCCGACAAAGGAGTGAAGACGCTGCCATGACCAAACCAGCGACATTCATTGGAATATTCCTCGTCGGGGCGATCGTGATGTTCGCGTTCGATTCGACGATTACCCTCCTTCTCGGCATGGCGCTGCAGGTCGCGGCGGTTGTGCTCGGGATCTTCGTGATCGCCACACCTGAGTTTCTCATGGGCGACAGGGGAGAGGGCGCCGCAGAGAAGTGAGGCGGTGAATCCGGCGCGCGCGGCCATTGCCGGTCCGCGCGCGCCTTCGCCTCCGCCGCGTACGATCACCCTGTGAGCCGCGGATACAGAATCATGGGCGTCGTCAATGTGACGCCGGACTCGTTCTTTGACGGCGGGGCCCACGACACGCCCGGGCCAGCCGCCGCGCATGCGTCCGAATTGATCGACGCGGGCGCCGACATCGTCGACATCGGCGGTGAATCGACTCGCCCCGGTGCGGTCGAGGTCAGCGTCCGCGAGGAGATCGAACGGGTTGCGCCGACGATCGCCCAGGTGCGCGCGGCGCACCCGGCGGCCGAGATCTCCGTCGACACGATGAAATCCGAGGTCGCGCGTGCCGCGATCGACGCGGGGGCGACCTACGTGAACGACGTCTCGGCGTTCTCGGTGGACCCAGCTCTGGCCGAGCTTGTGGCCGATCGCGGTGTCGAGTGCTGCCTGATGCATATGCAGGGCGACCCCCGAACGATGCAGGACGATCCCAGCTACGGCGACGTCGTGGATGACGTGCGCGCTTACCTTGAGCAACGTTTGGCATTTGCGGTCGCCAGCGGAATCCCTGAGTCGAAGATCCAGCTCGACCCGGGAATCGGCTTTGGCAAGACACTCGCTCACAACCTGGAGCTGCTCGCGCGGCTCGACGAGATCGTTGCGATCGGTCGCCCGGTGGTGATCGGCGTAAGCCGGAAGTCGTTCATCTCGCGGATCGCCCAGGACGCAGGGGTCAGCGGTGTTGCAGTGAAGGATCGGCTCCCCGGCACAATTGCGGCCAATGTGGTTGCGCTCGATCGCGGCGCGAGCGTGTTCCGCGTGCATGACGTGCGCGAGGCTGCGCAGGGCCTGGCGGTCGCAGCCGCTGCGATCGCGGCCGCTAAGTCGCGGGCGTGAGGATCAACACGGGGATCTTGCGGATCCCCTCGGTCTTCTCGGCGTACTTGCCGTAACCGGCATACAGCTGCTTGGCCAACTCGTAAAGCGCCGTGCGCTCGGGTTCTTCGGCCTCGCGGGCGGTGTAGGTGCCGTGCCCACCGCGCCACTCAAGCTCGCATTCGCCTGCCGCGCTGAGGTTGAGATACCACGCTGGGTAGTTCTCGCCGCCGAAGTTCGACGCCATCAGGATCACGTCATCGTCGCGCGTGAAGTAGAGCAACGTGGTTGTGCGCGGCTCGCCGGACTTGCGGCCCTTGACCGTCAGGTTCACGCGCGGCCCGGCACCGAATTGCAGCTTGCCGCCGCTCGACTTGATCATCAGCGGCTCGATGTGACTGACAAAGCGCTTGAAGAACCAAGTGCCAGGCCGAGTGGCAACAGCGGACTCCATGGCGCGCTGCACACCGCTCTTCTTCTGCATCGGATTAAAAGGCGGAATCGGCTCCACACCCCCAATCTAACCACTACGAAAAAGATGCACCTTTGACGTACTACAAAGATGCATCTTTGACGTATACGCTGGGCGGCGATGAGCGATGAACTTTCTGACCGGCCCGAGGACGAAGAGCGTCCCGACGACGAAGAACTTGAGGACGACGAGGATCGAGACGAAGAGGGCGACACCTCGGTCTCGATCGACATCACGGGCCTGTCGGTCTACACGCACCACGGGGTGACCGCGGCCGAGCAGGAGATCGGTCAGCGGCTACTGATCGACGTCGGCTTCGAGCTGGATACGTGCGATGCGACCGTGACCGATGAGATCGACGACACCGTCGACTACGGAGCAGTCTGCGAGCAGGTGTGGCTGGCCGCACAAAAACGCTCCTACAAGACGCTCGAACGGCTTTGCAGTGCGATTGCCGATCACCTGATGGATCACTTCGGCGTGGACTCGGTGATGGTGCGCGCCACCAAGCCGGAGCCCCCGATCCCGCTGCCGGTCGGGGATGTGGCGGTTGAGGTGTGGAAAGAGCGGTGATCGGCTACCTCGGAGTCGGCTCAAACGTCGGCGACAGCACCGCCAACCTGCGCGAGGCCGAACGGCTGCTCGGCGAGGAGGGCCTGGTCGTAGTCGCCTGCGCTTCGATGTACGTCACCGCCCCACAGGGCGAGATCCTCGATCAGCCGGACTTCGTCAACAGCGCGCTGAAGATCGAGACACACCTCGGGCCGATCCAGTTGCTGGAGCTGGTGAAGTCGATCGAACACAGGATGGGTCGCGATCCCGAGGGTGTCCGTCACGGACCAAGGCCGATCGACATCGACATCCTGATGCTCGGCGACGAGCCCTACGCCTCGGATCGCCTGAGCCTCCCGCACCGGGAGATCTCAACCAGGCGCTTCGTGCTCGAGCCACTGCTCGAGATCGAACCCGATTTCACACTCCCGGACGGCACTCGTGCAAGCGACCTGCTGGCCGGCGTCGCCGACCAGCCCGTTCGCCTGCTCGAAGAGTTCTAGGCCGGCACGGCCTCGCCGTGCGCCGCGTTCACGCCGGTCAGCCAGGCCGCCGGGAACGACCCCGCGGGAATTTCGCCCGGCGCCTCACCAAAGAGCTCACGCGCCTTGCGGCCCGCCGGTCGGTCGTCGAGCATCGGTCGCAGGTCTTGGAGTGAGCGCAGCAGCCAAACCGACGAGAGAATGGTGAGGTCAGCGGCATTGGCCTCGGCGGCGCCGATCGTCCCGTTCTCGATGAACTCGTCGATCTCGTCGATCCACTGCGGCAGCGCTTCCACGTCCCCGCGCACGCGGTCGATCGAGGCGCCGTTGAGCATGCGCTCGCCCCAGATCGTCGGCCGCCCAAAGGGTTTCAACAATGAATCCGGCAGTGGCAGGTTCGTGTCGAATGTGAACAGCGCCTGCGGGTTCGCGCGCAGCGCGTTCCAGACGATCCGGCGTGTCACGTCTTGAAACTCGCCGACGCCCCAGGCTTCAGCGGCGACCACTCGATCGCGCTCCGCAGCCGAAGACGGATAGAACGGCGGATCGGGCACCAGCGACTCGATCGCGCGCAGGCACTTCGCCGTTGTCTGCACCTTCTCGACGCCGTTGGGCCCGCCGTAAACCTTCATCGCGGGCACGGTCCGAGAGCCAAACATAATCGTGGCGACCAGCGGCTGTGTCAGCGGCAGCAGGTCTACGAGCTTGTACTCGATCCCCTTCAGTTCGGCCGCACGGATGACCGCCTGGCATGGGTGTGACGCCGGTACGCGGTAGATCTTGAGTTTCATCCCCGTTCCCTCTCGCAAGTCTTGCCCCCTTGCAAATACGTGGCGATGATCGCAGATGCGCGCACCGACGGCTCCACCGGTTAGTCTGCGCGCCACATGTTGCTCGCGGTCGATATCGGAAACACACAGACCCACCTGGGCGCTTTTCAGAACGGCAGCCTGCTCGAGCACTGGCGCTTGGCGACCGATCGCGACGCGACGGCCGACGAACTCGCATCCACCTACACCAACCTGCTCGCGCTCCGCAATCTCAGCTTCGGCGACATCGATGACGTGATCGTCTCAAGCACGGTGCCGAAGGTCGTGCCTGAGTACGTCGAGATGACCGAGCGTTACCTCGGCGAACAGTGCCTGGTCGTCGGACCGGGCCTGAAGACCGGGATGCCGATTCGCGTGGAAAACCCGCGCGAGCTTGGTGCCGATCGGCTCGTCAACGCGGTCGCGGCCTATGACCGCCTCGGCGGTCCCTGCGTTGTGGTCGACTTCGGCACGGCGATCACCTTCGACGCGATCAGCTCCGACGGCGAGTACCTCGGCGGCATCATCGCGCCCGGCGTCGAGATCTCACTCAACGCGCTCACCGAGCGCGCCGCGAAGCTTCCGCAGGTCGAACTGACCGAGCCAGAAAGGCTGATCGGCCGCACCACGCTCGAGGCGATCCAGGCCGGCGTGATCTACGGATTCGCCGCGCAGATCGACGGCATCGTCGAGCGGCTGAGCGACGAGCTTGGCGACGAGATCCAGGTGATCGCCACCGGCGGGCTCTCCAGTCACATCGTGCCGTTCTGCGACACCGTCGAGCTGACCGACGACATGCTGACGCTGGTCGGCCTGCGGTTGATCTACGACCGCAACACGCGCTGAGAATCAGCGCTTGCGCATCGGGCCGTACATACGCCCGAACTGATTGACGTAGATCAAGAACGGGCCACCGGCGCTTGCGTAGTCGCCGCCGACGGATTGATCGACCCAGAGCGCGCTGACGGCCTGGTCGCGGAATGTCCTGGTGAGGATGTTCTCGCGATGCGGTGGTGAATTCATCCAGAGCTTGACCATCTGTTTGGGGCTGGCGATCGGGCTGCTCGCCCAGGCGATGTTCTCGCCGATTTCATACCCCGAGGCGCCGGTGCTGTAGCCGTACTTGAGGATCCGATCGACGAATTCGGGCCCGTCCGGACGCGAGTGGTCGAAGTAGGCGTATGACTCCATGTCCGCGGCCTGCCAGTCGGACGACTTCTGCAGACTCTTGTTCTGGTGCAACGAGGGCAGCCCGCGCTTCTTGCGTTCGCGGTTGATCAGGCAGCGCGTAGCCTGCTGGAGGCGCTTGGCCTGGGACGCTTTGGTTGGCACGAGCCGTGCGTCTTTGCAGGGCTTTGGACTGTGCTTGGCGCTGACCGGCGCGGCGGTCAGACACAGCACGAGAATCGCGGCGAACAGGATCAGGCTCGATCGCTTCATCCTCGTTCGATCGGCGGCTTCGCCGGTACTCTCAAAATCGATGTCCACTATCAACCAACCCTGGTCGCTCGGCGGCGTTGCGGTGAAAAACCGCGTCCTGCTTGCTCCTCTTGCCGGCATCGGCAACTGGTTTGTGCGTCTGCAGGCCAAGCGCTATGGCGCGGGCCTGACCGTCTCCGAAATGGTCTCGAGTCACGGGCTCGCATACGGCGACAAGCGTACGCAGAACGAGTTCTTGAGGCTCCACCCCGAGGAGGGCCCGACCAGCGTACAACTGTTCGGCGCGGATCCAGCAATCATGCGCGAAGCGGCCGCGATGGTGGCCGAATCCGGGGCGCAGTTGATCGACCTGAACATGGGCTGCCCGGTGAAGAAGGTGTGTCGCACGGGCGCTGGCTCGGCGTTGCTCAAAGACCCGGAACTTGCGCTTGAAGTCGCGCGCGCGGCCGGCGAGGGAAGCGGACTGCCTGTCACCGTCAAATTGCGGCCCGGCGTCAAGCCCGGTGAGCGCACCGGTGTTTTGGTTGCCGAGCGGTTGGCGGCCGAAGGCGTGGTCGCGGGGATCGCGTTCCACCCGCGCCACGCAAGCCAGCAGCACAAGGGATTGCCCGACTATGAGCTTGCGCGCGAGCTGGTCGAATCGCTGCCCGTCCCGGTGATGATCAGCGGCGGATTGATGTCGGCGGAGAAGGCGCGGACCGTGCTCGATTCGACCGGCGCAGAGGCGATCTTGCTGGCTCGCGGCGCGCTCGGCAATCCGTGGCTGTTCGAGCGCGCGCTCGGTGAGCGCGAAGATCTGCCGACTCACGACGAGGTGATCGCCGAGTGGCTCTGGGTGATCGACCGCGCCGGCGAGCACTTCGAGACCGACCAGCGGGCAGCGCGCTACCTGCGTAAGTTCCACCCCTGGTATCTCGAGCGGTTCAAGGAGATTGATCCCGAGACGTTCACTCGTGCACGTCTCAACGAAATCAACCAGGCGCTCCAGGCGACCGACTCGCTCGACGCTGCACGAGCGGCTGTCCTCGCCGTTCCGGCACCTACGACTGCCTGATCGCGCGCGCGAGACCGGTCAGTGACTTTCAAGTCACTCCGGACTGCGGTCCGATCTGTATACTCGCGCGCTCCAATGGCCAAAGAACACATGCTCACACAAGAGGGCTACGACAAGCTCAAGGTCGAAATTGAGGACCTTTCGGTGCGTGGACGGCGCGAGATCGCCGAGCGCATCAAGGAAGCCCGCGACTTCGGCGACATCGCCGAAAATGCCGAATACGACTCGGCCAAGAACGACCAGGCCATGCTCGAGGCACGCATCGCGTCGCTTGAAGAAAAACTCCGCGACGCGAAGATCATCGACGAGGCGAAGCTTGAGACCGACGTCGTCCAGGTCGGCACGACGGTGCACCTGAAGGACCAGAAGACGAGCAAGTCGGTCAAGTACAAGATTGTCGGCTCCTCCGAGGCCGACCCGCTCGGCGGCAAGCTCTCAAACGAATCGCCGATCGGCAAGGCTCTGATCGGCCACAAGCGCAACGACATCGTCAAGGTGCCGGTTCCGCGTGGTCCTCAGCGTCAGCTGAAGATCACCAAGATCGAGGCGTAGCCGAGATCGCCAGAGCGGCGTGATCGAGGCTTAGCCTCCGCCCGCATCGATCGCCAGCCGCGCCAGCACTCGCTTGGCGTAGGCGTTCCACAGGCGCGCAAGCAGCAGCACGATCACTCGCGCACCCGGCTTCGGTTTCCAGTCGTAGCTCCAGCGCACGCTGGTTCCGCCTCCGAGCTCTTCGAACACGAACTCGCCCGATGCGTGTTCGACGAGCTTGCCGATCGGACCCGAGAAAGGTCCGACCGTGTAGTTGAAGGTGTGCGGCCGATCGACTGCGTCGATGCGCTCAGAGACGCTTGAGCCATCGGCGAGGTGGATGGTCCGTGACTGGCCGGCTTCGTCCCAGTCGCCGGTTTGGTCGGTCACAGAGGTGATCGCCGGGACGAGCGGTCCCATGCCGGTGAAGTGGCGGGTCAGGTCGCAGGGGATGATCGCGTTCCAGGCGTCGCCCGGCGCGCAATCGGCCCAGTCGGCGTTGGTGACGAGGGTCCCGCGCACGGCCATGCGGCCAGAGTAGTCTCCCATCCCGCAATGTCCGAAGCACCCGAGACCCAGAACGAACACGAGCTGATCGCCGAGCGCAAGGCGAAGCTCGCGCGACTGCGCGAAGCCGGCGTCGAGCCGTTTCCGCACGAGTTTCCGGGCGTTGTGCCCTCCCGGGAGGTGCGCGAAAACCACCCGGACCTCGAGGCCGGCACCGAGACCAACGTCAGCTACCGCATCGCCGGCCGGCTTTCGGCCCGCCGCGGGCACGGCAAGGCGGCGTTTCTTGACGTCGTCGATCGCAGTGGTCGCATGCAGGTTCACGCGCGCGCCGACCTGCTTGGCGAGGAGAGCTTCGAGCAACTCGTCTCCCTGGACCTTGGCGACCTGATCGGAATTGACGGCACGGCGTTTGTCACCAAGCGGGGCGAGCTCTCGCTGGCTGCGACCGGCTGGACGCTGCTTGCTAAGTCTTTGCGGCCGCCGCCGGACAAGCACCATGGCCTTGCCGACGTAGAGACGCGCTATCGCCATCGCGAGCTGGACTTGATCGCCAACGAAGAGGCGCGTGAGTTGTTCATCCTGCGCTCGAAGGTGATCTCGCTCGTGCGCCGCTGGCTCGACGATCGCGGGTTCCTCGAAGTCGAGACGCCGGTGCTCCAGCCGATTTACGGCGGTGCGTTGGCGCGTCCGTTCACGACGCACCACAACGCGCTCGACCGCGAGTTCTACCTACGCATCGCCACCGAGCTCTACCTGAAGCGCCTGATCGTCGGGGGCCTTGAGAAGGTCTACGAGCTGGGCAAAGACTTCCGCAACGAGGGGATAAGCCACAAACACAACCCCGAGTTCACGATGCTCGAGACCTACGAGGCCTACGCGGACTACAACCACGTGATGGACATGGTCGAGCAGCTCGTATCGTGGCTGGCCGACGAAGTCGGCTACGAAGGCGAGTTGAACTTTGCGGCCCCGTGGCCGCGAATCCCGCTGGTCGATGCGGTCAAGGAGCAGACCGGGATCGACGTTGAAGCGCTGCGCGAGCGGGACGCGCTGGCGGCTGCGATGGTGGAAAAGGGATTCCACGACTCACCGCCGGACGAGACGTGGCCGCAGCTGGTTGATGAGCTGGTCTCAAAGCACGTTGAGCCCAAGCTGATCCACCCGACGTTTATCACCGACTACCCGGTCGAGCTCTCGCCCTTCGCCAAGGAGCACCGCGAGAAGCCGGGACTCACGGAGCGGTTTGAAGTCTTTGCCCAGGGGATGGAGTTCGGCAACGCGTTCTCAGAGCTCAACGACCCGCAGGTGCAGCGCGAGCGCTTTGAGGCGCAGATGCGGCTGGCGGCTGAGGGCGACGATGAGACGCAGCCGTTTGACGAGGCCTTCCTGCAGGCGCTCGAGCACGGAATGCCGCCCACCGGCGGCCTCGGAATCGGCATCGACCGACTCGTCATGCTGCTCAGTGGGCGGCACGGGATTCGTGAGGTTGTGCTCTTCCCTGCGATGCGGGACTGAACGATTAGGCCGTGACGGCTTCCTCGAGGTGCTCGAGCATGGCGTTCCAGCCCTTGCGCTCGCTGTAGGGCGATTGATCGCGCCCTGATGGCAGGTCGCGGTGCGAGACCCGTACCAGGGTGCCTTGCTCCTGCGGGATCAAGTCGACGGCGACGATGCTCGACCCGGGCGGGACGCCGACAGCTTCATCGTCGAAGCCCCACGTGAACTCCACATGACTGTGGGGCTCGACGACGAGGAATCGATTCTCACCGCTGAACCTTGTGCCCGCTTTGACGTGACCGCCCATCACAAGGTTCGCGTTCCCACCGGGCCGGGGATCAAGGTCGGCCTCCTTGGCCAGCCATTGGGTGATTTTGTCCGACTCGGTCCAGTAGGCGAAAAGCGTCTCCTGGGAGGCGTCGATCAGTCGTTCGACGACGATCGTCTCGGTTTCAGTCGTTGTATTGGTCATTGCTTCTCCTTTTGGGCTTTTGTCGCCTCCGCCGCCTCGGCAAGGCGCGCCAGATCGTCGAGCTTGGAGCTCCAGAAGCTCTGGACAAACTCCCGGAGATCCTCAAGACCCTCCGGGCGAGCGCTGTAGAGCCGACTCGTGCCTGATCTCCGCTCATTGACCAAGCCAGCCTCCCGCAACACCTTCAGGTGCTGCGAAATGGCCGGGCGCGAGACGTCGGAAAAGCTGACGGCAATCTCTCCCGCCGGCAGTTCGTGGTCTCGTACGAGTTCGAGGATCTTGCGCCTGCGCGGTTCTGCGAGGGCTTCGAATGCGGTTTGCATGGCCTATAAGTTAGCAACTACTTACGTAAGTAACAACTAATATAAGGCCCACGCGTGATCGCCCCGACGGAAGCTGCTCGAGCGGCTGCCGCCGTCCGAGCCACTGTTAGGATCACTTTCGAACCGGCAAGCCGTCTTTCGACCGCATTAAGAAGCATCAGGTGTGTCTGATGAATCACCCCAAAGCGGCCGATACCCATAGCCAAGAGCCGTCGCGAGGGGTCCGGCGCGAGACTCGGCAGACACCCCTCCACCTGAGGGTTTTGGCAGTTAGGAGCTAAGGAATGTTTGAACGGTTCACAGAGCGCGCCCGCCAGGTTGTGGTCCTCGCACAAGAAGAGGCGCGCACTCTCAAGCACAACTACATCGGCACCGAGCACATCCTGCTCGGGCTGCTTCGCGAGGAGGAGGGCCTGGCCGCCCGCGTCCTCGAGTCCCTCGACATCACCGTCGAGCGCGTGCGCGCACAGGTCGTGCGCATCGTCGGCTCCGGTGAGGAAGTCACCTCCGGCCAGATCCCCTTCACACCCCGCGCCAAGAAGGTGCTCGAGCTCGCGCTTCGCGAGGCCCTCAGCCTCGGCCATAACTACATCGGTACCGAGCACATCCTGCTCGGCCTGGTCCGCGAAAACGAGGGCGTCGCCGCCCGCATCCTCCTGGACTTTGACGCCGACTCCGAGAAGATCCGCAATGAGGTCGTGCGCATGCTCTCCGGTCCCGGCGGTCGCCGTTCGGGCAGCAGCTCCGGTTCGGGCAGCGGTTCCGGCCAGGCGTCGGGCAGCCCCGAGGGGAAGAAGAACTCCAAGTTGCTCGACCAGTTCGGCCGCAACCTCACCAAGCTCGCCGTCGACGGCAAGCTCGACCCCGTGGTCGGTCGTGAGCAGGAGATCGAGCGCCTGATGCAGATCCTCAGCCGCCGCACCAAGAACAACCCGGTGCTGGTCGGCGAACCCGGCGTCGGCAAGACCGCCGTGGTCGAGGGCCTTGCCACCAAGATCTCAAACGGAGAGGTTCACGAGCTGCTGCGCGACAAGCAGATCTACACGCTCGACCTCGCCGCCCTCGTCGCCGGCTCGAAGTACCGCGGTGAGTTCGAGGAGCGCCTCAAGAAGGTGATGAAGGAGATCATCCAGCGCGGCGACATCATCCTCTTCATCGACGAGCTGCACAACCTCGTCGGCGCCGGCGCGGCTGAAGGCGCGATTGACGCGGCGAGCATCTTGAAGCCCGCGCTCGCCCGAGGCGAATTGCAGACGATCGGCGCGACCACGCTGGACGAGTACCGCAAGTACCTCGAGCGCGACAGCGCGCTTGAGCGCCGCTTCCAGAAGATCGTCGTCGAGCCACCCTCAATCGATGAAACGGTGCAGATCCTCCAGGGTCTGCGCGACCGCTACGAGGTCCACCACAAGGTGACGATCTCCGATGAGGCGCTGAAGGCCGCGGCGGATCTCTCTGACCGGTACATCTCGGACCGCTTCCTGCCCGACAAGGCGATCGACCTGATCGACGAGGCGGCCAGCCGCATGCGCATCAAGTCGATGACGGCTCCCCCCGTGTATCGGGAGCTCGAAGAAGAGATCGAGCAGGTGCGTCGTGACAAGGAAGCCGCGATCGAGAACCAAGACTTCGAGAAGGCCGCGAGCATGCGCGACCAGGAGCGCAAGCTGACCAACAAGAAGCGTGAGCTCGAAGAGCAGTGGGAGTCCGGCGAAACAGGCGAGCGCCCGGTGATCGGAGAAGAAGAGATCGCTGATGTTGTCTCGATGTGGACCGGCATCCCGCTCTTCAAGCTCACCGAGGGCGAGACCGCAAAGCTCCTGCGCATGGAAGAGGAGATGCACAAGCGCGTCGTCGGCCAAGAGGCTGCGATCACCGCTGTCTCAAAGGCGATCCGGCGCAGCCGCGCGGGTCTCAAGGACATGACGCGCCCGACCGGCTCGTTCATCTTCCTTGGGCCGTCCGGTGTCGGTAAGACAGAACTCGCCCGCACACTGGCGGACTTCCTCTTCGGAGACCCCGAGACGATGGTGCGCATCGACATGTCCGAGTACATGGAGAAGCACAGCGTCTCGCGCCTGGTCGGCTCGCCTCCCGGCTACGTCGGCTACGACGAGGGCGGCCAGCTCACCGAGGCCGTGCGCCGCAAGCCGTACTCGGTGCTGCTCCTCGACGAGATCGAAAAGGCGCACCCTGACGTCTTCAACATCCTGCTGCAGATCCTTGAGGACGGTCGCCTGACGGACGCCCAGGGGCGCACAGTCGACTTCCGCCACTCGATCATCATCATGACCTCGAACATCGGCGCCGCCGAGATCGCCAAGGATGCAAGCTACGGCTTCAGCCTCGGTGACGAGAGCTCCGGCCTGACCTACGACGACATGAAGTCGCGGATCATGGGCGAGCTGAAGAAGGTCTTCCGTCCTGAGCTGATCAACCGCATCGACGAAATCGTGGTCTTCCACAAGCTCACCAAGGACGAGATCAAGAGCATTGTCGATCTGATGCTCTCGCGCGTGCGCGAGAACATGAAGGAGCTAGAACTCCAACTCGATGTCACCGAGGGCATGAAGGAACTGCTGGCCGAGAAGGGCTGGGACCCGGCGATGGGCGCCCGTCCGCTTCGCCGCGCGATTCAGCGCTACGTCGAGGACCCGGTCGCCGACCGCGTGCTTGGCGAGAAGATCGAGCCTGGTTCCACGGTGATCGTCGAACGGCTCGCCGAGGAGATCAAGGGCGGCCCCAACGACGGCCTCGAAGTCGAGATCAAGATCGTCAAGCCGAAGAAGCCGCGCGCCAAGAAGAAGGCCCCCGTCGCCGTCGGTGCCGAGTCCGAGTCGAGCGAGGCCGATGCCAAGGCCGAGTCCGAGCCGGAAGCGCCCGCAGACGAGCCTGCGGCAACCGAAGACGACTGATCGCGTTCGCCATACTTCGGGCGTGATGTTTCTCGAAGACGTTCGCGCAATCTTGCGCACGAAGCCGATGCGACTGCGCTACGGCGGCGAGCTGTCGGGATGGAAGTTCTGGGCCTACGTGCCAGTGATGCTGGTGTTCAACGCCGGCGTGCTGGCCGTGGGCATCTACCGGCTTTCGAGCTTCGTGCGCGCCCTGCCGTTCCCGGCGCGCTACCTGGCGCTGGTGCTCGATCGCCTGAACACGTTGCTGACCGGCGTGCAACTGCCGGCTGCTGCCAAGTTCGGACCCGGATTCGTGATCATGCACCCTCAGGCCGTGATCCTCGCGCCGAACATGATTGCTGGCCGCAATCTCACGGTCGTCGGCCCGGCGGTCACGATCGGCTGGCTCGACGTCGACGGTGACCCGGACGGCCAGTGCGTGGAAATCGGCGATGACGTGATCGTTGGCGCGAGCGCGAAGGTGCTCGGCCCGCTCGTGGTCGGCGATCGCGTGAAGATCGGCCCGAACGCAATGCTCACCGAGGATGCCGCCGACGATGCAACCGTGATCAGCGCCGCCCGCACCAAAGTGATGTCTCTGGCTCCGGATTCTCCCGCCGACTGAGCAGCAGGAGCCTTCCGTCCGGGGGCGAACATATGTTCTGGTTATGGCGAGTGTCAAATCTCCGGCATCGGTTTTTGTTTGCGACGACTGCGGCACGGTCGAGCGCAAGTGGCACGGTCAGTGTCCGGGCTGCGGCGCGTGGAATTCATTGACCGAACAGTCCCAGGCGGCGCCCAGTACCGGTAAGGGCGCAAGACGCGGAATCGGCGGCGTACCCGAGGCGCGCGAACTTCGTGCCTCCTCGACCGCCGCGATCGCCGAGCCGATCATCCTCAGCGAAGTTCGGGCCGCGCGAATTCGCAGAATCGCCACCGGCATCGCGGAATTCGACCGCGTGCTCGGCGGTGGTGAACGATCGGGCCTTGGGATCGTCCCCGGGTCGCTGGTGCTGCTCGGCGGCGCACCGGGAATCGGCAAGTCGACGCTGGTCGGTTCGGCCCTCGGCAATCTCGCGCGCGCAGAAGTTCCTGTTCTCTATGTGTCCGGCGAGGAATCGCCCGAGCAGATCCGCGTCCGCCACGAACGCCTTGGCGACGACGCGCTGCGCGTGCCGGTGATCGCCGAGACCGACATCGACACGGTGATTGCGACGATCGAAGCTCAGCAGACAAAGCCCGCGGTCTGCGTGATCGATTCGGTCCAAACGCTCTACAGCTCCGAGCTCGCCGGAGCACCCGGAAGCGTCGGACAGGTCCGAGAGGTTGCCGGCCGGCTGATGCAGCTGGCGAAGTCCCGCGAGATCGCGATCGTGCTTGTCGGACACGTCACCAAGGAGGGCTCGCTCGCAGGCCCGCGCCTGCTCGAACACCTCGTCGACTGCGTTCTGCACTTCGAAGGCGAGCGCGAGCGCACCTTCCGCATGCTGCGGGCATCGAAGAACCGCTTTGGCTCGGTCGACGAGCTCGGCGTCTTCGAGATGGGCGAGCACGGTCTGGTCGAGGTCAAGGACGCCTCCGCGCGCTTCGTCGGCGACGCCACCTGCAATCCCGGTTCGGTCGTCTTTTGCGCGATCGAGGGGACGCGACCGATGCTCGTGGAGATCCAGGCGCTCGTCTCGGACTCCGAGATCGTCCCGCCGCGGCGGCTGGCCAACGGAATCGACCGCAACCGGCTCTCGCTGATTCTCGCGGTGCTCGCGAGGCACGCCGGTATTGCGCTGGGCGACAAAGATGTCTTCATCAACGTCGTCGGCGGAGTTCGTATCGACGAACCGGCCGCCGACCTCGCGATTGCCCTCGCTGTCGCTTCGGCCGCCAGGGGGAGTGCGCTCACCGCGAAGTCATCCGGCGGCGCGTCCGTTCCCTTGGCCTGCTTCGGTGAGATCGGCCTGACCGGCGAGCTGCGCAGCGTTCAGCAGGCCGATCGGCGGGTCGCCGAAGCCGTCAAGTTCGGTCTGACGTCGACGCTCGTGCCGAGCGACCAGGGCCAGGGCCTGGCAAGCCTGCGCGCAGCGATCGCGCGGGCGTTCTCGCCAGCTGACTAGAGGCCGCGACGGCCGAGCACGTGGACGCCGGTGCGCACGAGGATCTTGATGTCCGACCACAGCGACCAGTTGGCCACGTACATGTAGTCGAGCTTCGCCATCTCTTCGAGCGGAATGCGCACGCTGCCCAGCAGCTGCCAGACGCCGGTGATTCCCGGAGTGATCTGACTGCGGCGGCGGTACCAACCGGAGATTGCGCCGTCCTCTTCGGGAACCAGCGGGCGCGGCCCGACGAGGCTCATGTCGCCGCGCAGCACGTTGATCAGCTGGGGGAGTTCATCGATCGACGTCTTGCGAATGAACGAACCGACGCGGGTGATCCGCGGGTCATCCTCGATCTTGAAGAAGTCGTCCGTTACAGACAGGTGTGCGAGGTCGGCCTTCATCGAGTCGGCATCCTGCACCATCGAACGGAACTTGATCATCTCGAACGGCTTGCCGTCGCGGCCGATTCGACGCTGCTTGAAGAACACAGGGCCGCGCGAGTCGATCTTGATCGCAATCGCGGTGGCCAGCAGCAGCGGCGAAATCAGCAGCAGTCCGAAGCCGGCGCCGACAAGGTCAAGGCCGCGCTTGACCATGCGCGAAGAAGCCGACATCGTGTGGTCGCTGACCGCAATCATCTGTAGGCCGGCAACGTCGTCGATCAGCGTGGTGGCGCCGATCGCGTCACCGGCGCTCGGGAGCACGTTGAGCTTGACCTCGATGCTGCGCACGGTGCGAATGACGTCTCCGACTTCGTCGGAGTGACGCTCGCCCGGCATGATCACGATGCGCGAGATCTGCTGGTCCTTGACGATGCGCTCGAGCTGCGCGCGGTTGCTCAGCACGCGGGCCGGGCCGTGGGGAAGTTCGCTGAAGCTGACCGGGATGCGGGCGACGACGCTCGCCTTGATCGTGGCGCTGCGCTCAAGGCGGTGGTTGAGGCGTTCAGCGTCCTCAGCGCCGCTGATCAGCAGCAGGCGCTCTTCGGGAGCCATCGCCGTGACGATCGCGCGAGTGACGCGGCGTGAGATCGTCAGCAGCACGGTCATCGTCAGGACCATCACCGGAAGCGTGATCGTGTCGATCAGCACCGGCTCGGACCCAACCAGGCCGGGGAGCGAGACGGCGATCATCGTCAGCGCCATCGCGGCTGCGGCGATCTGCGGCATGTCCTCAAGCGTCGTCTTGTGCAGCAGGTTGGCGTCGCGGTCGTACAGGCCGAGGACCTTCATCAGCGGCACCACGAAGAGCAGTGCGAGGTAGCTGAGGTCGCCGATCGAGTGTGCCCCGATCAGCATTCCGGTGAAGGCGATCGCCAGCGAGGCGGCAAACAGGTCGGAAACGGCCATCGCGCGGCGCAGGAATGTCTCGTCCGATGCGGCGCGGGCACGTTTGCTGACGCGGGTGGGATCGCGGTCAAAGAGGATCAGTTCGTTGCCGTAGACCTCGCTAACGGTGCGGGGCGCAGCAACGGGCGGCTCGCTCAGCGGCTCGCTCAGCGGCAGGGTGGGGGCTTCAACTGGATTCAAATTGCTTTCCACGTAACTCTCGGCCCTTCCTTGGGGCGTCCGATTTCAGGACTGGCGCGGGATCTTGGGGCCTGCGAGGTCCTCGGTGCGGATTGAGTTGATTGATTGGTACTGCCGAGACTTAACTACCGATGTCCTCATGACTTGCCAGGCGTGATTGACTGGCCGGTAGGTCCGTCGTTTCATCGTAGTACCGAATCTTCTTCTGCGCCACCCTTTTGATGGGGCGATTGCACTTTTTTGTGCAGCCAGATTCTAAGGCTATTTCGCAATCTCATCAATTTCGCGCTCAAAGGCGCGGGCGAGCGCCTGTGGCGAGAGGTTTTCGGCGGCGAATGCGTGCGCGGCGTGGGACATCTCGCGCAGGCGGTGCGGCGACTCCAGTAGCTCTGCGAGACCTCCTGCCAGCGAGCCGGGTGCGGCATTGTCGATCGCAAGACCCGCTCCGGTCGCCGCCAGTACGCCGGCCACCTCCGAGTCCGCCGCCACGAATCCGACGGCCGGCAGTGCGCTCGCGAGGTAATTCATCAACTTCGACGGAAAATTGAACTCCGCGAGCTCCGCGGCCTGGGCGACGAGGCCGATCGTCGCCGTTGCGAGCAATTCTTTGAGCCGCGCGTCTTCGACAACGCCGAGCATCTCGACGCGATCTGACTCGATCGCGCCTCGCACCTGCTCTGCCGCCACGCCGGTGCCGGTGATCAGCAGCCGCGCACCGAGCGCAGCGAGCCGCTCGCTGGCCTGGAACTCCCGCACGACGCGGTCCAATCCCTGCGAGTGGCCGATGTTGCCCATCACCAAGACCGTGGGCACGGCGCCGAACGATTCGCGCGGCGTGGCTGCCAGCGGCAGCGTCGCCGGGTTGTAGATCCGGCAAAGCCGTTGCGCGGGAACGCCTTTGGCGAGCAGGTTCGCCTCAAAGCGGTCGGAGATGACGGCGATTCTGCCTGCCGCGCGATAGGAGGCCGATTCGAGTCTGCGGGAAAGGCGGATTGTGGCGCTGGACTCGTCGACCAGGCCGGTACCGATTGCGCCGTCCGGGAGAATGTCCTGGATCCAGAGCAGCCATGGCTTGCGGTCGAGCTTGCCGGCGGCGATTGCGCAGGAGAGTGCCGGAAAACAAGGCGATACGACCACGCGCACGTCGCATCGCGGCAGAAACGGATAGGACGCGGCCAGCGCCGCCGAGAACGAAGCGTCCTGGCGCATCCGCGCCAGCGCGCTCTCGCGACCGACCCAGAGCGGGAGCCGGACGACGTCAATCCCGTCTTCGTCAGCTCGGGTGGGTCGAAGGCGCCGGCCCCAGACCGGCTCTGGATAGTGCGGGTGGGCGGCCACGACGCTGACTTGGTGGCCGCGCTCGTTCATCGCCTGCGCCCACGTCCGACTGACCGGACCGATTCCGGTCGGTTCAGGGGCGTAGTTGTAGCTCCAGAGCTGAATGCGCACGTGTGATCGATTCGCGCCTTGGCAGTCGGGTGGGGGAAGCAGGAAAAGTTCCGCCGGCGCGCAACCTTGAGGCTATCCACGGTTTTCGGATGTGCAAGACCCAAATCTTGCGGGTTGACGAGTCCGCAAGTTTGAGCTATCTCTTATTTCACCCTTTCCCCAACGATTCTTCTCATTTTGCATCCCCGCAGATTCCCAATCATCCTCGCGTTGGCCCTTGCCGCGCTGTTCGTTCTCGGCGGCTTCTCGACGGCGTCGGCGGCAAGCTATGGCTCGTTCGTGCTCGCCAAGCCCTACAACAACCAGCGCGTAGCCGGGAAGATCACCGCGCGCACGGCGATCAAGAAGAAGCTGATCAAGACGGTCTGGGGCGTCGAGTTCTGGGTCGACGGCCAGCGGATCGCGGTGGACAAGCGCGCGCCGTACACGGCGTCGATCGACACGCGCAAGTTCGAGAACGGCGAGCACGTGCTGCGCGCCAGCCTGCTGGTGAAAAAGCGCGGTACCAAGGGGCCGAATCGTCAGATCTGCGAGTACATGCGCTCGATCTACATCCGCGTCTCGAACAAACTCGCCGTTCCGTCGGCGACCAAGAAGAAGACCGTCGCGCTGCCGACCGCGCTCACCAAGTCGAAGAAGAAGTGGTCGATGATCTTCCGTGACGACTTCAACGGCAACGCTCTCGACAACAGTAAGTGGATCAACCAGCGCGACGATTGGATCACCGGCGGCAACCCCTACAACGACCGCGAGGACGCCTGGTACCGACCGGAGAACACCACGGTCTCAGGCGGTTCGCTGGTGCAGATGATCAAGCAGGAGCCCTACGAGTCCTACCCGCTGACCACCGGGATGATCAACAGCAATCACCGGTTCTTCTTCAAGTACGGCTACGTCGAGGCGCGGGTCAAGGTGCCAAGCTGCCGCGGCTGCTGGCCCGTCTTCTGGACGCTCCCACAGGGAGTGTCCTGGCCACCGGAGATGGACCTCTTTGAGTACATCGATACGGCGGGGTCGCAGCGCCGCCCGTTCTTCGCTAGTCACTGGTCCGAGAACGGCGTCAACCAATCGAATCTCGAGTACTTCACGGTGCCCTGCGGGACCGCGACCGACTACACCGGGCAGTACCACACATACGGATTCCTCTGGACCCCGAGCAAGATTCAGCCGTTCCTGGACGGCGTGCCCGGACCGGTGTTCACCGGCGCCGCGGTGCCGCAGGTCTCGATGTACCTGATCCTCTCGCTCTCGGTCGCGGACGGACTGGTTCCCGCCGGAAACCCCGAGATGCGGACCGATTACATCCGCGTCTGGCAGTCGAAGTAGACCGTCTGAATAGCCGCTCATTAGTAGTTGGCCGAGCGTTTCGAACAAACGTCCAGAGCGTCCAACGTCTGACTAGAACAAACGTTTAAAGCGCTGCTGAGCGTCTAGAACAGCCGCCGATAGGTGGGGCACGATGCAGTGCTCCACGCTTCTCACCTCTCGGCTGATCGCCACCGTGCTGGCCGCCCTCGTTTGCGCTCTGGCTCTGGCTTCCAGCGCTTCGGCCGCGCGCGTCTCGATCGCTTCGCCGCACGACGGCGCGACCTTGAGCCGCACCGCGACGTTCAAGCCCAGGCTCGCAAAGAGCCTCAAGCAGCGTGTCAAGCGCGTCGAAGTCTGGCTTGGTTCAGCGCGCATCGCCGTCGACGGCCGCGCGCCCTTCAAGCCGCGCGTCGACACCACCGCGCTCGCCGACGGCGAGTACACCTTCACGCTCCGGGCAGTCGCCCGCGAGGCGAGCGTCGCGGCCGCGCGCAGCTTCACGCGTCGGGTCTCCGCCGTCATCTCCAATGCGTCGCGCAGCAAGGGTTCAAAGCCCAAGCCGTCGGGTTCGAGCAAGGAGACGCCGGCACCGACCGTTCCCGAGCCGACTCCAGATCCGCGGCTCGGCGGGATCACCGATGGCGACCCGAGCGACAACTGGAGGATGGTCTTCTCCGACGAGTTTGACGGCAGCTCGCTCGACGCGACCAAGTGGAGCCCCCAGCGCAACGACTGGACCTCCAAGGGGATCAACGACTTCGGCCAGCCCTGGAAGAAGGGCGGCTTCCCCTACAACATCCTCGAGGGCGCCTGGTACATGCCGGAGAACTCGACGGTCGCCGGCGGTGCGCTCAAGCAGACGGTGCGAAAGCTGGCCACCCCGCTCGAGACGCAGCACTGGGGCACATACAAGTACTCGACCGGGATGGTCAACACCAAGGACCGCTTTGACTTCACCTACGGATACGTCGAGTCGCGCATCCGCGTGCCTTCGTGCAGCGGTTGCTGGCCGGCCTTCTGGATGCTTCCGGCCAAGGACGGCTGGCCGCCGGAGATCGACATCTTCGAGTACTTCGACACCGCCAAGCTGAAGTTCCCGTACTTCTCGACGCACATGGCAGGTTCCGGCGGTGCGATCGAATCCAACACCCAACCGTTCGGAAACACCGCCAATAACTACGTCGACTCCTGGCACACCTACGGGCTGCTCTGGGACGCCAACAGCGTGCAGATCTTCATGGATGGCATCCCCGGCCCGAAGTACACGGGCAGTGCAGTACCGCGCGAGTCGATGTATCTGATCCTCCAGCAGGCGATCGGCCGCGATTACGCCACCGAAGATGGCGCCACGATGGAGACCGACTACGTGAGGGTCTACCAGCAGCAGTAAGGGCTGGTCAGTCGAAGGCGGCTACGCCGAGCGCCTCGGACTTGCCAAGCGCGATACTGCGGCCGGCTTCCTCGAGCTCTTTCGGGCGCGAGTTCTGGGTCGATCCGACAAGCAGCGTGTGGTCTGCAACGCTCGCAGCCGACACCGCACCGCTCGAACTCGCGGTGGCGCCGGTGTCGACGATCACGATCCCATCGCCATCG
>CAZRAA010000008.1:0-28854 GCA_964597975.1 uncultured Thermoleophilaceae bacterium | reverse complement strand
TCGAGCGCTTCCTTGACGGCGTCCGAGCCGATCAGTTCCGATGGGTCGTCGCACTTGGTGCCGACCGGTACAAAGCGCAGAGGCGCCGGCGTCTCGTCGCCGCTGCTCGCGGCCTTGATCGGCAACATCGTCTCGCGCAGCGGGCGGCGGTCGATCATCGCGTCGGAAATACCGGTGTGATCGGCGGCGCCGAGCATCTCGGTCAGCACGGGGGAGGCGAATCCGATATCGACCAACGTCGTTGCGTGCCCGGCGCGGGCGCTCGCGATGGCGAGATTCACCGCTGCGGCCGACGCCCGCGCGGGGTCAGAGTCGCTGGTGACCAGCAGTGTGCCGCGGAGCGGCGAGCCAGCGACGTTCTCGGCCGCTGCCAGCAGCACGCGGTAAGCCTCGGTGCTCGCTTCGTCACGACCTCTGATCGTCACCGGTTCGCTGCCGCTGGTCTTTGCCGGCAGCACCGCGAGCAGCGGGAGCCCGACGAGGTCCGCGATCGCCTGCGGAGTGCGAAGACGCGGATCGAGCGCTTCAAGCAGGAATGCGAGGCCGATCCCCAGGCCGAATCCCAGGAATGCTCCAAGCACTAGGGCGATCATCAACTTCGGCTTGACCTTCGTGAAACCGGTTGCCGTGTTGATCACCTGCGCAGTCGGTGTGGTGAGCGCGACGACCGACTGCAGCGAGTCGAGGTTTCGCTGGAGCTGGAGGTAGCGTTGGCTTGAGCGGTCGCCGGAGTCGGAGAGTCGCTTGAGTTCTGCGCGGACGGTCTTGGTCGCGTCGACCGCGCTCTGCTTGGAGAGTTCGGTCGAGTAGATCACGTACTCGCGCGCGTAGACGTTGACCAGGCGCACCGCGAGCGGACCGCTCTCGTTCTGAAGCTTGAAGTGAAGGACGTCGCTTGCCGCGTCGGCCTCGACAGTGACGCTGGCGAGCAGCTGACTGACATCGAGGTTCGCACTTGGAACTTGCTTGAGCGTGCGCTCGGCGATCACCGGAGACTTGGCAAGCTGCGCCTGGGCGGTGACCACGCGCGGCCCTTCGTTGGCCTGGGCGCCGGGCGAGAGGATGTTGTTCAGGCTGTTGGCAAGCGACTGCCGCTGGACCAGCGCGGAAGCCTCGGCTTCATAGATCTTGGTCTGACGCATCGTGTAGATCGCGGCGACGAAGAACGCCAGCAGCGTCATCGCGACGATCACCCAGCGCCAGCGCCAGAGGATGCCGAATACGTCAAAGACTGTGGAGGGGTGTTTCGCGGGTGAATTACCCGTCGGCGTGAGGCTGTTCATTCCTTGAGATATTCCGGACTCCGTACCAGATGCCTGCAACTATCAGGCCCGACGGTACATAGAGATAGCGGTCTGCGATCTGGTTCTCGACCAAGCCGAGAAGTGCCCAGATGGCTACGGCCGCCCCGGCCGAGGCGACGATTGCGCGCACGGCCAGCGGCAGGTCGGGCGCGCGTGCGCGCCGGGCCGCGGCGACGATCGAACCGGCAAAGAATGCGAGAAATGCCAGCAGGCCGATCAACCCGCTGCTGGCGGCCATCTGCAGGTAGATCAGGTGGGCGTCGCGGGCGTTGACAAGCCCGGCCCCGAAGATCGGGTTGGTGGTGAACTGGTGGATGCCCTGGTCGCGCGCATCCTTGCGTTCGCGGTCTGACTCATCGACGTTCACGCGCACCTCTGCAGATCCGCCGAGGATGCGGTCGAACGAGTTGAGCGCCTGCCCGCGGAATGCGGCGGCCGCGAGCACGATCCCGGCCAACCCGGCGATCAAGAGCCACTTCCAGGTGCGCCCGCGAATCTCGCGGGGCAGGACGGCGGTTCCCAGCAGCGCGGCGATGGCGAACGCCACGAGCGCCCCGCGCGAACCGGTCGAGAGCACGGCAAGACCGGTCGCGCACAGCGCGCCGAAGAAGACCAAGCGCTGAAACCGGGTCTTTGCGACCACCATGCGGCCGAGAATCAGCGGCGTCGTCATACACATCGCCACCCCGAGGTGGTTTGAGTGGGTGGTGAGCCCGGTCGAGCGACCAGCGGAGATCACGTGCGTGACGGCTTCGCCGATGCCCAGACCGAGTCCGTAATCGCCGATCGCCACAGCGGCGTTGATCATCGCTGAGACGATCCAGAGGTCCACGAGCCAGACGATCGTGCGCTGCGTGCCGCCGACCATGCCGACGGCCAGTGGGACGAGCAACAGCGCGGCTACAAGCCGCAGGAGTCCGGCGAGCGAAACGAGCGAGTCGGCGAGAAACACCATCGAGACCAGGCCGACGAAGACGAGGATTCCGGCGGGAATCGTCAGCCAAGCCGGCGGCAAAAACGGCCTCGCGAGCTCGCGGTAGAAAAGTGAGGGCAGCGCTGCCGTCAGCGCCAGGATCAGGAAGGCGTCGCTGACTGCCATCGAGCCGCCGGCACGCACCCCGTTCATCGTCATGAAGAGCATCGCCAGCGACATCAACGCGAGTGCGATGCGGTCGAGGGGCGCCGCTTCGCGATCTGGCAGTGCCTGCGGCCAGTCGGGCTGCAGGAAGTAGTAGAGCCCGACCAGCGCGAAGGGGGCAAGCCAAAGCGGAGAAGGTTGGATGCCGTTCTCGTAGGCGCCGAGCGCGATCACCGTGAGAATCACGGTGGCGAGGCTTCCAAGCGCCAGCGCGATCAGCACCGGCGGCGTCAGATTCAGCCGATTTGCACCGGTTTTGGCAAGCCCATTCATGCGTTGGCAGCATATTCGCGATGAGCAGTCATCCTGTTAGCATCGTCGCGATCTTGCAGCGACTGGAGGCTTGATGCAGATCTTGTTCCAAGCATCGGTGATCGTGTTGTCGTCGCTGTTTCTCTCCGGCGAGCGACGGCAGAAGCTGCTGCGCCGTCTGTATGGCCACGAGGTTCATCCAGAGGCACAGATTGGACTCGCGTTCATCGCCGTGGACCATCTGGTGATGGAGCGCGGGGCAGTGATCGGTCACCTGACGTTCATCCGTGGTCTGCGCGAGGTGGCTCTGCGTGAAGAGGCCGCGATCGGTCGCCTGAACTGGATCACGGCGCTGCCCGCCGACAATCCCGAGTTCTTCAAAACTGTCGAGGACCGCGACCCTTCGCTCGAGATTGGCCGCGCCTCGGTGTTCATGCACCGGATGATCGTCGACTGCAACAACCGCATAACGATGGGCGAGTACTCCGGGATCGCCGGCTTTCGCTGCGTGCTGATGACGCACGGGGTCGACATCCGCGAGAACGTCCAGACCGCCGGGACGATCCATATCGGCGATCACACGATGATCGCCACGAACTGTGTGATCCTCGGCGGCACAAACATTCCGGACCGGTCTGTCGTCGGCGCCGGTTCGGTGGTTCGCGGGATGTACGACGAGCCCGGTCTTTACTCCGGCGTGCCGGCCAAGCGCGTCGCCGACTTGCCTGAAGACGCCAAATTCTTCACGCGCAAGTCGATGATGATCTACTGATCACGCCTGAACAGGCAATCTGCCTGCAAGCAACGCCCGCCCGCGCCGTAGCTGACGCCGAAGACGCCGGCGAGCGTGAAGCCGCGCTCGGATAGGAACGCGACGATCTCGCCGATCAGCGGCTGACCCGAGTAGAGCTCGACGAACGAACACTCGACGAAGATCGCATCGATCGCGCCGAGCGTTCGCTGTCCGCCCTTGAGCACGTCGAGCTCAAATCCCTGGACGTCGATCTTCAGCAGAGCAGGTCGCTCCGGCGCCTCTGGCAGGAGATTGTCGAGCGTCTCGACCTGGATCGTCTCCGTGGTTGCCGTCTCGGTGCCGGGGAAGGCCGTGGTCTGGCCTTCACCGATCGGCAGCAGCGAGGACGAGTCCGAGCGTCTGGAGATATTCAGTTCGGCGGTGCCGGGCTGGGCGCCGAGCGCGAAGTTCTCGATCCGCACACGCGCTTCGTCGCTCGTCACGCTGCGGATCTTCTCCGCGCCTTCCGCCTGCGGCTCAAAGGTGACGATCTGTGCGCCCGGAAAGCGTTCGAGGGCGAAGAGCGTGAACTGGCCGTGGTGTCCGCCGACGTCGAGCACCGTCGCAAACTCGTCACCGAAATCGACGCTTTGGTGTTCGATCGTCGCGGCGACCCCGTGCCTGAGCGCGGCGCGCCAGCGCCGGTTGCGGGCGAGCTTTGCGGCCTTCTTGGCCTTTCGCAGGCGGGCTCCCATCGGCGCCGCAGTCTACCGGTCTAACCTAGGTGAAGGATGCCGCCGAGGAACCCCTGCAGATGCGCGTAGCCCAGGTTGTTCCGATGTTCTCATCTCGCTTCGGCGGCCCGGTGACCGTGGTCGCCGACGCCGCGGAGTCGCTCGCGGCGCAGGGCGTCGACGTGACGATCTTCGCCACCGACCTCGGAAAGGCCCCCTGGGCCGGAGACTGGCGCAGCGTCGAGCCCTCCGAGCTGCCGCCCAATGCGGAGAAGCTCGACTACGAGCTTTATCCGGTCAAGTGGCCACAGCGTCTGCTCTATTCGCCCGGACTAGCTGAGCGCCTGCGGGCGGTTGCTGCCGAGTTCGACATCGTGCACGTGCATTCGCTCTGGTTGCATCCTCAGTACGCGGGGCAGCGCGCGGCGCGCACGGCGGGAGTGCCCTACATCGTCTCGCCGCACGGCGCGCTTGACCCGTATCTGCGCCAGCGCGGTCGCGCGCGCAAGGCCGCGACCTCGCTGCTCTGGCAGAACTCCATGTTCAAGCACGCGGCCGCGCTGCACGTGACGACCGCGGACGAACAGGAACTGATCGCCGACGTTGCGCCACAAGTGCCGCGCGTGATCGTGCCCAACGGTCTCTGGATCGACCGGCTGGCGCCCGCCGATGCCGACGGCGCGCGCTTCCGCGAGCGCCACCTGGGCGGCTTTGATGGTCCGCTCGTGATGTTCCTCGGCCGCCTCAACTTCAAGAAGGGGATCGACGTCCTGATCGACGCGTTCGCGATTGCCCTTCGCGAGCACCCGGGCGCGCACTTGGCTGTGGTCGGACCCGACGACGAAGAGCTGCGCCCCGGCCTCGAGGCGCAGGTTGAACAACTCGGCCTCGGGGGCGCGATCACCTTCACCGGCGCGCTCTACGGCGAGGAGCGCACCGACGCGCTTGCCGCGGCCGATGTCTGGGCGCTCTCCTCACACTCCGAGAACTTCGGCATCGCGGTGATCGAGGCGATGGCCGCGGGCGCGGCGACGGTGATCTCGCCGGCCGTGAACCTTGCGCCAGACGTTCTGGCGGCGGATGCCGGCCTCGTCGCCGAGCAGAGTCCGGAGCCATTTGCCGCGGCGCTCGGCGAGTTGCTCGGCGATGCCGAGCGGCGCGAGCGGGTCGCGGCTTCGGGCCGCGACTTCGTGCGTCGCTACGACTGGTCCGTCGTCGGTCCGCAGTTTCGCGAGATGTACGAGCGCGCGATCAAGGGCGGCTAGCGATGCCCTCGCTGCGCGAGCTGATCAGACTTCCGCGCCAAGTCGTCGCCAGCGCCGACAACGCGATGCTCGGCACCGTGGCTGCCGGCGTCTTCGCGCAGCTGGGACTCGTCCTCAGCGGCATCATCGCGGCCCGCGTGCTGGGGCCGGAGGATCGCGGCTATCTCGCCGGATTCCAGTCGATCGCTGTTGCCGGCTCTTTCATCGTCGCGCTGGGCATCCCGGTGGCGGTCGCCTATTTCGTCGCGCATGACCAGTCGATCGCGCGCAAGACGCTGCGCCAGTTGCGCGGCGTGATCTTCGCGCAGATCGCTGTCGCCCTGCTGCTGCCGGCGGTGCTCTTTTTGACCGTCCTGGCAGATGAGCCCAGCCACGCGCGCCTTGCCGCGTGGATCACGTTGCCCCTGACCGCGGCGCTGTTGGTGGCGATGTACGCGACCAGCTACCTGCAGGGCATGCATCGGTTTCTGGCGTTCAACCTCCTGAAGACGATCCCGATCCCGATCTATGGCATCGCGCTCGTGGTGCTCGCCGTGGCCGGCTTGGGCGGGCTCGGCGAGTTCGCGACCGCGTTCACGATCATCTCCTGCGTCACCGCGGTCGTGGCCGTCGTGATCGTCTCGCGGTGGTTGCCGCCCTCTGGCGAATCCGGGGTGTCGCGCCGGGAGATGCTCGACTACGGGGTGAAGGGTCAGATCGGCGCGGTCTCGCCGATCGAGTCATTCCAGATCGATTTCCTGATCGTCGGTGCGCTTTCGGGGCCGTACTGGCTCGGTCTGTACGCGGGCGCGGCGGCGTTCACCAACCTGCCCAAGTTCGTTTCTCAGGCGATCGGCGTCGTTGCGTTTCCGCGCGTCGCCTCGGCTATCGGGACCGACCATGCGGTGAAGACCGCGCTGAACGCCGTCGCCCTGGCCGGGGGTTTCGCGGTGATCGTCGTCGCCGGGCTGGAGCTGATCGTCGGCTGGCTGATCCCGTTTCTCTTCGGTTCGCAGTTTGAAGCGTCCGTGCCGATCGCGCGCGTGCTGCTGATCGCCGCGCTGCTCCTGAGCTTTCGCCGGATCATCGGCGACGTGATGCGCGGCGGCGGGGCGCCGCTCCCGAGTACATCGGCCGAGATCCTCTCCTGGATCGTCTACGGCGTGTTGGTAGTGCCGCTCGTGCACCGGCACGGGGCGCTCGGCGCTGCGTGGGCGATGGCGATCGCCGCCGCTGTCAGCACTGCCTGGCTGGCGGTTGCCGCTTCACGGTTGCTGCGCGCGCTGCGCAGGCCGATTGGCTGAGCGGTCGGGGCCTGGGAATAGAGTCGAGGACTCGATGCGAATGCCAAAGACACGAAAGATGCGGGTCCTGCTGATCGCCCTCGTGCTCCTTGTGCTTCTGGCGGTCGCGCTCGTCGCGTTCGCGTTCCTGCCCGAAAAGGTGAAGACGAGGCTGATGCCGCCAACGAAGCATCCGGCAACCGCTTGGTATGTCGCACTGGGCGACTCCTACACCGCCGCGCCGCAGCTCTCCAAGCAGATCTCGGTGAGCACGCCTGGCGAGTGCTTTCAATCAGATTCGAACTACCCGCACATCGTCGCCAAGGCGATCAAAGCGCCGTCGTTGACCGACGTCTCGTGCTCGGGGGCCTTCACCCGGCACCTCAGCGAGGCGCAGTGGACCAAGGACGGCAGCAACGCCCCGCAGGCCGACGCGTTGTCGGCGCAGACCAAGCTGGTGACGATCGGCCTGGCCGGCAACGATTCGATGCTCCTGCCGCTGTTCTTCGAATGCGCCGGGAAGCCCCACGACGCCGCCAATCCAAGCTTTTGCGTGAAGAAGTTCCGATCCGGCGGTCAGGATGAGTTCATCGCGTCCGTCAAGAAGATCAATCCGAAGATCGAGCAAATGCTCGCGCTGGTGCGCCGGAAGGCTCCCAATGCTGAGGTCTACGTCGTCGGCTATCCCCAGATCACGCCCGGCGACGGCACCGACTGCCCGAACGAGATGCCGTTCACGGCGGAGGATCTCGCCTACCTTGACAGCGGCATGAGGCAGTTGAACTCCCAGCTCCGAGCGGCGGCGAAGAACCGCGGGATGACCTACGTCGACACGTACACGCCCTCGAAGGGCCTTGGGGTCTGCGCGCCGCGTGACAAGCGGTGGGTCGAATCGGTCGTGCCCACGGCGCCGGCCTTCGCGATGCACCCAAACCCGGTTGGCGAAATGGGTATCGCCGAGGCGGTGCTCAAGGCGATAGCGGCCGAAAATCGCAAGCGGGGGCGCTCTTGAGACCCGGGCGCGCAGAGGATTCGGTACTTGTCAATGTGACAAATCCCACCTACCCTGCGGTAGCAATGGATCGCGACAGGACAGAGCGTCTCGCGGCCCTGGACACACAGCCGCTCGAATGGTCGTGGGTTGAGCGAAAGCTGATTACAAGCAGCAATTACTGGCTCGTGACCACCAAACCCAATGGGGGAGGACCACACACGCGGCCGGTCTGGGGCGTGTACTACGACGGCACCGTCTGGTTTTCGACGGGCCGGTCATCGGTGAAGGGTCAAAACCTCGCCGTCGATCCGCGCTGCGTGATTCACATCGAGAGCGGCGATGACGTCGTGATCGTCGACGGCGTGGCTGAACTGGTGGCGCCGTGGGAGGACGTCTTCGCCGGCGACCATTCGCGTGCCGTGCTGCGCCGCTACATGGCCAAATACGTGATGACCGAGAACGAGCTCTCGCCGCAAGGTGAGCTCTCGGACGCCGGTCTCTATCGCGTGCACCCGCGCACGATCAACGCCTGGCTCGAGGGCGCCTACCCGAGCACCCAATCGCGCTGGACGTTCGATCTGCCCGAGACTTTCCGCCCGCGGGGCGCTTCGTAGCTGATTCTTCGCAGAATCGTTTGAGTTAGGTCTTGAACCGTTACGCGGGTATGCGCTCTGATTGAGCGATGCCGCGCAGGAACACGCGAAAGGGCGATCGAGGTGGGACGGTTTACCACGGGTACAACCGCCATAGATCGAAGTCCGCGATGTTCCTTGACGATGAGGATCGCCGCTACTTCAAGGCGCTTTTCGCTCGCTACCTGGGCCCCGAACAGCAGGTAGACCGTCGTGGGCGTCCGTATCAGCACTACCGCGATCGAGTGCGGCTGTGGAGCCTGACGATCAAGACGAATCACTTTCACGTAGTACTACATCAGCTTCAGCCTGGCGGCGCGGGCGAGTTGATGAAGACCGTTCTCGCGCTCTACGTGCGGTATTTCAATGAGCGGCACGGAGGTGGCGGAGCGATGTCTCTCGGCGAGATTCGGCTACGACCTGCTGAGGATCGTCGTGCAGCGCTCAACGCTGTCGCCTACGTTCACGAGAACCACGGCGACCATTGCTACTGCGAGTTCTGCTCGCACGGCGCGTATATGGGGCACCCGGCGCATGTGCCGCCGTGGCTGGACGTCGCTGAGGCCCTGGAATGCTTTGGCGGAGTGGGCGGATACATCGACTGGATGCAGGCGCGGCGGCTGCAGCGGGCGGTCTTGGGCGAGCCCGAACCCTGGTAGATCGGCCTTGCTGGCGCCCTCGTGGGCGGTAGTCGGGAGCGGGATTGGCTTGAAAAGGCGTTACATCTTCCCAACACCTGGTGAGGGGGGCGGTAGTTGGGAAGAAACGCCTGCAAAATGGGCAGAAATGTGCATAGTGGACGTCTCGGACGGAGTGGGTTATGTGATCATCTACACTTACCTCTATGGCCCAACGTGCTGTGGAAGAGTCAGTCGAACTACACAACAGGTTGGAGCCGAAGCTTCTCCGGGCCCTGGAGATGATCGCTCCAGGCTCCTTCATTCGCGAAGGCATCGACGAAGTGCTGCAGGGCGGCACCGGCGCGCTGATCATTATCGGCGAGCCCGAAGAGCTCGCTTTCATGTTCAGCGGCGGCATCAAGATCGACCTCGATTACCAGCCGGCGATGCTCTACCAGCTGGCAAAAATGGACGGCGCGATCGTGCTCAGCGCCAACGCCAGCAAGATCTCCTGGGCCAACGTGCAGCTGATGCCCGACCCGACGATCCACTCGGTCGAGACGGGTACGCGCCACCGCACCGCCGAGCGCGTCGCCAAGCAGTCCGACGCGATCGTCCTCGCGATCAGTGCGCGCCGCGAGGTTGTGAGCCTCTACGTCGACGGCGCGAAATACGTGATGGTCGACATCCCAGAGGTGCTCGCGAAGGCCAACCAGGCGCTCGCGACGCTCGACAAGTACCGCCGCCGCCTCGACCAAGTGTCGGCGAGACTCACGCTGCTCGAGTTTGAGGGCCGCACCTACATGCACGACGTACTCACCGTGCTGCAGCGTGCCGAGTTGATCACGCGCATGAGCGTCGAGGTCGAGCGCTACATCGTCGAGCTCGGCACCGAGGGCCGGCTGATCGAGATGCAGCTCGAGGAGACGATGATCGGCGTCGCCGCCGAGAAGCACGGACTGGTGCGCGACTACATGACGCAGGACACCGACGAGTCCTATGGACAGGTCGTCGACCTGCTGGCGCGCATGCCGCATCAGGATCTACTTGACTTCGGTCGCCTGGCAGAGCTGCTGGGCTACGACCGCAAGATGAACACCATCGACTACGCGGTGGCTCCGCGCGGCTACCGGATCCTCTCACGGATTCCGCGCCTGCCGAAGATGGTGGTCCACGACATCGTCAACGAGTTTGGCGGTCTGGACGAGTTGCTCAGCGCCGACGACTCCGAGCTGGAGGCCGTCGACGGCGTTGGCGACGTACGAGCAAAAGACATTCGTGAGGGCCTCAAGCGCCTTCAGGAAATCAACATGGTCGACCGGTACATGCAGGCCTAAACGGCCCGCACTGTCGACTGCACACAGGAGGCGATTCGGATTTCGGATACAGACGTTTTGGATATGGAGCTCGAAGACCTTGAACTTGCGCCAAAGGCGCCGAACATCAACTTCAAGGTCGGAGACAAGGTCGTCTACCCGCATCACGGCGCGGGCAAGGTTCTGAAGAAGGAGAAGAAGTCGCTGCTCGGTGAGAAGCGCGAGTACCTCACGATTCAGATCCTGCACAACGACATGACGGTCATGGTGCCCTGCGAGAACACCGGCGTCGCCGGACTTCGCCGCGTAATCGACAACGCGACCGTCAAGAAAGTCGTCGGAGTGCTGCAGGACGATGTCTCAGAAATGCCGGGCAACTGGAACCGCCGCTTCAAGCACAACCGCGAGAAGATCCGCACGGGCGACATCTTCGAGCTTGCAGAGGTGATTCGCAATCTTTCCGCGCTCGAGTCCGAGAAGGGACTCAGCAGCGGTGAGAAGCAGATGTTCGTGCGTGCCAAGCGCATCCTTGCCAGCGAGTTCATGTACGCGCTGAACATGTCGGAAGAGGACGCCGAGGCGCACGTCGACGAACTGCTCGGCATCGAGCCGGCCACGGAGGGCGCAGAAGCCTGACGGCTTCATTCTCCCGGGGAGAGGGAATGGAGAACACCGCCATGCGCGAAGGCGCCGCGTCCGGAAATCGGCCGCTGGCGCTGATCGCAGCTGGAGGCGAAGGCAGGCGCCTTGGGGCCGACGGTCCCAAGGCGCTTGTTCTTTGTTCCGGTCGCCCATTGCTCGCATGGTGCCTGGACGCGTTTGCGGCCAGCTCGACGTTCGCTGGGGGCGCTGGACTTGTTGTGGTCGCTGCTCACGCGTCGGAGATGTCGGCGTTTGAAGAGGCCTGCAAGCCCTCACGCGCGGCGGGTCTCGACGTGCTCGTCGTCGAAGGCGGCCAAAGTCGCTCTCATTCGGTTGCCGCCGCTCTTCGGGCCGGCCTCACGACCGAGGCCTCCGCTGGCCTCGTTTTCGTGCACGACGCTGCGAGGATCTTCACCACTGCGGGTCTGATCGACGGCCTGGGGCAGGCGTTGTCCGGCTACCCACCCGACATCGCCGGTCTGATCGCCGCCCGCCCGGTGACCGACACGATCAAGCTCGTCGACGACCGCGGCGAGGTGCGCGAGACGCCGCCGCGTGAGCGACTCTGGGCGGTGCAGACGCCTCAGGTATTTCGCGGCGAAGTGCTCGAGGAGGCGCTCGGCGTGGCCGCGCCCGTTGCCGACGCTGAGATCGCCACTGCGACAGACGATGCTTCGCTCGTCGAGGCCCGCGGCCACCGTGTGAAGGTCTTCGAGTGGACGGCGCCCAATGAGAAGATCACGACGCCCGAGGACCTCAGGGCTGCGGAGCTTCGCCTTGACCGGTCAGACGCCTGATCGTCGCCACGAGCTCCTCGATGTCAAACGGCTTGACCAGATAGGCATCGGCGCCGAGGTCGAGCCCGAGCAGGCGATCGGACTCCTCGCCCCGGGCGGTCAGCATCACGACTGGGATCGTCTCGGTCGCCGGATCGGTCTTGAGCTTGACGCAGAGTTCGTGTCCCTGAATCACCGGCATCACCCAGTCGAGCAGCGCAATGTCCGGCGTTTGGGCGAGCGCCGCGTCGAGCGCCTCCTGGCCGTCGGCTGCCTCGACCACGTCGAACCCACGAGTGCGAAGCCGCGTCGCCAGCAAATTGCGGATGTCCGCGTTGTCGTCCGCGACGAGCACCAGTGGCCGTTCGCGGGATGCGATCTCGTTCAACTGCCTCCTCTGGTGTAACAATAGGTATCACGCGATGGCAACGGAACCATTCAAAGGGCCAGCCTCCGAGCGTTTCAGTTTTCGCCGGCTGATCCGATACAGCATCGCGCTCCAAGTGCTCGTGATCGCGCTGCTTTTGGGCGTGACGCTCTGGGGAGCACTGCAGACTCGCTCGAAGTCCGAGGACCTTGCGCGCGAAACGCGCAACGTGCTTTTCCTGACCGGGCAGAACCAGGAGTTCGACCGGGCGCGGCTGGCCCTGCGCCAGTATGCGGCCGGCGGTAAGTCCTTCTCACTGGGGGCGTTCAATCAGTCGAAGTCGCAGATCACGACGATCGCCTTCGTCTTGCAGAGCGGGCTTCCCGGCGATTCAGCCGACAACGCGCGACGGCTCACAGACCTGCAGTTCGCCTACCTGGATGAGACCGGCGGAAGGGTCGTCAGGCTGGTGCGAAGCGGTGATGTCGACGCGGCTCGAAAGGAACTCTCCTCACCGGCGGCGGTGAAACAGCTTGCCGCCGAGAACACCGCCAACGTCGCGTTGGCCGACGAGCTCGCGCAGCGCCAGCGCGACGCCGACGAGGCGGTCTCGCGTCGTCAAGGCGTCAACGCGCTGCTGATTGTGCTCTCGGGCCTGCTGATCCTGGGCACCGGGATCGGCGTGCTGCTCTGGATCCGCAGCCAGACGCTCGTGCCGCTGGAGAATCTGGCGGTCGCCTCGCGGCGCCTCGGGCACGGAGATCTTTCGGCGCGCGTCGAGCCGGGCGGAGTGGAGGAGATCTCGCTCACCGGGAGCGCGTTCAACCAGATGGCCGATGAGATCGAACAGCACGTCGGTCAGCTGCACGAGCTCTCGGTGGCGCGCAGTCGTTTCGTCTCCTCGGTCTCGCATGAGCTGCGCACCCCGATCACCTCGCTGCGCGGATACCTCGAGCTGCTCGAGCAGGGCGAAGCGGGCGAGCTCAAACCCGACCAGCTTCGGTTCGTCGAAATCGCCGACCGCAACGCGCGGCAGCTCTCGGACCTGATCGACGACCTCCTGACGCTCTCACGCGTGCAGAGCGGGCGCATGAACATGCGGACCGACCTCGTCGACGTGCGTGGTCTGCTCCACGATCTGAAGTCCGAGTTGCTCCCGATCGGCGCCGAACGCGACATCGACATCGTGCTCGTCGACACCGGGGATCTGACCGTCCAGGGAGATGCTCTGCGGCTGCGCCAGGCATTCGGCAACCTGCTCTCCAATTCGATCAAGTACAGCCGCGATGGTCAGGCTGTCGTGGTGCGGGCGCTGGCCGTCGACCGGCAGGCAGTCGTCTCGTTCGTCGACTGGGGGATGGGAATTCCGCGCGAGGACCTGCCGAAGATCGCGGAGCCGTTCTTCCGCTCTGAAGCCAACGAGGGGGTGCCGGGAACCGGCCTCGGTCTGGCGATCGCCAAGCAGATGATCGAACTACACGGCGGCAGGTTGGCTGTCGAGAGCGAGTTTGGCAGCGGCTCCACGTTCACGGTGTACTTGCCGCTTGATCCCTCGGCGCTGGCGGCCGGCACCGTTCCCGCCGGCGATCGGCGGGACGACGCACAAGCGGCGCCGTCCGCTACAACTTCCGGCGACTGAATCCCACCGCCAAGTCTCAAGGAACCAATGCTCAGCGATTACCACGTGCACCTGCGCCCGGATGGAGAGGGCTCGGATTTCGAGAAGTACATGACTGCCGCAAATGCCGAGCGCTACCGCGCGGCGGCCGAAGAAGCCGGGATCACGGAACTCGGTGCCAGCGAGCACATATACCGCTTCAAACAGGCGCTCAGCATCTGGGATCACCCGCTCTGGCAGCAGTGGGGGGTCGACGACATGGACGCCTACGTCGAGTTCGTTCGTTCAACGGACCTGAAGCTCGGAATCGAGGCGGATTTTGTGCCTGGCCGGGAGGAGCAGATCGCCGACCTTCTGGGTGCGTACGAGTGGGACTACGTGCTCGGTTCGGTTCACTTCCTCAAGCGCGCGGCACTCGACATGGAGACCTACGACATCTGGCGGCAGCGTTCGGACCCGGCGGATGTCTGGCGTGAGTATTTCGAGACGTTGGCCGAAGCCGCGCGCACCGGCCTCTACGACATCATGTCCCATCCGGACCTCGTGAAGATCTGGGGCAAGGACCGCCCGATCCCCGCAGGCGATCTGCGTTTTTTCTATGAGCCGGCCGTCGAGGCGTTTGCTGAGGCCGGCGTGACGGTCGAGATGTCGACCGCCGGGTTGCGCAAACCGGTCGGAGAGATCTACCCCGCCCCGGCATTCGTAGACATGTGTCTTGACGCCGGTTTGAAGTTTGCGCTCTCCTCGGACGCCCATGAGCCGCTGCACGTCGGCTACGGCTACGAGCAGGCGATCGCCATGCTCGCCGAACACGGAATCACCGAACTGGCAGTCTTCAATGGCCGTCAGCGCACGATGGAGCAGATCGGGTGAACGCCTTTCAGCGCAGCGGCCTTGGTTGGGACACCCACCGCTTCGTCGAGGGTCGTGCGCTCGTGATCGGCGGTGTGACGATCGACCACACGCACGGGCTGCTCGGTCACTCCGACGCGGACGTGCTGACTCACGCGATCGCCGACGCGGTGCTCGGCGGTGCCGCGCTCGGAGATATCGGCGAGCACTTTCCCGACAGCGCCGACGAATGGAAAGACGCAGACTCGCTCGAGTTGCTGGCGCGATGCTCGGAGATGGTGCGCGAGCGCGGCCTCTTGGTCGTCAACGTCGATGCGACTGTGATCGCCGAAGAGCCACTGATGGGCGCGCACCGGGCCCAGATGGTCTTCAACCTCGCCGCCGCTCTGGGCGTCGGAAACGATGCCGTCAATGTCAAGTTCACGCGCGGTGAAGGCATGGGATACCTCGGCCGGTCCGAGGGGGTGGCCGCGCTCGCTGTCGCCGCACTGGCACCCGCCCCGGAGCCGGCCACCGAGTCGTGAGCGCGATACGCGTCCGATTCGCACCCTCGCCGACTGGGGTGCTGCATGTCGGCTCGGCTCGGACCGCGCTGCTCAACTGGCTCTTTGCGCGTTCGGCCGGTGGACGGATTCTGCTGCGTTTTGACGACACCGATCTTGCACGATCTGACGCGTCGCTTGAGCCGGCGATCGAGCGCGACTTGAAGTGGCTCGGACTCGATTGGGACGACGGTCCGGTGCACCAGCGGGATCGTATGAGCCGCTACGCCGATGTCCTCGCGGAGCTGCCGGTGCAGCGCCGAGACGGGGCTTACGAGTTCGAAGGTCGCGTGATCGCTCGCTCGGACGGATCCCCGCTCTACCACTTGGCGACCGCCGTGGACGACGTCGATGACGCCATTTCACATGTGCTGCGTGGACGCGATCACCTCTCGAACACCGAGCTGCAGACGGCGATCATCCGGGCGATGGGAGCGGAGCCGCCGCAGTACGTCCACGCGCCGCTCTTGGTCTTCGCCGACGGGGCGAAAGTCTCCAAACGCGAGGGCGACTCAGCGACTGTAGGAGCGCTACGTGCGGAGGGATTTCCGGCCGCCGCGATCTGCAACACGCTGGCGCTCTCGCTGGCCGACTACGGCACCGAAGAGTTGATGCTGAGCATGGACGAAATGGCCGCGCGCTTTGATCTGGCGCGACTACACACCGCGGACTCTCAGTTCGATGAGGCGAAGCTCCGCTGGGTGGCAGGCGAACACATCCGGGCGATGCCGGCCGACCAACTGGCGGCGAGTCTCGCCGAGTTTGGCAGCGGCAGCCTGCCCGATGCCGCCGTCGAGGCAGCTCGCACCGACGGCGCAACATTCGCCGAGTGTGCCGCGGTCGGCCGCGCGCTCGTGGACCCGCCTGAGCCCGACGTCGACGCTCAGCTGGCGATCGCTGCGCCAGAGGCGGCGACGGCGATGTCCGCGCTCGACTCGCTCGTGCCAGAGTGGCCGATCGACGTCGAGGCCGCGACCAGGGTCTTCGGCGATCTCAAGTCGTCGCTGCGGGCGCAAGGCGTCTCGCTCGCCTCTGCCCTGCACGGATTGCGGGCGGCGCTGACCGGCCGCGTCCAGGGTCCGGAGTTCGCCTATGTGCTTGCCTGCGCGACGCCCGAACGGGTCGAGCTGGCCCGGCGGCGGATCGCCGGCTAGGCCTGGTCTGGCCGCGCCGGCACGATCGCTTTGACCAGCTCGCAGGTGGCGATGACGGCTCCGTCAACACTCGCTCTGGCAGACGTGAAGGCGAGCGTCCGACCGACCCGGGTGACGGCGCCCTCAAAGCGGATCACATCGCCCGCTCGTGCTCCGCGTGCAATCGAAGTCGTGTTGCTCACCGTCGTCGCGTGGCTGTCCGGTGCCAGCTCCGGCAGCACGGCGAGATAAGCCGCGACGTCGAGGCAGGCGGGGAAGACCCCGCCGTGCAGCACGCCGACGTTGTTGAGGTGGCGCTGATCGACCGTCAACTCGATCCCGCGAGCAGGGTCCTGCTGATCGATCAAGCCGATCGCGAGGTGGCGGTGCAGCGGCACCTCCATCACGCTGGCGACGATTGCGTTCACGCGCTCATTCATGAGCAGGGGAAAATAGCCGTGCGCGAAAGTCATAGGCTTCCGAGCGGGGAAAATGCGAGAGATTCAGCTACACGACACGCTCAGCGGCGAAGTGCGACCGCTCAAGGTCCGCGATCCAGGGAAGGTCTCGATCTACGCCTGCGGGCCGACCGTCTATTCGCGCATACACATCGGCAACGCGCGTCCCTACGTCGTGTTTCTGCTGCTCAAGCGCTTCTTGCAGCACGAGGGCTACGAAGTGACGTTCGCCGCCAACGTCACCGACATCAACGACAAGATCTACGTCGCCGCGCGCGAAGCTGGGGTGCACAGCGCAAAGCTCGCGGCCGACATGACGACGGCCTACTTCGACGACACCTCGCGCTTGGGGCTCGGGCGACCGGACGCCGAACCGCTTGCGACCGAGACGATCCCCGAGATTGTCAATCTGATCGAAGCACTGATCGAGCGGGGCCACGCGTACGAGAGCGGCGGCGACGTCTACTTCTCGGTGCCCTCCTACGAGCGGTACGGAGAACTCTCGAACCGCGACCCGGAGATGATGGACCAGGGCGAAGAGGACAACTCACTCAAGCGCGACGCGCGGGATTTTGCGCTCTGGAAGTCGCGCAAGGAGGGCGAGGACACCTCCTGGCCTTCGCCTTGGGGCGACGGGCGGCCAGGCTGGCACATCGAGTGCTCGGCGATGAGCGAGACGATCCTCGGCGTCGATTTCGACATCCACGGCGGCGGCATCGACCTCGTATTCCCGCACCACGAGAACGAATGTGCCCAGACCTACGCCGGGCGCGGTGCGCCGTTGGCCCGGCTTTGGATGCACAACGGCATGGTCCGCTTCTCCGGCGAGAAGATGAGCAAGTCGGTCGGCAACATCTGGCAGCTGCACGAGGCGCTCGACGCTTACCCGGCGTCAACGCTGATCATGTTCTTCATCAGCGGTCACTACCGGGCACCGATCGAATGCACGCCGGCGACTCTGGCCCAGGCGGGTGCGAACGTCGATCGCCTGCGCGAAGTCGCCGAGAAGCTCGGCGACGAGCCGGCGGATTCCGCGCTGGAAGAGGCTTTGGGCCGGTTCTACGACGCGCTGGCCGACGACTTCAATTCGCCAGCGGCGATGTCCGAGATCTTCACCTGGGTGCGCGAGGCGAACCGGCGCATCGCCGAGGGCGAGAAGGTCGGCGGCCGCGCGCAGCTGCGCGAGGCGCTCTTCACGTTGGGGCTTGAGAGCGCCTTCGAGGATGGCGGAGCGGAGGCCGACGAAGCGGCGCTTGCGCTGCTCGACGCCCGTCAGCGCGCTCGCGCCGAGAAGGACTTCGCCAGGGCCGACCAGCTGCGCGACGAACTGCTCGCGATGGGATGGGAGATCCGCGACACCGCGGATGGTCCGCAGCTTCGACCGGTCTGACGCTCGGACCCGTAACCTCACGGCATGATTCTCTACGGCCGCAATCCGGTGCGCGAGGCGCTGCGCGGTCCGCGTGAGGTCAGCCGCATCTGGGCGACCCAGGCCGCCGAGAAGGAGTCCTGGCTGCGTGAGCTGGCCGGCGGAGTGCCGATCGTCCGGGCCACGACAGAGGAGTTGGTCGCCTTGGCCGGGACCGACGCGCACCAGGGCGTCGCCGCGGAGGCTTCGGAGTACCGCTACGCCGCGGCTTCTGAGCTGCTTGCGCCCGAGGATGCGCTGGTTCTGGTGCTCGACGAGATCCAGGATCCGCAGAATCTCGGCGCGCTCGCGCGCGTCGCCGAATCGGCCGGCGCAAGCGGAATGGTGATCGCTGAGCGCAGAACGGCTGAAGTCACGCCGGCTGCCTGCAAGTCGAGTGCCGGGGCGGTCGAGCACCTGAAGATCGCCCGCGTCGGCAACATTTCGGACTTCCTGATCGCGGCCAAGGACGCCGGAGCCTGGGTATATGGGGCCGCCGCGGACGGGGAAATGGCCTACAACGAGCCCGACTACAGCGGTCGCGTTGTGATCGTCGCCGGCTCCGAGGGCAAGGGGATGCGGCCGAAGGTCGCAAAGACCTGTGACGCGCTCGTCTCGATTCCCCAGCGAGGCCAGATCGAATCGCTCAACGTGAGCACGGCGACCGCGGTGCTGCTCTACGCCGTGCTGGCCTCACGCGGGGCCTGATTCTGCAAACAGTCATGCAGAATCGCGACCCAAACGCGCGGTTGCCATAAAAGCGCAATAATTGCCGTCCGACGTTAAACCTAAAGTCCAGCTTCAGGTTTGAGGACCGGCTCGCCGGCTTTGAGCTCAGATGGACCGAAGGACACATAGAAGATCCATTTGACGCAAGTTGGGAGGCATGCGTCACGACCACAATGGTGATTCGCCGACGATGGCCCTCAGAAGGGGTTCATTTGCAGGTGAATTGCCGATTTGGAGGCACCGTGACCACTGCATCCCAGGCAGCCGCAGTAACCGAAGAACAGCTCGAATCGCCAGAAGAGCTCGCCCCGCGCACCAATGCCGGCCGCATCAGGCAAAAGTCTAAAGCTCTACCTGAGGTTGATGATCACTACCTGATCGCCCTCGCGAAGTCCGGAAACAGCGAGGCCTATGAGATGGTGGTCAAGCGCTACTACGGATTCGTCCGGTTGAAGGCCTCGAGCTATTTCCTGATCGGTGGCGACTCCGATGACCTGATCCAGGAGGGCCTCGTCGGTCTCTACAAGGCGATCCGCGACTATCGAACCGATCGCGAGAGCAGTTTCCGCAACTTCGCCGAACTCTGCATCACGCGTCAGATCATCACGGCCGTCAAGACGAGCACGCGAAACAAGCACGCGCCGCTCAACCAGTACGTCTCGTTCAACGCCCCTCCGGGCGGCAGCGACGACGACGGCGATCAGACGCTCGACGAGATGCTTCCCGGCAGCCACGTGCACGACCCGGTCGTGCAGGTGATCAGTTCGGAGGAGCTCACGAGCCTCGTTGACTGCCTGCAGGCGAGTCTCAGCGAGCTTGAGGGAGACGTCTTGCGCTTCTACCTCGACGGATACTCATATGAGACGATCGGCGAGAAGCTCGGATGTGACGCCAAGACGGTCGACAACGCTCTCCAGCGTGTAAAGCGAAAGGTCGGCGGGCACCTCGAGGAACGCAACGTGATCCTCTGATCGGTTGCGGTCAGTCGAGGTCGCGACGCTCATAGAGCACGCAGCCGGCCGCGGTCAGCGCAGCGGCGATCGCAAGCCAGGCGAGATAGCCCGGCCAGGCGATCCCGTGGTTGATCCAGTCGTTGTAGTAGTGGAAGATCAGAACGCCCCTGATGTCGTTGAAGAACGCGACGAGCTCGACCAGCACGTTCATCAGATACATCGCGACGACCACGCCGACGGCGGTCGCGGTGACCATCGCGTGACGCGAAGTCAGTCCGACGATCAGCACTGCGAGTCCGCCTGCCAGAGCCCCCATCGGTAGGAGGCTCAGGGCCGAAGAGCCGATTTCCGAGAGCGATAGGTCGACACCGACGACTGCGGCGGTGACCAGTGCGGTCACCACCGTCGCTGCGATCGGAATCGCCATCGCGATCCCGGCGGCTGAGGCAGCAGCGATCATCAGTTGCCAGCGCGCAAGAGGCGCGGAGAAGAGCGCATCGAGGTAGTGGTTCTCTTCGGCCCGCGCGGTCATTCGCACGATCACTCCGACCGGGAGAAAGACGATCGCCAGCGGCAGCATGAAGCCGAAGAGCTCGGTGTTGAGGAAGCCGATCGCCGTGTTCAACTGGTTTGCCGTCTCGTCGAAGCCGAACGCCTTGAGTAGTTCCTTCGGATACTGCTCGAGCAGGCTCTGAATGTCGATCTTCTCGATCGTCGGGAACATCGCCGTGTACATGATCACCAGTCCGGCGAGCACGAGCGACCAGGCCAGCAGCGAGAAACGACGCATCTTCAGCGTCTGCCAGATCATCACCGAAACGCCCCGCGCGTTCACTGTGGGTCCTCCGCGTAGAGCTCGACGAACGCCGACTCAAGCGACGGCCGCTCGCAGACGAAATCGACGATCTCATGCCGCGCCGCCGCCCGCACGACCGCGTCGACGCCGCCGCTGACCTTCAGGCTCAGCGAGCGCCCATCGACCACGACATCGGCGACGCCTTCCAGGGTGTTGAATTCCGCGGCATCAACCGCCGCCTCGAAGACGGCCTGCACACGCTTGGGCGAGCGCTCGAGTAGCGAGGAAATATCGGCTATTTCCAGCACTTTGCCCTCGTGAATCATCGCGGCGCGGTCGCAGCATCGTTCGACCTCAGCCATGTTGTGCGATGAGAGCAGGACGGTCCTGCCATCCGCGCGCAGCTCGTCGACGATGCGCAGGAACTCCTCCTGCATCAGTGGGTCAAGTCCCGCGGTCGGCTCGTCCATCACCACGAGCTCAGGGTCGTGGGCGAGCGCCGTGATCAGTCCGATCTTCTGGTGGTTTCCGCGGGAGAGCTCTTTCAGCGGTCGGTCGAGGTCGGCGCGCAGGCGCGCAGCAAGCGCCTCGGCGCGCTCGCTCGTGTCGATGTCGCGCAGCAGGGAGAAGAGGCGGACCAGCTCGCGCCCGGTCACCTCGCCCTCGTAGTCGAATTCGCTGGGGAGGACGCCGACGCGGCGATGAGCCTCTACGCGATCTCGCCAGCAATCGAGGCCGAAGACCGTGCAGGAGCCGGCGCTCGGTCTGATCATGCCGAGCAGGCAGCGCAGGGTCGTGGACTTGCCTGCGCCATTGGGGCCGAGCAGTCCGAAGACTTCCCCGCTACGAACTTCGAGCGAGACGTCCTCGACGGCGGCCAGCGACCCGAAACGCTTCGTGAGCGACTCTGTTCGAATCACCGCTTCGTTCATGCGGGCAACACTAATCGGAACTACTCTGCCTGCGTACGCCGGGATAGCTCAGCTGGTAGAGCAACTGCCTTGTAAGCAGTAGGTCAGGGGTTCGAGTCCCCTTCCCGGCTTGAAGGCCTGCCGTAACCCGCCCACCGAGAGGGTGTAGAAATCAGCTGTGAGCGCGGACGAGACGATTCAAGCGCCCCCCGGGGAGAATGACGACCAGACACGCGAGCTGCAAGATGCAGCCTCGCGCGCCGAGCGTCCGCCCGACCCCGAGACCGGTCCGCAGACCCCGGTGGTAGCGCCGCGGGCGCAAGAAGACGACCCGCCGCTCCCGCCCGAGCGCGAAGGCGCTCCGCCGCCCGACTACTTCTTCAAGTTCCATGAACGTGCCCGAACCAAGGGCGTGAACAAATTCATGTACTGGACGGCGTGGCTGATCCTCTTCCCGTTCTTCATCACGTACTTCCGCATGAAGCGCATCGGCCGCGAGCACGTCCCGCAAGACGGTCCGATCATCTTCGCCAGCAACCACCGCAGCTTCCTCGATCCGTTCATCATCGGGGCGATGACGAAGAGGCCGCTGTTCTACGTGGCCAAGATGGAACTCTTCGAGAAGCCGCTCCAAGGGTGGTTTCTCAACTCGCTGGGCGCAATCCCGGTGATGCGCGACCAGTCCGACCAGGAGCTGCTTCAGACGGTGCGCGCGATCCTCAAGCGCGGCGACTCGATCGTGATCTTCCCGGAAGGCACCCGCGTGCGGCCCGGCAGCCTCGGCCGCCCGCGCCGCGGAGTCGGCCGTTTCGCGCTTGAGACCGGCGTGCCGATCGTGCCGATTGCGCTGATCGGCACCGAGAACATCCGCCGCGGTTGGCGGATCCGCCCGCACAAGGTCACGATCCGTGCCGGCGACCCACTGGTCTTCCCGCACACTGAGAACCCGTCGCGCGACCTGGCCGTTGAGGTCACCAACCGCATCTGGCCTCGCGTCGAGCTGCAGTGGGAGTGGCTCGGGGGGCTTCCGCCGATGCGCCGCGCTGCGGTGATCGGCTCCGGTGCCTGGGGCACCGCCGTGGCGGCGCTGCTCGCGAAATCCGGCATGGAGGTTGAGCTGGGCACGCGTAGCCAGGAACTCGCCGAGCGGATCGACAACGAGCGGCGCAATGAGCGCTATCTGCCCGAAGTCGACCTTCCGCCGGAGTTGTCGGTCAAGGCCGCTTCGACGATCGAACTTTCCGGGCAGGATCTGATCGTCTTCGCGGTGCCGTCGAAGGAACTTCCCAACGCTGTCGCGCAGGCGGCTGACCGCATCGGCTCGCGCAGCGCGGTGCTGGTGCTGAGCAAGGGGCTTGTCCCGCCGCTGGGAACGCTCCCGTCCGAGTACGTAGGAGCGCGGGTTCGTACGCGCGCGATCGCATGCCTGGGCGGACCGGCGCACGCTGCCGAAGCGGTCCTGCACGGCGCCTCGGTCGTGCTTGCAACGCCCGATGACGCACTGCGCAGACAGCTCGGTGAGACGCTCGAGCAAGCCGGACTCGACGTTGAGCGCTCATCCGATCTCGTCGGCACAGAACTCGCCGGCTGCGCCAAGAACGTCGCCGCACTCGCCGCCAGCGCGGCGGGCGGGGCCGGCATGAATGCAGCCGGGGCCGCCGCCGGCCACGCCTTTCGCGAGGTCGAACACCTCGCCCGGAGTTTCGGAGCGAGCCAGGAGACTTTCCTCGGGCTTGCCGGCACGGGAGATCTGGTGGCGACGGTGCTCGCGGCCGGCTCACGCAACCGCCGTGCGGGCGAGCTGCTCGGCGCGGGGGTACCTGCGGACCAGATCAAAGCGGAGCTCGGCCACGTCGCCGAAGCGGTCGACACGGTGCCGCTGCTTGCAACGGTATTTGAGAACGAAGGGTCGGAGGCGCCGACCGTGTTTGCGCTTCGAGACCTGATCACCGGGGCGATCGAACCTGAAGAATGGGTTTCGATCGTGCGACGCGCGGCTTGAGGCGAAGTAGGCTGGCGATGTGTCAGACGAACCAGCGCCCAAGATGGACAAGGCCGAGCTCGATCGCGCCTTCACCGAGCTCTACGAAGCGCACCTGCGCGACGTCTACTCGTTTCTCTACTACAGGCTCGGAAACCATCACGACGCCGAGGACGTCTCCGAGCAGGTCTTCCTCCAGGCCTATCGGCATCTGCCCAAAGCTCTCGCCGAGTCGCAGGGCCGCTCGCTGCGACCGTGGCTCATCCGCATCGCGCAGAACCTTGCGATCAATCTTTATCGCGATCGCTCGCGCAAACCGGTCGCGCCCCTGGAGGCCGCTGGCGAGTTCGCCGCCGGCCACGACACAGAGGATCTCGTTGAGGCGCGTGAAGAGCTCGACCAGGTTTTCGAGAAGGTTGCCGAACTCTCCGATGACCGGCGGGAGGCACTGATCATGCGTTTTGCGCTGGGGATGGACAACGGCGAGATCGCGCGCGCGATGGGCAAGACCGAAGGTGCGACGAAAGTGCTGCTGCACCGCGCAATCAAGCAGCTCGAGGCTGCGCTGGCCGAAGACGAGAAGGTGGGAGCGGGCTCGTGAGTGACCGCGGCAACTTCGAGTTCGAGCCGATCGAGAGCGTGCTCTCGCGCGCGTTTGCTCCCGTTGAGCCGCCCGCGAGGATGTACGAGGAGTTCCAGTCGCGGCTGACCGAGATCTCGATGACAGCCGCCGAAGAGCTCTCGGACTGGGAACTCGCGGCGATGCGCGACCCGCGCAACTGGGTGCGCCCGGCGGTCGCGCTGGCGGCCGGCACGGCTGCGGCCGGTGCGCTTGTCGTGATGGGCCTGCGCCACCGCCGCCACGGCGACGATGCGGGAACAGCCGCGGTGAAAGCCCTGACCGACGCGCTCGGCGACGCTGCCGATGGTGCGCGCGAAGACATCAAGCGCGCCGCCCGCGACTTGACCAAGTAGCCGCTCCGCCGGGGTTCGCGCGTACGATCTGCGCCCAATGGAGGCGCGCACCCAGACTTGTTACCGGCACCCCGGCCGCGAGACAAACGTCTCGTGCAGCAACTGCGGCCGGCCGATCTGTCCCGACTGCATGACTCCCTCGCCAGTCGGGATGCGCTGCCCCGAGTGCTCCAGCGAGCGTCAGCAGGTATACACACGATCGGACATCGGGGCCGGAGCGGGTGGGGTAGCCGGTTTCTTCCGCGAGGCACCGGTGACGTCGTCGATCATGGCGGTCACCGTTCTCGTGTTCCTCGCGCAGATCGCCACCGGATTTCCAGTCGGGCTCCTCAGTACGGGCGGCGGATGGGTGACCGAGCACGGGCTGCTCTTTGGACCGTTGATCGCCGAGGGGGAGTGGTGGCGCGTCGTCACGCCCGGCTTCCTGCACCTGGGGATCCTGCACATCCTCTTGAACATGTACCTGCTGTACGTACTCGGCCGCATGCTCGAACCCGAACTCGGATCGCTGCAGATGCTGGCGGTCTACATCACTTCTCTGATCGCGGGGTCGCTCGGCGCGCTGATTCTCGAACCGAACACACCTTCGGCGGGCGCATCGGGCGCGATTTTCGGCCTGATGGGCATGGCGTTGGTGATCGCGCGCTCGCGCCAGATCCGCGAGGCCGTGCAGCAGATCGGTGTGCTTGTGCTGATCAACCTCGTGATCACCTTCGGCGCGTCGGGCATCTCCAAGGGCGCTCACCTGGGCGGATTGATCGGCGGAGCACTCTGCGGCGTGATCCTCTTCGAGCTGGGCGAGCGCCGTGGATGGCTCGGGAGCGGACCGCGTGCTCGCTATGTCGGCACGACGATCGTCACCTGTATGGGACTGGCGATGTATGCGGCGTGCATCCTGGTTGCCCGCGCGCAGTTCGCCTAGCGGCAGTCTGGACTAGAGCTCAACTTCGAGCATTGCGCCGACCGCCGGCTCCGGGACGAGCGTGGGATGCATGGCGTGGGCGAGCAGCTCAAGGCCGTCCACTAGGCGTGGTCCGGGCCTGCTGAAGTAGGCGTTCGCGTCGGTCGCGAAGATCTGCCCAGCGCCGACGCCTTTGATTTCGCGCGCGAACTCACCGGCTTCCTCGGCGCTGCGCGCAGCGTCATAGCCGCATTGCATCAGCACCGCGACGCTTGGCTCCGCGGCAGACAGCTCTTGCCAGTCCGACTCGCGCGAGGGCTCGCCGGGCATCCCCAGCGGATCGAATCCGCCGGCCATCTCGATCATCTGCGGGATCCAGTGCCCGCCGATGAAGACTGGGTCGAGCCACTCGATCGCGACAGTCGAGACGCGATCGGGTCCAGACTCTCGACCGACATCCTTGAGCGCGATCCGCACGTCATCGACGCGGTCGGCCAGCGACTGGACGAGTTCGACTCCGGCGTCCTTGCTGTCGGTCGCCTGTGCGAGGGTGCGGATGTCGCCCAGCACCTCGCCGAATGTCGTTGGATCGAGGCTGATCACCTGGGGGCTCGGATCCATGCGTTCTGCGACCGCGCGGACGTCGTCGATGCTCACGGCGCAGACGTCGCAGAGCTGTTGGGCGACGATCAGATCGGGCTCCTCTTCCTTGAGCAGCTCTTCATCGAGCGTGTAGAGCGGCTTGCCCTCCTGCATTTGACCGCGCACCAGCGCGTCGACATCCGCCGGGGGCAGGTCCGCCGGGATCACACTTGTCGTCAGCTGCGGGAGATCCCGGGCTTCGAGCGGGTAGTCGCACTCGTGCGTGACCGCGACGACTTCGTCGCCGAGTCCCATTGCGAAGAGCAGTTCGGTGGCCGAGGGGACGAGGCTCGCAATGCGCATGGCGCAAGCCTAGGGGGCTTCTCGTAGGATCGGCGGCATGTCATTTGAAGTTCCTGCCGGCTGGAATCTCGTGCAGACGCCGCGCGGTGACGCCCTCGTGCGCACTTTCGATCGTGGCGACTTCGTGGGGGCGGTGGATTTCATCAATGCGATCACCCCGGAGGCCGAGCGCGCAGGTCACCACCCGGATCTGCGCATCAGCTGGAAGGATGTCGAGGTCACCCTGTTTACGCATTCGGAAGGGCGTGTGACCGAGAAGGACTTCGAACTCGCACGCGCGATCAACCAGCTCGCGTAGGTTGTCTGTCCTCTCTGCTGGTAACTTGGCGTGCAATGGACGTCCCCGAAGACGCGCCTCCTCGAAGTAGCAACTCGCATCGCCGCCCGGACCGGGAGGCTTGCGCGTGAGCTGGCTACTGCTGCTTGTCACGCTGCTGCTTGTCCTGATCAACGGGTTCTTTGTCGCGGCCGAGTTCTCGCTGGTGCGTGCCAAGGCGTCGCTGCTCGAAGGCCAGGTCGAAGAAGAGGGCGATTCGCGGCGCACGCGCGCCGCTCTCTCAGCGATGACGCAGATCGATTCGTACCTGTCGGCCTGCCAGCTCGGTATCACGATGGCCTCGATCGGACTTGGATTTGCCGGCGAGCCGGCGCTCGGTCACCTGCTTGAGCCGCTCTTCGGCGACGCCTTCAGTGAGAAGGCCTCGACTGCAATCGCCGTGACCCTGGCCTTCCTGATCATCACCGTGCTGCACATCGTGATCGGCGAACTCGCGCCGAAATCGATCGCGATCGCCAAGCCGGAGGCGACCGCGCGCTGGCTCGCCGGGCCACTGGGGATCTTCAAGCGCATCTTCTCGCCCGCTATCTCGGTGCTCAACGGCACCGCCAACTGGCTTGTCGGCCTGGCCGGGATCCGCCCGGCCTCCGAGATGGAGCTTGGAGCGACGGGCGCAGATCTTCGCGCTCTGGTCGAGCACGGCCGCTCGCACGCGACACTTGATCCGGGCGAGGCTCACATGCTCTCCGGCGTGTTTGAACTGCATGAAAACGAGGCGCGCAATGTGATGACGCCGATCCCCGCGGTCGTGACGATCGATATCGACGACACGGTCGAGGTTGCGCTACGTCGTTGTACTTCTTCCGGACATACGCGGCTGCCGGTGACCGAAGGCCGCTCCACCGACAAGATCAAGGGCGTGCTGCACCTTTCGTCGCTGGTGCGCCTGATGCTCTCCAAGGGCGAGGACGCGACGATCGGCAAGGCTGTGCGCGACGCCTACGTGGTGCCCGAGACCAAGCCGCTCGACGATCTGCTCGCCGACCTGCAGCGCGAAAGGATGTCGATGGCGATCGTCGTCGACGAGTACGGGCGCACGGTCGGGATCGTGACCGTCGAGGACATCGTCGAAGAAGTGGTGGGAGAGATCGACGACGAGACCGACTCTGCTCTGAGCGCCGTGCGCCGATTGGCCAACGGTGACCTCTTCGTACGCGGTCACGTGCCGCTGGTCGACCTCGAGGACCACGGCATCGAACTGCCGACGGACTCGGACGCCTACAACTCGATCGGCGGCTTCGTGTTCGCCGAACTCGGGCGCCTGCCCAAGCGCGGTGATGCGATCCGCGCGAGCGGTTACATCATCCGCGTCGAGAGCGTCCGCGAGAATCGCATCGAAGCAGTCCGAATCGCAGTCGCCGGCCACGGCGAAACAAGCGAAATCGCCGCAGTCCCGGCGGACTGACCGACGCGCGGCCTCAGCCGCGCGAGCCGCGCGGCCAAATCCCCCCAAACCCCTCTCCCAAGCGGTTCCAATGCCATACCTCCGCCCGATCGGGCGGAGGTATGGCGAATGCACGGCTTGTCTTCGCAATCGCGTGTTGCTGAATCTTTTCGAGTGCGTTGCTGAATTGGTGCGAATCGGTCTTGAAACGTCACGCGCGATCCGCAATTACTGGAGGATGCCGCGAAAGCACACTCGCAAGGCGCCGGTCGCGCAAATGCTCTACCACGTGTTCAACCGGGAGAAGAACCGCGCGCCGATGTTTCTCGACGACGAGGATCGCCGCACCTTCACATGGATGATCAGCCGCTACTTGACGCCGCAGCCGAGCAGAGATGCGCGCGGGAGGCCGTATCGAAATCTTCGTCACGCCGTCCGGCTTGAGTCGATGGCGCTCAAGTCGAATCACTTCCACAACGGCCTGTTTCAGGTCGTCGAAGGCGGAGTGGAGGCGTTGATGAACGGCGCGATGACCAGCTACGTCCGCTACTTCAACCGCAAGTACGGGCGAGATGGCGAGATGTTCAGGGGCGAATACCGCTGCATTCCAAAGCCGGACCGCCACTCGCAACGCACGCTCTTCGCTTACATCCACGACAACCACGGCGACGACTGTCATTGCGAATTCTGCAGCCACCGCTACTTCGTCGACCCAAGCGATGTCCCCGGTTGGCTGAGCGTCGACCGCCCACTCGCCCTCTTCGGCGGCCCCGAGCGCTACAAGCAGTTCCGCCAAGCTCGATCGCTGATTAGAGCCCCTTAAATGCCAAACCTCCGCCCGATCGGGCGGAGGTTTGGCAAATGGAGCGCTTGGATTCGCTGATCGCGCTGCGCGC
>CAZRAA010000007.1:0-55637 GCA_964597975.1 uncultured Thermoleophilaceae bacterium | reverse complement strand
CATTCTCTGTCTACGTCGTGATCACCGAGATCGGCTGCACGGTCGGCGACATCGAGAGCCTTCCGTTCCTAGAGTCGATCCGTCAGTTCCAGCAGGACCACGGGCGCGAGAAGTGCATGTTCATTCACCTCACGCTCGTGCCTTACATCGAGCACGCCGGTGAGCTGAAGACCAAGCCGACCCAGCACTCGGTCAACGAGCTGCGCCGCATCGGTATTCAGCCGGACATGTTGATCTGCCGCTCAGAGGAGCCGCTGCCGCAGGAGATGCGCGAGAAGATCGCGCTCTTCACCAGCGTCCCCAACGGCTCGGTGATCAGCGGTCAGAACGTGAAGGACATTTACGAGGTTCCGCTGGTCTACCGCGAGCAGGGCGTTGACGACGCGATCCTCGGGCATTTCCGCATCGAGGCCGGACCGCCGCACCTTGACGAGTGGAAATCGCTGGTCGAGCGCGCGCAAGTGGCGCAGCAGGCCGAGCCGGTGCGGATCGCCCTGGTCGGCAAGTACATGGGCCTCCAGGACGCGTATCTCTCAGTGACAGAGGCGCTGCGCCACGCCGCGATCCACCACGGCCGCAAGATGGAAGTCGTCTGGATGAACTCGGAAAAGCTCACGCACGAGCAGATCGAGGCGCAGCTAAGGAGTTGCCACGGCGTCCTGATCCCCGGCGGATTTGGCGTGCGCGGCGTTGAGGGCAAGATCCACGCGGCGCGGATCGCCCGCGAGCAGAAGATTCCGTTCCTTGGGATCTGCCTTGGCATGCAGATGGCGGTCGTGGAGTTCGCGCGCCACGTCGCCGGCCTTGAGGGCGCAAATTCGACTGAGTTCGATCCCGAGACTCCCTACCCGGTGGTCGACCTGCTTCCAGACCAGAAGGAAGTGGCCGACATGGGCGGCACGATGCGCCTTGGGGCAGACCCCGTGAAGCTGCACGAAGGCACCCGGGCGCGCGAAACCTACGGCGAGGCGGTCATCTACGAGCGCCACCGCCACCGCTTCGAAGTCAACAACCACTTGCGCAAGCGCCTGGAGGCCAAGGGCCTCGTCTTCAGCGGCACGTCGCCCGACGAGCGGCTGGTCGAAGTGATCGAAGTGCCCGAGCACCCCTTTTTCGTGGCCTCGCAGTACCACCCGGAGTTCAAGTCGAGGCCGCTCACCCCGCAGCCGCTCTTCCGCGACTTCGTCGGCTCTGCGACAGAACACGAACCGACGCTCTCACCGGCCGACGCCGAGGTCGAGCCTTCGCAGTCCGTTGAGGACGGCGAGATCGCGGCGGTCGACGCCGACGGTGCGAACATCGCCGCGTCCGGCGGCGTCTGAGCCCAGCGGTACCCGCGCGATGCTCTGCCTGCGGCGCGCAACGGTGGTCGCGATCGAGCGCGCGCCGGAAGGAAGTTCCGGTACGGCGGACATCCGCATTGAGATCGAGGGCACTGCGCAGCTACGACCTGCGTTCGCCGATGTCGGAATGGTTGGGCCGTGCCACGTCGGTGACGAGGTGATCGTGAATACGGAAGCCCTCGATCTGAAACTGGGATCGAACGCGGGCGATGTCGTGGTCGTGAATCTGACGCGCGGGCTCTCTGGGGAGTCCGACGAATCGCGTCGCGTGATGAAACTCAACTACTCGCCTCTGCAGTACTGCGTCGACCCGGTCGAGCCGGAGAAGCTCGACCAGCCGATTGCGCGGCCGGTCGGGGTTTTTCAGCTTCACGGGCATTTGGCGCCCGTGGTCTGGGCGGCCAAGCGCGAACGCGAGAATCTGCGCATCGGCTACGTGCAGACTGGCGGGGGCGCGCTGCCCGGCGCCTACTCACGGGATGTCGCCGAACTGCTGGAGCGCGAATTGCTCGCCGACCACCTGACGGCGGCTCCGGCCTATGGCGGGGCGGGGGAGGCGATGACAACGATCGGCGCCCTGCACGCCGGGCTGACCGAGCGGGGCTGGGACTGCGCGGTGGTTGGGCCCGGCCCGGGCATCATCGGCTCGGGAACGGCGCTCGGACACGGCGGGATGATCGCGCTTGATTCCGCGCATGCGGCGCTTGCGCTGCGCTGCCCGACGGTGTTGGTCGCGCGCGCGTCGAGCGGCGATCCACGCGAGCGCCATCAGGGCATCTCCCATCACACGCGCAGCGCGCTCGCGTTGCTGCTCGCTCCGGTGACGGTCGGACTCAGCCAGTCGGTGCCGCTGCCACCTGAAATGGAGGGCCACCGTTGGGTGCGCGCCGAGCCGGATCTCGAGGCCTACGCGGGGAGCGGCCTATCGCGCACGACGATGGGCCGTGACCTGACCGAAGATCCGATGTTCTTCGAGCAGGCGCTGGCCGGCGGTATAGCGCTGGCACGCTCGGTCAGCTGACCGCCTGCGCGCTACTTGCCCGGCTCTAGAGTGTTCTTTCTCCCGAGGGCGACCTCCGCCACGTTTTGACAGTCTCTCCAAAGCTCACACCAATCTTGATGGCACTTGCGGCCGCTGCCGCCACTGTGCTGCTCGCGCTCGTCGTTGCCGGTGCGGCTTCTGCTGCCACCTTCACGGTGTCGACTGGCACCGACCCGACACCCGATGGATGCGCGCCAGGCAACTGCTCATTGCGCGAGGCGATTCTTCAGGCCAACGGAAACTCCGGCGACGATGAAATCGCGTTCGCGGGCGCAATGACGGTGACGCTCAACGGGCCGTTGCCACTGGTGACCGAGAAACTCTCGATTGACGGCGCGGGCACCGTGGCGGTCACCGGCTCGGGCAGCTACCCGGCTGCGTGCGTTCCCGCAAACTTCGCCTTCAGCGCAACTGCACCGCTAGCGATCACGTCGCTCCCGATCTACGGTGTCTGCGGGCGCGCGGTCAGCTCGAGTACGGCAGCCCCAACCCTCCAGGTCGGCCCAAGGCGCGCGGACAACACAGTCTCGATCAGCGGGCAGGCTGCTGCAGGAACCGTTGAGATCTATCGCGCCGACGCACCCGCGCAATCCGGCGAGGCGTTCTCAAGCTTCGCGACCGGTGTCGCTAGCTCCGGTAGCTACTCCTATGCACTCTTTCCGCTTCCGGCCGCCGGCTCGAAGTTCGCGGCCAGCGTGACGACGCCGGCAGGCGCAACCTCGACTTTCTCCTCTCCGGCAACGACCCCGGCCGATCTCGACTCGCCGATACTCCAGCGCGCGGTCGCAATCGCCAACAACACCGTGCGGCTCGACTTCAACGAATCGATCTCGGCCGGACTGATCGGCCAGACCGCCGCCTTCTCGCTGAGCATGGGCGGGGCGGGGCGCGAGATCACGAATGTCGGCGTGAACGGCACCTCGATCTACCTGACAACGCTCACGACGCCTTGGAACACCGGGGAAGCCGGGTCGATCTCTCTGACCGGAAACGGCCGCGTGACCGATGTCGCCGGAAACGAACTGATTGGTCAGCCTTCGGCGACGGTCTACGCCGGACCCGGGGAGCTCGCGGCGCCCGTCGTATCCAAGGCGAAAATCAACCCCGGCCGCTTCTGCCAAGCGCAGACACGCAAGTGCAGCAAGCGCACGCAGACCTACATCTACTTCAGCCTCAACAAGCCCTCGCGTGTCGTCTTCACGGTGATGCGCGCTAAGGGTCGGAAGTTTGTCGTGCGCTATGTCAACCGGCTGGAGAAGGGCCAGATCAAATCGCGCATTCGCGGCACGGTCAACGGGCGCAAGTTGCCGGCAACGAACCTGATCGTTCGCGTCGTCGCCGAGGACGCCGCGCGCAATTACAGCGCGCCGGTTGAGGTGCCGTTCAAGGTCGTCACACGTAACGGCCAGCTCTGACGCGCGCAAACGCGGTTGCGTGGCCGAGCGCCGCGCAAGGAGAACGCACACCCGGCGGACAATCCCCGAGTGATGTCACCTCCGGTCGCACAAAAGCAGCTCGTCACGCCGAGCTACGAAGAGCTGCTGCTCGACTTTCTGCAGTACCTCGAGTTCGAGGCGCGGTCAGCTGAGAACACGCTGATCGCCTACCGGACCGATCTGATGCAGTTCGGCGTCTATCTCGCAGAAATTGGACAGGATCCGCTTGAGGTGACGCAGGCGCAGGTGGTCGAGTATCTCGAGTCGCTGGCTGCGAGCGGTGAGGTTGCCGGCACGACGCTGCACCGAAAGCTCTCGTCGCTGCGCTCGTTCTACCTGCACCTGCGCCGCGAGGGCGCGATCGAACTCGACCCGACGGCCGATGTCAAGGCCCCGGCGCAGACCAAGCGCCTTCCGGCGGTTCTGAGCCGTTCCGAGGTCGCCCACCTGATCGACCAGGTCAAGGGCACAGACCCGATCGCCACCCGCGATCGCGCGCTGCTCGAGCTGATGTACGCGTCGGGACTGCGCGTCTCGGAAGTCGTCAATCTCGAAGTGTCCGACATCGACTTCGAAGAAGGCATCCTGCGCACACGCGGCAAGGGCAACAAGGAGCGCATCGTCCCGGTGGGACGGCAAGCGCTGCTCTCGATTCGCATCTACCTGCGCTCGGGGCGCCGCGCGCTGACCAAGGACCGGCCCCAGCGGCACCTCTTCGTGAACTTCCGCGGTGGTCAGCTCACGCGCCAAGGTCTCTACAAGATCGTGAGGAAGTATGCGGCCGCAGCCGGACTGTCGGATCGCATGAGCCCGCACACGCTGCGTCACACCTTTGCCACGCACCTGCTCTCAGGCGGATGTGATCTGCGCAGCGTGCAGGAGATGCTCGGGCACGCCGACGTCTCGACGACGCAGACGTACACGCATCTCTCGACCGAGCGGCTCAAGGACGTCTACTTCGACGCCCACCCGCGCGCCGTCCTGCGCGAGCTGCGCTGACCGAGTGCTCAGCCGCGCTGGCAGGTGCGGCAGTAGTAGGTGCCGCGTCCGGCGCAGCGAATCTTTGTCACCGGCTCTGCGCACTCGGGGCAGGGGAGGCCTTCGCGGCGATGCACCAGGAACTGGTCCTGGAAGCTTCCTTTGACGCCGTAGGCGTCACGAAAGTCGTCGATCGAAGCGCCCTTTGCGTCGATGCCGGCCGAGAGCGCCTCGCGCACCGTTTCGCTGAGCAGCTCGGCCTGCGCGAGCGTGATGCGCGCCGCGCGCCGCTGCGGGGAGATCCGCGCGCGGAAAAGCGCTTCGTCCGCGTAGATATTGCCGACTCCTGCAACCACGGCCTGGTCGAGCAGGACGGCCTTGATCGGCGTCTTGCGGCCGCGAGTCCGGCTCTTTAGGTACTCGCCGTCAAAGTGCTCGTCAAACGGCTCGGGCCCGAGCCGCGAATCGAAGTAGGCCTCGAGCGAAGCCGTGTCCGGAACGATTTCGGCCGTGCCAAAGCGCCGCGGGTCGGAGAAGGCGAGGCTCCCGCGCGCCCGGCCGTGTGCGTCATCCAGCCAGATCTGGCCACGCAGGTGCGCGGCCGGAGCGTCGTCGCCCTCAGGTACATAGAGCAGGTTTCCGGTCATCCGCAGGTGCATCAGCAAGGCCGAGCCATTGTCGAGTCGCGCGACGAAGTACTTGCCGCGCCGGCCGAGCTCGACGATCCTCCGATCTCCCAGCGCCTGCTCGAAGGCAGCCGGCGAAATCTGCTGCACCCACTTGGCGTCGTCGACCGAAACCTGCGTGATCCTCAGGCCCTCGACCACCGGCGCGAGCTGCCGCCGGATCGTCTCGACTTCGGGTAGCTCAGGCAACGCCGAGTGCTTCGCGTATCCGCGGATTGCGCAGCGCGAGGACGAGGTCCTCGAAACCACCGATCAACTCGTCGCCGACGAACACCTGGGGCATCGTCAGGCGGCCGGTGCGGCGGGCCAGTTCCAGCTGTGCATCCAAGTCGCCGGTGAGGTCGACGTACTCAAAGTCGACGCCGTGCTGCTCGAGTAGCACCTTGGCGCGCACGCAGAAGCTGCAGCTGTCCTTTGAGTAGATGGTCGCGGCGTGCCTGCCGCCAGCTTGATCGCCCATTGCTATACAAAGTGTAGTGAGGGTCTGCGCCGGTCCGGCTGTGCTCGCCGGGCGAGCGATCATGATCTCTTGATGGGCCAGAGCGTCAAGACAGAGGCGATCGTGCTGCGCAAGCTGAGGTACGGCGAGGCCGACAGCATCCTGCAGCTCTACACGCGCGAGTTCGGGCGGATCGGCGCGATTGCCAAGGGCGTGCGCCGCTCCAAGAGCCGCTTCGGCGGCAGACTTGAGCCGTTTTTCCGGCTCGACATGGTTCTGCACGAGGGCCGCTCGGACCTGCTGACGATCACCTCTGCCGAGACGCTCGATGCCCACGCCCAGCTGCGAACGCGCGCTGCATCTCTGGAGTCGGCCTCCAAGCTTGCCGACTTCGTGCTGCGCCTGCTCGATGAGCGCGAGCAGAACCTCCCGGCCTACAACCTCGCGGCCAACGCGCTGGCGCTGCTCGATTCCGACCCGGACGCAGCGCGACCCGAGGTGGAACTCGCATTTCGAGCGAAGCTTGTGATTGCGGCGGGATTCGCACCGGAGCTCTCGAGCTGCGTGCACTGCGGCGCGGGGGAGGGCCTGGTGGCCTTTTCACCGGCGGCCGGTGGGATCGTCTGTCTTGACTGCCGCGAAGCCGGCGACTTTGACTTCGGCGCCGCGGCGCACGATCTCTTCAGCGGCGCGATCGCATCGCCCTTGGCCTCTGCGCCTGAGGCCGCGCCCGGGGCCAGGCGCGAGGTCGATCGCGCGATTACTGAGACGTTGGCGCACCACGCGCATGTGCGCGTCAGAACTCTCACCTGAAGTCACCTGAGACTGTCAGAATCAGGCGATGGATGCGGCTACGCAGAAACTCGCTGGTGCCGGGGTGGAAGTCGATTTTCGCGCCCGGATGGAGGCGCGCGAAGACGCGATCCTCGGGCCGCTGGCAGTCCGCTCGTACCCGGCAGATCGAAGGGTGGACGAGCCGGACTCTGCGCTTCGCACCCCCTTCCAGCGCGACCGCGACCGAATCGTCCACAGCAAGGCGTTCAGGCGACTGAAGTACAAGACGCAGGTCTTCATCGCCCCTGAGGGCGACCACTTTCGCACCCGTATGACGCATACGCTCGAGGTGAGCGGTATCGCGCGCACCGTTGCCCGGGCGCTCTCGCTCAACGAGGATCTCGCCGAAGCGATCGGACTCGGCCACGATCTTGGTCACCCGCCGTTTGGCCATATCGGCGAAGACGTGCTCTCCAAGTGCCTCCAGGAGCGCTTTGGGCGCGAGTTCAAACACAACGAGCACTCGCTACGCACGGTTGACGATCTCGAACGCGACGGCGCCGGACTCAATCTCACCGAGCCGGTCCGCGATGGCATCCTCAATCACACGGGGCCAGCCAAACCGCGATCGCTTGAGGGGAAGATCGTGCGGATCGTCGATCGCATCGCCTACATCAACCACGACATCGACGACGCGCTGCGGGCGGGGATCCTCGCCGACGGCGACCTACCGAAGCTTGAGATCGAGTTGCTCGGCGAGACTCCTTCTGAGCGAATCGACACGCTTGTGAAGGACCTGGTTGCGACATCGGCGGAGGCGGGCGACATCGCCCAGTCAGACGAGATCGGCGGAGCGATGCTGCGACTGCGCAAGTTCATGTTCCAGGACGTCTACTTGGGGCCGCAGGTGCGCGCCGAGGCTGACCGCGTCACCAACCTCGTACGCAACCTCTTCAATCACTACGTCGAGCATCCCGAGCAGATTCCCGACGGGGTCAGCGACGATCTTGCGACCCGCGTGACCGACTGGATCGCCGGGATGACCGATCGCTACGCGTTTCGCACCTTCGAAGACCTCAACGCACCGCGGGCGGCGCGCTGATGGCACGGATCACCGACGCATCGAAAGAGAAAGTCCGCGAGGCGGTCGACATTGTCGACCTGATCAACCACTACACGGACCTGCGCCGAAACGGCTCGCAGTACATGGGGCGCTGCCCGTTCCACGAAGACAACTCGCCGAGCTTTTCGGTGAGCCCGACCGACAAGGTCTATTACTGCTTCGGCTGCCAGGTCAGCGGCGATGTTTTCACCTTCGCGATGGAGAAGGAAGCGCTGGATTTTGCCGGCGCGATTGAGTATCTGGCGGAGATGTACAACGTCGATCTCGAGTACGAAGAGCTCGATCCGCGGGCGGCAGAGCGGCAGAAGGCGCGGGAACGCCTATTCGAACTGCTTGAGCGCGCGACAAAGTTTTTCGAGCGCACACTGGCCGAGGCCGACGAGGCTGCGCCAGCGCGCGCCTACCTGGCTGAGCGCGGGTTCTCGCCCGAGGTGATGAAGAAGTTCCGGCTCGGTTACTCGCCCAAGGCATGGGACAAGCTGTTCGTGCCGGCGCTGCGACAGGGGTTCACCGAGCAAGAGCTGATCGACGCGGGGCTTGCCCAGCGCAACGACCGCGGTCAGATCCTCGATCGCTTCCGCGGGCGCATCATGTTCCCGCTGGCCGACAAGAAGGGGATCATTCGCGGCTTCGGCGCCCGTGGCATGCGTGAGAGCGACCGCCCGAAGTACCTGAACTCGCCGGAGGGGCCGGTGTACCACAAGGGCGCGCAGATCTTCGGCATCGACCATGCGCGCAGACCCGCCGCGTCGAAGAAGCGAGTGATCGCGGTTGAGGGCTACGCCGACGTGCTGGCGCTGCACGACGCGGGATTCGAAGAGTCCGTGGCGGTGATGGGGACGGCGATGACCGATCAGCAGGCGGCTGAGCTTGCGCGCATGGCGCCGCGCGTCTACCTGGCGCTCGATGCCGACGCATCAGGACGCAAGGCCGCGCTGCGCGCTGCCGAAGTGCTGGGGGCGCACCGCGATACCGAGACGCTCGTGATTCAGATTCCCGACGGCAAGGATCCGGACGAGTTGCTCCGCGGCGGCGGCCCCGAAGCATTTGAGCGCGCGATCGGGGCGGCGGTGACCGTCTCGGCCTTCGCGGTCGCGCAGGTCTTCGCTGAGGGCGACCTCTCCGACGCACGCGGCAAAGAGCACGTGCTCGATGAACTGGTGCCGGTGATCGCCGCGATGCCCGCAGGGCCAGCACGCGATGAGCAGGTTCGGGTTGCGGCGGACCGATTGGGCGTGACCGACGCGGTGCTCAGGGAATCGATCAAGGAACGCGTCGCAGCGCCCTCCCGGCGGCCGCGGGAGACTGGGGAGACCGTGCCGTCGCAGCCGCGCCGGGTGCCAGCGAGCAACCCCGCGGAGCGCGCCGAGCGGATCTTCATGGCGCAGTGCCTGTCAAACCCAGAAGTGGGGGGCGCTTACTTGAAACAGCTGGAAGATGACTATCTCGCGACTGGATTGATGCGCGAACTGCGCGATCACCTACTCGCAAATACTGAGAGACCGCTTGCGAACGTGGCAGAGCTAAAGCCGGAGCTGCAGAACGCCGTTACAGAGGTAGCGATGCTTTCCGAGAGGGAAAACGCATCCGCAGAAGTGATCCAACTTGGGTACCTGCAGCTGGAGAAGGCGGGTCTGGACCGAAGGATCGTCGGGGCACCCGGCGGCAAGAAGGCCGAGATCGAGCTCGAACGGCAGGCGGTGATCCGCAAGATCGGGGAACTTTCCGCGGAATTCGCGTGAACCTCGCAGGGGGGACGATCAGCCCCCCGCCCGACATAGAAATGTGATCCCCGCAGGACAGTCGGTCTTGGATTCATCGCTGCCACCGCAGATGAATCGCCAAGCAGCAAATCGGATTTCAGAGGACGAGCCCGGACCCCCGGCGCTCAGTGTTCTGCAGGGCGAAGGCAAGAAGCTCGACTTGACACCGGGTGAGAGCCGCGAGGCGATCGACACGGTCCACCTGTACCTGAAGGCGATCGGTGAGCGCAAGCTGCTTTCGGCTGAGGATGAGGTGCGACTGGCCAAACGCATCGAGCGCGCCGACAACGACGCCAAGAACATCATGATCGAGGCCAACCTTCGCCTCGTCGTGAGTATCGCCAAGCGCTACAACGACCGAGGAGTGTCGCTGCTGGACCTGATTCAGGAGGGCAACGTCGGCCTGATGCGGGCGGTCGAGAAGTTCGACTGGCGCCGCGGCTACAAGTTTTCAACCTACGCGGCGTGGTGGATCAGGCAAGGAATCACCCGCTGCATCGCTGATCAGGCCCGCACGATCCGGATCCCCGTGCACCTGCTTCAGCACGTCAACAAGGTCGCGGCCGTGCGCCGCCGGCTCGAGCAGGAGCTTGGTCGCGACCCCAGCGTCGAGGAAATCGCCAAAGAGGTCGACATGGACCCCGACGACGTCAAGAGCCTGATGGAGCTCTCCGCCGACGCAATCTCACTCGAAACCCCGATCGGCAGCGACGAGGGCGCAGCGACGATCGGAGATGTTGTCGAGAATGACTCCGACCAGGCGCCAGAGGAGATCGTCGCCGAGCGACTGCTCTCCGAAGACATCGATGTCGTACTCAGCCAGCTGAACGACCGCGAGCGACGCGTCGTCGAACTGCGCTACGGACTGACCGGCGATGAGCCGCTGACGCTCGTCGAGATCGGCAAGTACATCGGTGTGACGCGCGAGCGCGTGCGTCAGATCGAGATCGCGGCGATCGAAAAGCTCCGCCGCGGCGGCGAAACCGCCCGCTTGCAGCGCAGCTACGAATAGCGCGAATCCTCCCCGAGCCTCCGTTGCATGCGCGAGAGCTCCCCGGGCTGGACTCGAACCAGCGACATTTCGGTTAACAGCCGAACGCTCTACCAGCTGAGCTACCGGGGAATGCGGCAGAGAATTTACCAGCCCGGTCAGGACGTCTTGGATTGCGCGAAGGCGAGGATCTCGTCGGCGGCGATTTGCGCGGCGTCGTGTCCGTCGGCCCATTCGGCCAGTGCGGCCGCGCGGGATTTGTAGGCCGGCTCGCTCAGCACCTTCTCAGCGGCCGCAGCAATCGTGCGGCTCGAGATGAAGCGATTTGGCACCGACACGCCGGCCTTCGCCCAGCGCACGCGAGCCGCGTTCTCGTACTGATCGCCGCTGGCAGGAACGACGACGACCGGAGCCGCGCTGGTCAGCGCACGCATGATCGTGCCGTGGCCGCCGTGGCAGACGACCACGTCGGCAAGCGGGAACAGCTGGCTGTAGGGTGCCCAGTCGACGACCGTCGTGTTTGCCCCCGGCTCAAGCGCGGCCGCCGGTTCGCGGCCGTTTTTGGCGGCGATCACCCGCAGCGGAAGGTCGCGAAGTCCCTCGACGGCCGAATGCAACATCGTGTGGTCGAGATCTTGCGCAGTGCTCGGCGCAACGACCACAAGCGGCTCTGGGCCGTCTGGCAGCTCAATCAGATCCGGTGTCGGCTCCCACATCACCGGCCCTACAACTTTCACATGCGCAGGCCAATCACGCGACGGCTCCAGTTGCGGAAAAGTCCCGACCAGTACCAATTCGCGTGAGAGCGCCCCATGAAACCGGTCGATCTCCGGCAGGCCGACCGCTCGCCGGGTCTCGTTGAGCTCATCGCGACCGTATTCCAGCCCGGCGCGCTCAAAGCGGTGCATGCGCCGGAAGATCCAGCGCGCAAACCCGCTCTCGGCCGGTGCCCAGCCAGAACCAAACGGCACCGCATCGTCACCCGTCGCGTGCCAGAAATGCGGCACGAAGGTCACGAACGGCAGATCGCACAGCTCAGCCGTAAGCGCCGAGGCGAGCGTCAACACGTCGCCGACGATGATGTCCGGCCGCCACTCTGCGACCACGTGGCGCAGCTGCTCGGTGGCGAGCGCTGCAGCCTCGTGCACGTCTGGTATCTCCTCGCCTGTGGCGACCTCAAACTTCGGAGCGCGAAAGAACTCCGCCCCGACGCCGACGATGTGATCCTCCCAGCGAAACCACGTGTGGATGGCGACGTCGCACTCTGCGCGAGCGAGCCGTGCGGCGACCCCAATTGCCGGAAAGGCGTGTCCCGGCTCGCCGATCGTGACAAGCAGGATGCGCGGCCTGCGCGTCACCGCAGGATCAGAGCGCGCCGGCCTGCTCGGCGGCTTCCGCCACGTCGCGCAGGATCGTCTCGCGCGTGGGCGCGTCTGCGGCCATCGGCACGACCATCAGGTTGTCGGTGCCGATTTCCTTGTAGGCGGCGATGCGATCGGCCACTCGATCTTTGTCTCCAACGAGCGAAACAAGGTCGATCAGCTCCACCGGGATGGCCGCCGCGGCCTCGTCGTACTTCTTGTCGAGGTAGAGATCCTGGATCTCTTTCGCGGCGTCTTCGAAGCCGTACGAGGAGACGAGGTTGTTGTAGAAGTTCTTGTTGCGCGCTCCCATGCCGCCGACGTACAGCGCGATCAGCGGGCGGATACGGTCGCGCAGCTCGTCGACGTCGCCGTCGCCCGTCGCGGTGAAGATCGAGGGCGAAATCTCCACGTCATCAAGAGTCCGCCCGGCGCGCTCGGCACCCTCCTTGAGATTCGCGTTCAGCTGTGCGGCGTGCTCGGGTCCGTACAAATAGGGCAACCAGCCGTCGCAGAGTTCGCCCGCGAGCGCAGTGTTCTTGGGTCCAATGGCCGCCAGATAGATCGGGATGCGCTCCTGGATCGGGCGCGTCATCAACTTCAGCGGCTTGCCCAGTCCGTCGGGCAGCGGCAGCTTGTAGATCTCACCGTCGTACTCGGCGACTTCCCGAGCGAACATCTTGCGGAGAATCTCGATGTACTCGCGCGTGCGCTGGATCTGCTTGGCAAACGGCTGCCCGTGCCAGCCCTCAGCGACCTGGGGGCCAGAAGACCCGAGCCCCATGATGAACCGGCCGTTGGAAAGGTTGTCGAGCGTGCAAGCGGTCATCGCCGCGTTGCCCGGGGTGCGCCCGGGGATCTGGAAGATCGCCGAGCCAATGCGGATCTTCTCGGTGTTGGCGGCAAAGAATGCCAGCGGCGTCGCGGCGTCAAAGCCGTAAGCCTCGGCGGTCCAGATCGAGTCGTAGCCCAGCGACTCCGCCGCCTTGGCGGTGTCGACCATGCCGAAGAGTTGCTCCTGGTTTACGGCGTATCCCGCCATCACTCCGAGCTTCATCGCTTGGTCCTTTCGCTTGGTTTCAGAAGAGGTCGTCGCCGACGCGCTCGAAGACAATCTCCGGGACGCGGGCGTTGGGTGAGAGCTGCAGCAGCCACAGAACCGCGCTCGAGAGGTCTTCCGGCCGGATCATCTTCTCCGGCGGTACGCCGCCCTCGGTCTGCGCAAACTCGGTCATCGGGGTCTCAACGAACGCGGGGGAGAGCGCGGTGAAGCGAATGCCCTCGTTCTGGAACTCCTTGTGCATGCCATTGGTCCAGTTGGCAACTGCAGCTTTGGTAGCGGCGTAGAGCGAGAGCCAAGGCTGGCCGTAGCGGCCGGCGATCGATGCGAGGTTGATCACGTGCGCCATGCCGTTGGCGTTCTCTTTGGCCGCGCTCTTTAGGTGCGGCATCGCTTCGCGCGTGGTGATGATCATGGCGCGCAGGTTGACGGCCAGCTGCATGTCGATGAACTTCGTCGCGTAGCCCTCAAGCGGGCCGCCGATCCCTACGCCGGCGCTGTTGACGAGAACGTCGATGCGGCCGAACTTCTCGAGGTGCGACTGCACCAGCGCGATCAGGGCTTCTTCCTCGTCGGCCGGCGCGACGACGTCGTTCACTTCGATGCCGGACGAGCGAAGGTCTTCGCCGGCGGCGCGCAGCTTGTCCTCGCGGCGGCCGCTGATCGTCACGGCGTAGCCGGCATCGCCGAGCGCTTTCGCGATCGCGAAACCGATTCCGCTCGATCCCCCGGTGATGAGTGCTGCGCGCTCCGCCACGGTGTGCGGCATCATAACCGCATGAATGACGCGATGGGGGAGTTGGCGGCGCGGTTTCGCGCCGAGGCGATGGAGACGGCCAACCGGATCACAGAATCGATCGACTCCCTCGCGCTCGCTGATGACCCGGCAGCCGGCTGTGAAGCGGTCCGCAGCCGCGCCCATGAGATTCGCGGGGCCGCCGGGATCTTCGGCTTCGATGAGCTCAAGGCGCGAGCGGCAGAGCTCGAAGATGAGGCCTTCGCCCAGTCTACGGCGGCAGATGGGCGCGAGGCCGCCGCGCGGCTGCGCGTGGTGCACGAAGAACTGATCTCGGCCCTACCCGACGAATAAGGCTTGCCTAAGCGGTTTTTCGGCATTCCTAATGCTGTTTTGCCGCTAGTGTCGCTGACATAATCACCGACTGACAAGCTTGCGAACAGGAGAAATCAGATGCTCAAGGATTCCGTCCAACAAGCCCTCAACGACCAGGTCAAGCAGGAGTTCTACTCCGCTCACGTCTATCTCGCGATGTGCGCTTGGTTCGAGGACCAGGGGCTCCCGGGCTTTGCGACCTGGATGCGCTTCCAGTACCAGGAAGAACTGGGCCACGGCATCAAGATCTTCGACTTCATCAACGACCGCGACGGCAAGGTGATCATCGAAGGTGTCGAGGCGCCGCCGACCTCGTGGTCCTCGCCGCTGGACGCCTTCGAAGCCGCCTACGAAAACGAAAAGAGCGTCAGCAAGTCCATCGACGACCTCTACAACCTCGCCGACAAAGAGAACGACCACGCGACCAAAGTGATGCTCCAGTGGTTCATCACCGAGCAGGTCGAAGAAGAGGCCTCAACCAAGCAGGCCGTCGACCGGCTCAAGCTCGCAGGCAACGACTCCTCGGCGCTCCTCGTGCTCGACGAGCAGTTCGGCGCGCGCACCGGTTCCGAGTAGCTCAGTCGTCGTCGTGGTGGAAGGCGTCCGCGGGCGGTCGCACCTGCGCCAGGTCGCGGTCGCTTCCCATCGCCGGCGGGTCGACGGTGTCTTCTTCTTCGCCGGAGAGGTTGCGGTAGGGCGGCGGCTTGGTCATACCGTCGACGATTGCGAGGGTGAGCATCGGTAGGAGCACCCAAAGCGAAACGAGCAAGGGATTCAGCCAGTGCGCGAACGGGATCACCAGCAGCGTGGCCACGACCACCATCGAGCGCCGGCGCGGAAACGCCTCGGTGATCGCGCCGTTGAAGATCGCGTTGCCGAACATGTAGAGCGAGACGCCGGCGACCGCCACTGCTGTGAACTCTGGCTCGACGTGGCCCAATGGATGCGCGATCACCTTCTCGTTGGCGACGGCCAGCGCGATGACGCCGGCGATCATCGGCAGGTGAAAGTACGTGTAGGCGCGGCCCATCCTGCCGGGGTTCTTTGCCTGCTCGAAGATCTCGGCGGCGCGGCCGGCCCTTGAGAAGTAGACCCACCACATCATCACGCTGGTCAGGAAGGCGATGCTGAAGGCCGCGGCGATCGCCAGGGTGAGTTCCTTCTCGTGCGCCAGCGTCGCGCCGGTCAGGAGGATCGATTCGCCCAGGGCGATGATCACGAAGAGCTGGCAGCGCTCGGCGAGGTGACCGCCGGCGATCGTCCACTGGTCGGTGGTTGATTTGCCAAGGCCGGGAAAGCGAAAGCCGAGCGCAGGTCCAAGGCTGTCGACCAGCACCGCGCACGCCCAGAGCATCAGACGCGCGTCGCCCTCGACAAAGCCACCGGCAATCCAGAGCGGCGCCGACATCAGCGCCCAGAGTGTGATGCGCGTGAAGTTCGCGGCTTGCTCGTTCTTCCCGAGCATGAAGAGGCAGAAAGCGCTGCGGCCGAGCTGGATCGCGACGTACCCGAGCGCAAACCACTCTCCGCGCCCGCCAAAGGCCTCCGGGATCGCCGCCGACATCACCAGGCTCATGCCCATCAGGGCGATCAGCATCAACCGCACGGGCATCTTGCGCGGGTCGAACCAGTTGGTGATCCAAGTGGTGTCGATCCAAGCCCACCAGATCGCCACGGTGATCACGGCGGTCTCGAGCGCGCCGCGCCAGGTCAGGTGTTCGAGCAGCAGATGCGAGATCTGGCTGATCGCAAACACGTAGACGAGGTCGAAGAAGAGCTCAAGTGTCGAGACCTGAGTGCCGTCCGCGCGATTACGCAGCGCGTTTACGCGTTGTCCACCGGTACCGGGTTCGAGGTTTTCGAATGCGCGGCTCAAGCGACCGGGGTGAGCTTCCCGCTGTGCACGTCGAACATGAACTCACCGACCTCGGTGCCCGGCGGCATCAGCGGATGCTGCCGGATCTTCGCCGCATCGGCATGGAGCGTTTCGACTTGGTCGGAGATCGTCAAGAAGTCAAAATCGTCGACCGAGTTGCCGGTCAGATCCTCGACGACCTCGGCGATCGTCCCTTGGTCGTTGTTGGCGACGCCGCAGTCCGTGTGCTGGATCAGCGCGACGCGATTGACGCCGAGAACGTGTGCGGCGATGATCAGCGAACGCATCACGTCGTCGGTGACGCGCGCTCCTGCATTTCTGATCACCTTGGCGTCGCCTGGGATCAGTCCGAAGGCCTCGAGTGGGTCGATGCGCGTGTCGATGCACGTGACGATCGCAAGACCACGCCGCGCCCTGCCATTTGAGAGCTCCTCGTGGTCGGCCGCGTAGGCGTTGTTGGCTGTGAGGATGTCCGTGAATGGCATGGCGGAAAAAGTAGCTAGCCCCTCGCGCGCTTTCTCATGTGTGGCAGCAGTTCGCGTTTGCGCAGTCGCATCGACTCCGGCGTGACCTCGAGCAGCTCGTCGTTTTCGAGGAAGTCCATGTTCTGCTCAAGACTGAAAACGGTCGGCGGCGTCAGCTGCACGACACCATCCGAGGACTTGCTGCGCATGTTCGTGAGCTGCTTGGCCTTGCAGACGTTGATCTCGAGGTCGTCGCCGCGCGAGTTGAGCCCGATGATCTGGCCTTGGTAAACCTTCTCTGCCGGTCCAACAAACACGGTTCCGCGCTCCTCGGCGTTTTGCAGCGCGAACGGTGTCGTGGTGCCGGTCTCAAATGCGATCAGCGCACCGTTGCGCTGCTGGTCGAGGGCGCTTCCAACCGGCTGGTATCCGGTCGTGAGCGAACTCATCACAGCGGTTCCCTTCGTGTTTGTCATCAGAATGCCGCGCACGCCGAGCAGGGCTCGTGTCGGAATCTCGTAGGTCAGACGCGTGACGCCGCCGGAGACGGCATGCTGATCCTTCTGGACGGCGCGGCGGCTGCCGAGCTCGGTCTGGATCGCCCCGACGTGCTCTTCGGGCACCTCGACCGTGAGTTCCTCGACTGGCTCGAAGGTCTGACCCTCGATCTCGGTCGTGACCACCTGCGGGCGGCCGATTTCAAGCTCGAAGCCCTCGCGGCGCATCGCTTCGATCAGAACCGACAGGTGCAGCTCGCCTCGACCGGAAACGAGGAAACCCTTGTCGGACTGTTCGACGCGTAGGCCGACGTTCGTCTCAAGCTCCTTTTCGAGCCGGTCGCCGATCTGGCGGCTGGTGGTGAACTCGCCTTCCGTGCCCTTGAACGGACTTGTGTTGGGTCCGAGGTAGATCTGCAGCGTCGGGGCCTCGACTTCGATCGTCGGCAGCGCGGTCGGATTCTCGGCGTCGGCGATCGTGGCCCCGATCTGCGCGTCGGCGATTCCGGTGAGCTGGACGATGTCTCCAGCAATGCCCTCTTCAACAGGGAAACGGGCCAAGCCGTGCGACATGAAGACTTCGCCAACCCGCGCCTTCGTGTGGACGCCCTCTCGGTCGATCAGGGTGACGGCGTCGCCGGCCTGTACGCGGCCGCGCGAGATCCGACCGATCGCGTACTTGCCCTTGAAGTTGTCCCAGGCGAGCGCGGTCACGAGCATTTGCAGGGGGCCGTCGAGCTCAACGCGCGGCGCGGGGATGTATTCGACGATCGCGTCAAAAAGGGGCTTGAGCGATGCTTCTCCGCCGGTGTCGTCGGGCATACTGCTCCAGGCTTTGCCCTCGCGCCCGATCGCGTAGAACTCCGGGTAGTGGAGCTGGTCGTCGTCGATCGCCAATTCGAGAAACAGGTCGGCCAACTCGTGCTCGACCTCTTCGACGCGAGAGGCCGGCTTGTCGATCTTGTTGACCACGACAATCGGCTTGAGGCCGTTTTCGAGCGCCTTGGTCAGCACAAACTTGGTCTGGGGCATCGGACCCTCTTGCGCGTCGACGATCAGCAAGCAGCCGTCGGCCATGTTCAGGGTGCGTTCGACCTCGCCGGAAAAGTCGGCGTGTCCCGGCGTGTCGACGATGTTCAGGCGGTAGTCGCCATATTCGACGGCCGTGACCTTGGCGGTGATCGTGATGCCGCGCTCCTTCTCCTGATCGCCGGAGTCCATGATCAGCTCCTGCGACATCTCAGCCTGGTTGTCGCGGAAGACCTCGGACTGCTTGAGCATGTGGTCGACAATCGTCGTCTTGCCGTGGTCGACGTGGGCGATGATGGCGAGGTTGCGAATCTGGTCAGGCGAATGGCCGGACGCGGGGGAGGAAGCGTCATTCATGGGCGCAGAGCGTACTTGCGCGGAGGAGTCAGAGCAATACGCGGCCCGGAGCGACCATTTGACTGCGGCGGCGAGACTTTCGTTCTCGCAGCATTGATTCCGCCGCTTCAATCAAATCGGAGCCGCTTTCTCCCGGCGACCACCGGGCGTAGCCGAAGCTCGCCGAAACACGGATCATCCCGCCGCTCAACTCGTGGTCGTGGCTGGCTGCGCTCGCGCAGCGCTCGGCGATCTGCTGGAGCTGTCCGGCCTGTCCGCTTCCGGCCATCACAACAAACTCGTCGCCGTCGACCCGGTACACCTGCGATCGACCGGCCGCTTGCTTGAGTCGTTCCGCCACGGCGCGAAGGACCTCGTCGCCGCCGCGGTGGCCGGCGATCGTGTTTGCGCGCCGGAAGTTGTCGAGGTCGATGATCGCGAGCGCGGGCGGTTGGCCGGCATCGGCTTCCGCAGAGCGGACTTCGCTGTCGAGCTGCGCGTGCAGGGCATAGACGTTTGGAAGACCGGTCAGTTCGTCCAGGCGCGCCGATTGGCGGATCACGGTCAGGGCCTCCAACTGCTGCCGAGAGCTGTACTGCATGATTCCGGCGACGACGAGCATCGCCGCGAGCGCCGTCAGGTAGCGAGTGAATTCTGTGACTCCCTGCTCGCCGAAGGCAAAGAAACCCAACGAGAGCCCGGCGATCAGGATCGCCACTCGCGGCAGCGCGACGCGCGGCGTGAAGTGCTGAGCGTAAAAGGCAATCGGGAGGGTGAGCGCGATCAGGAGTGGACTCGATCCGCCACCTGACGCCCACACCAGCGGGAGAGGAAAAGCGAGTGTCGCGATGTCAATCGCCCGCGAAATGTTTCGCGTGAGCGGGCGGGTGCGATGAATTTCGGCGACGGCAGCCCAGAACAGCGCAAAGGCGCCGCAGGCGACTGCGGCCGCGACGTGCGCAAACGGCGGGTCGACAACCGCGGCGCCGAATGCAAGAAGCGCGCAGGCGAACCAGTTTGTCGCGGCATGGCGCATGCGGTCGCGTGTGTCGACTGTGCGTCTGGGGGCGTCTTGGAAGCGCGCCGACCGAAACGCTCTACCGACGTCAGGGGAGTCGAGTCCATCGATCTCATAAGGCGGTGTGACGACGGAGTTCTTCTGCTCGTACATGCGGTGGTCGGCAATGTCGATCAGATCGAGCGGCCGCACGGCGTCGTCCGGGTATCTCGCGGTGCCCACGGAGACCGAAATCTGCGGCAGACGCCCACGCACGGCCTGGTTGTGCCGGTCGACAAGTCGATCGAACTCCTTGCGCCACCGCACGAGGTCGGCTTCCCGGCCGCCAGGCAGCACGACGGCGAATTCATCCCCGCCGAATCTCGCGACCTGGTCGCGATCGCCGGAAGCGCGGAGCATCAGGCGCCCCATGCGAACGACCATCCCGTCGCCGATCTCGTGCCCGAAAACCGCGTTGGCGGCCTTCAGACCGTTCATGTCGGCAATCACGATCGCGAAACGCTGTCCGTCGACCCGCGCTAGCTCTTCGAGATAGTGCTCGAACGAGCGCATGTTGGCGGTCGAGGTGAGTGGGTCGGCCAAAGCCAAGAACTTGACCGCACGCTCAAGGGTGTTCTCGCGTCTGCGCTGGAAGAGCAGCGCGATCGCGGCCACCCACATCGTCACCAGTAGTGCTGCGAGCGCGAGCAGGGTCGTGCTGTCGGAAGCGGTCTCCGAGAGCGTGAGCGACGCCAGCGTGAGCAGCGTGAACCAGGTGATGTTGGCCAGTGCCTGCCCCTGCGGCAACAGATAAGCGGCGTAGTAGGCAGTCAGCACGTACCAGAAGAGGTACGGGCTCGTGCCTCCGCCGGTGACTGAGCATTGGTAGAAGATCAAGAGGCTCGCGAACGTCAATGCCGACTGTTCGACGACGTAGAAGCGCGGCGCTTCGAGGCGCGGGTAGACGACCGCTGTGAAGATCAGCACGGCGGTGACTAGACCGATCGTGATCCAGAAGGCCTCGGTCGGCATATGCAGCGCGAGTGGGCTGATCTGGTTCGCGGAGTCAGTGACGAGCGCCGCGCACCAAAGAATCAGCGAAGTCCTGGTGCGCAGGCCCAGGCGCGGGTCGGTCGCAAGCGCCTTGCGCAGGTAGCCCTGCCCGCGAAACGCCTCCTCTGGGCGTTCCTGTGGTGTCGAATCGAGGCCGAGCTCTGACGTGTCGACTCGCCAGTCTGCACTTCCCCCGAGTAGGGAGATCAGATCGTGCTGAAGCGCCCAGGCCCGAAAGGGGCGATGCGCGGGGTCTGCCGCCTGCGGTGTCTCGGCGTGACTCATCTGATCACCGAATACTCAGTAATTCCGATCATACGGATTCGTAGGGCGGGAGGCTCAACACCCGTCCGAACCCAATCGGAAGCGCACCTCTCGGACAAGCCGGAGATCGCCAAGAAGTACGTCCTGCCGAATTCGGCAGGACGTATGTCTTGGCAGTCTTTCCCTTGGCGAGGCTGGGAGTGGGGCGGGCAGGACTCGAACCTGCGACCCGGGGATTATGAGTCCCTTGCTCTGACCAACTGAGCTACCGCCCCGCAGGCCAGATGGTAGGCGCGCGGCCCGGCCTCGGGATTCGAGGCGGGCCGCGCTGCCGACGATCTTGGGTTCTACTTGACGATCACCGGGATCACGTACGAGTAGGTGCGCAGCGGCTTGGGCTTGGTGCCGCCCTTGCTGACCACTGCCGCGACCTTGACGAAGATCACGCCGGTCTCCTGCGCGTACGGAGCCGTAAAGGAGAAGGTTCCGTTGCTCTTGATCTTCGTTGTGCCGACTGACTTGAAGGGCTGATCGCAACCGGTACGCGCGGTGACCGTCGCCTTGGCCTTCGGGAACAGCGGCTTGGTGAGCACGCCCTTGACGGTCAGCTTCCCACCGGTGTAGCTGGCCGATGCCGTGGCCACGCGACGTGAGAGCTGAGTCCACTGCGTGCTCTCCCCGCCGACGGTGGCGCGGTAGAGCGACTTGCGCGAGAGCCAGAGGCCCTTGGCCGGAGCCTTGGCGACGGCGACGAACGAGCCGTCGGGCTGGACGACGGCCGTTGCCGCGACTTTGCTCGACTGCGGTTTGTAGCGCAGGGTCACGGTCTGACCGACGTAGCTGAGGCGTGCGAACCCGCGCATCGTCACCTTCTTGCCCGAGGGTACGAGGTCGGTGATCGTGATGCCCTTGGCAAAGCAAGCTGCGGGGAGCGGGTCGCCGCCGCCGGCGATCACGAATGTGATCGTCTTCTGCGACGAGTTGCCTGCGGTGTCGGTGAAGGTGACGATCAGCGTGTGCGTGCCCGGTGTGAGGTTGCCGGCCGGCGTGTACGGACTGCTGCACGCTGAAGCGACTGCCCCGTCGAGCGAGCACTTGATCGTTGCCGTGCCGTCGTCGGACGAAATGTTGAACGTCGGGCTCTTGCCCGCTCCGCCGCCGACCAGCTGCGTGACGTTGCCGTTGGGCGGCGTTGTGTCGACGTTGAAGTTCACGATGCTCGACGTGGAACTCGTGTTACCGGCGGCGTCCTGCGCGGTGGCTGAGACCGAGTGCGAACCCTCGCTCAGCTGCGCGGCGGTGAACGACCAGTTGCCGCTGCCGTCTGCCGCGGCGGTGCCGACGACGTTGCCGTCGATCCGCACGGTGACGGTTGAGTTCGGCTCTGCGGTTCCGGTGATCAGCGGGGTCGAGTCGGTGACGGTGGAGCCGTCTGCCGGGGATGTCACCTGCGGCGCGAGCGGAGCGGTCGCGTCGAGCGTCCAGCTGTAGGACTTGGCTGGATTCTCGGTGTTGCCGTGCTGGTCGGTCGCGCGCACCTCAAAGGTGTGCGGGCCGTCAAGCTGTGAAGGCGCGATCCACGGCGCGTTGCACGGCACCCACGAACCGGTGTCGATGCGGCACTCGAAGGTGGCGTTCGGATCGTCGGCTTCGAAGTCGAAGGTCGGCGTCGGGTCGTTGTCGAGCGAGTCCGGCTTGCCGGTGATCGACGATGTCGGAGCGCCGGTGTCGGTCTCGAATGTCACCGAAGCTGTGGCGACGTTGCCGCCGGCGTCGGTCGCGCGAACGTCGACCGTGTGGAAGCCGTCATTCAGCGATGGCGTGGTCCACGGCGAGCTGCACGACGTCCACGATCCGCCGTCCACGCGGCAGACGACGGTGAGTGTGGATGCGTCAGTCGCGGTGAAGGACACCTGCGGTGTGGCTGTGTTGAGCACCGCGTTCGAGGCGGGCGAGAGGATCTGGACGTTCGGGGAAGTCACATCGATCGTGATGTCGACCTCGCCCGAAGCGTTGCTCTCATTGCCCGCTTCGTCGACCGCCTTGGCCGTGAACGTGTGGTCGCCCGGCGGCAGGTTGCCTGACGGGGCGCAGCTCCAGTCGCCGTTCTCGTCCGCGGTTGTCGAGCAGAGCGGCGTCAGTCCCTCGTAGACCGTTACCGTCGAACCGGGCTCAGCAGAGCCTGAGACCGTCGGGGTCTGGTCGTTGGTCGTCGAGTTGTCGGCCGGGGACGTGATCGCCGGCGCGTTCGGTGCGATTGTGTCGACGCGGAAGACGATCGTGTCTGCCGCCTGGTTGCCGGCGGCGTCCGTCGCCAGGACGCTCACCGTGTGCTGTCCCTGATCGAGTGTTCCGGTCGGCCAAGCCGACGTGCAGGAAACGAACGAACCGCCGTCGATGCTGCACTGCGTCTGTCCAGGGTGGGCGTCGGTGACCGTGAATACGATCGACGGGTTGTTGTAGGCGAGCAGCTGATTCGGCGTCGGAGACGTGATCGAGACGACCGGGTTGGTCGTGTCGATCGTGATCGTCCGAACCGTCGACGCGCCGCTGATGTTTCCGGCGGCGTCGGTCGAGGTGGCCGTGAGTGAGTGGGAGCCTGGCGTGAATGTCGGCGCCGGGGAGAGCGACCAGTTGCCGCTGCCGTCCGCGGTGGCGGTGCCGATCGGCGTCACGCCGTCATAGACGTTTACGGTCGAATTCGCCTCCGCGAGGCCGCCCACGGCCTGCTGCGTCTGGTTGGTGACCAGGTCCGCAACCGGCGTGTTGATCGACGGGGCCACTGGTGCCGTCAAGTCGATGTTCCAGGTGAAGCTGGCGGGGGTCTGGTCGACGTTGCCGTACTGGTCGATCGCGCGCACGTAGAACACGTGCTGACCCTCAGCGAGGCCGCTGAAGTTCTGCGGTGACGCGCAGCTGACGATCGAGCCGTTGTCGAGCTGGCACTCGAAGGTGCTCGGACTCTCGCTTGACGAGAACGTGAAGGCCGCGCTCGTGCTGGTGGTCGCGGTAGCCGGGTGGCTGTCGATCGTCGTCTGCGGCGGCGTTGCGTCAACCACGAAGTTGCGCACGACCGTCGTCGGATTGCCGACCGGGTCGGTCGAGGTGATCGTCACATAGTGCGGGCCGTCAGAGAGGCCGCTGTAGGGCAGCGGCGAGCCGCACACGGTCGGCGCCGCACCGTCGATCGAGCAGGTCGTCTGCGGGGTGCCCCCGACGTCGCTCGTCGTGAAGGTGATCGTGCCGTTGGGCGCGACCGTCGAGTCCTGGGCCGGGCCGGTGATGTTGAGGCTCGGGCCGCTCGTGTCGACTGTCCAAGAACCCGAGACTGTCGGGCTGGTCTGGCTGCCGTTGACGGCGTAAACCTCGAACGTGTGCAGGCCGTCTGCCAGCGATCCGGTGGCGAACGGAGAGTTGCATGAAGCGAAGCTGCCGCTGTCGACCTTGCAGAAGTAGCTCGTGCCGCTGGTGAGCGAGGCGGTGAACTCGAACGTGTTGCTCGTCGTCGCAACCGTACCGACCGGTCCGCTGGTGATCTCGGCTGTGAAGAGCGAGGAGTCGACTGTCCAGTTGATCGTCGTCGGCGTGCTCGGGTTACCCAGCGCGTCGTATGCGATTACGGTGAAGCTGTGCGGTGCGTCAGCGAGGCCGGTCAGCGTCTGCGGGCTGGTGCAAGGCGATGCGGTCGCCCCGTCGAGGCTGCAGGTGTAGGTCACCGGACTCTCGGCGTCGGAGAAGCTGATTGAGGCACTGGTAGAACCGACCGTGCCGCTCGGACCGAGGACCGTAGGCGCGGGCGGTCCGACGGTGTCGACAAGGAAGCTCCGCGTCGACTCCGGTCCGACGTTCCCCGCGGCGTCGACTTGACGTACGTGGAACGTGTGGCTGCCTTGACCCAGCGAGCTGTAGCTGACGCCGCTGCTGCACGGCTGCCAGTCGACCGGGGAGTCGATGTAGCACTCGAACTGGCCGCCGGGCTCACCGGTGAATCCAAATGCCGCAGTCGTCGATGCGACCGGGCCGGACGGACCGCTGGTGATGGTCGGTGCCGCTGGTGCGGTCGTGTCGACCGTGAACGTTGTGCTCGCGCTTCCCACATTTCCGGCGAGGTCGGTGAGGCGCACGCTGAACGTGTGTACGCCCTCGTCAAGAACGGCAAGTGGGAAGCCGCTGGCGCAGGTGACCCAGGCGGCGGAGTCAACCTGGCACTCGGCGGAGCCGGCGGGGTAGGTCTCGGTGATCGAGAAGACGATGTTCGGAGCCGTATTGGAGATCGAGGAGCCATTGACCGGCGCGCTGATTGAAACGGCTGGCGCCGTGGGGTCGACGGTGATGTCGCGCGTCGACGAGGCCGGGCTGGTGTTTCCGGCCGCGTCGGTCGCCCACGCGGTAATGGGGTGCGAACCCGCGGCAAGCGTCGCTGGGTAAGTCCAGTTCCCACTGCCGTCCGCGGTCACGGTTGCAAGCGGGTTGCCGCCGTCATACAGCGCCACCGAGGCGTTTGGCTCCGCGGTGCCGCCGATTGTGACTGCGGTAGTGGCGGAGTAGTGCGGGTTGTCCGATGGCGTCGTGATCTGCGGAGCCGCGGGCGCGGTCGTGTCGACGATGATCGTCTTCGACGTCGACGCCGGGCTGATGTTGCCCGCGGCGTCGGTTGCCGTGGCCGTGATCGTGTGCGACGTCTCGCTCAGCACGCTGGTGCTCAGCGACCAGTTGCCACTGCCGTCCGCAGTGGTCGTGCCGACGAGCGTCACTCCGTCATAGACGTTGACGGTGCTGTTCGCCTCGGCGGTACCGCCGACGGCCGGCGTCGTGTCGTTGGTGTAGTAGGGGGAAGTCGCCGGGGTGGTGATCGTGGGCGCATTCGGCGCCGTGGTGTCGACAACGATCGTCTTCGATCCAGATGCCGGGCTGAGGTTGCCCGCGGCGTCGGTTGCCGTGGCGGTGATCGTGTGCGACGCAGCGGAGAGCACGCTGGTGTCCAGCGACCAGTTGCCGCTTCCATCGGCCGTGGTCGTGCCGACGAGCGTCACGCCGTCGTACACGCGCACGGTGCTGCCCGCCTCGGCGGTTCCGCCGACCGTCGGGGTCGTGTCGCTCGTGTAGTACGGCGAAGCGACCGGCGTCGTGATGTTGGGTGCGGCAGGTGCAGTGAGGTCAACGACGATCGCCTTGGTCGACGAGGCCACACTGGTGTTGCCGGCCTGATCAGTCGCCCAGGCGGTGATCGGGTGGGTGCCTTCGGCAAGTGTTGCGTTGTAGGTCCAGTTGCCGCTGCCATTGGCCGTCACCGTTGTGAGCGGACTCGCGCCGTCGTAGAGCGTGACGGTGCTGTTGGGCTCGGCTGTGCCGGCGATCGTCACGGCAGTTGAGGACGAGTACGCGGGCGAACCGGCCGGCGTGGTGATGACCGGGGCGTCAGGCGCAACAGTGTCCACCGTGAAAGTGTGCGTCGCGCTGGTTCCGGTGTTGCCTGCGAGGTCGATGTTGCGCACCTGAATCGTGTGCGAGCCCTGTATCAGGGCAGAGAGGTTCGAACCGGACGTGCAGTTGGTCCACGCGCCGCTGTCGATGCTGCACTGGCTGTTTGCGCCGGGGTTGGTGTCAGAGACACTGAAGCTGAGCGCCGGCGTTGTCGTGTTGTAGAACGCGTTGTTGGCCGGAGCGGTCAGCGTGACACTCGGTGCCGTCGTGTCGACTATCACCGTCTTGGCGCCCGAGGCTGAGCCGGTGTTGCCGGCCGCGTCGGTGGCGGTGGCTGTGATCGTGTGTGATCCGACCGCGAGGGTTGCGCCGTAGGTCCAGTTGCCGCTGCCGTTGGCCGTGACCGTCGCGATCAGCGTGACGCCGTCGTAAATCCGCACCGTCGAGTTGGCCTCGGCGGTTCCGGCGATCGTCACCGCAGTCGTCGAGCTGTACGTCGTCGCAGCTGCCGGAGTCGTGATCGAAGGGGCGCCGGGCGCCGTCGTGTCGACCGTGATCGTTGAGCTTGAGACTGTGCTCTGGAGGCCGAGGTTCGCGGCGTCGGTGCCGGTCGCGTAGGCGCGCACGGTGTGCGAGCCGTCGCTGAGCGCCGACGGGATCGCGTAGCTCCAGTTTCCCGCGCCGTTGGTTGTGGCGGTTCCCGAAACGGTTCCGTCGACCAGGACCGTGACCTGCGAGTTCGCGGTCGCGGTTCCAGAAGCGGTCGGCGTGTTGTTGTTCGTGGTCGAGCCATTGACCGGGGCCGCAAGCGTGAGCGTCACCGCGCTCATAGCGTTGGCATTGCTGGTCGCCGCGCCCGCGCCGCCGGCGGTTGCGAGATAAGTCGAGTTGTTGTTTGCCGTTCCGGCAGCGCCGCCGTTTGCCGCGCGTGTGCAGGTGATGCTCGATCCCTGGAAGTAGACCGATCCACCGGCACCGCCGCCGCCCGGGCTCCAGTACTGGTAGCCGGCGAAAAAGCTTCCGGTGCGGTTGTTGTTGCCTCCCGCGCCGCCGTTGGCGGTCGCGTTTCCGCAGTTGGCGGTGGAGCTGAAGCGCATGACGACCGATCCACCGGCGCCTCCTCCTCCAGCGCCGTCGAACGGCTCCGAGACTGCGTTGCCCGCCACGCCTGCCGCGCCGTTGGCCGTGAAGTTTCCGGAACCGGAGAGCTGGTTCGCGCGCAGCAGCACAACACCGCCGCCGTTTCCGCCGCTCGAGGTGTTGGCGTCGTCGCGCTCACCTGCGCCACCGCCACCGCCGAATGGCATGATCGCGTGCTGGGCGTAGGTCAGTGCCGAGCCGCCGTAGCCACCGACGTCGCGGTCGCCGTCGGTGTCGTTGAGCGACTCGCCGCCCTTGCCGCCCTGGCCGCGGTTTCCGCCGCCGGCGCCGGACGAGTTGAAGCAGTTTGCGCCGCCGCCTCCGTTCTGATAGTTCCCGCGGCCGATCTGCGCGCCGGTCGTCGGGGTTCCGCTGGTGTAGCCAGCGGCGTGGAATCCTTCACCCTTGGAGCTGAGCGGGTCACCCGCCGCCGCGCCGTCGAGCACGGTGCCAAGACACCCCTTGGTCTCGGGCACGTTGTCGACGCGGGTCTGACCGCCGCGGAATCCGTTTGAGCTGGCGCCGAACGTGCCGGCCGCAGTGAAGTTGACGGTTCCTGAAACGAGCACCGCGAGCACGCCGCCCTTGGCGCCGTCCCACGGGCGCGCGAGGATGTTGGCGCCGGCGTTGCTGACAGTGAGTGCAGACCACTCGGGAACCGCAATCACCTGCGCGGTACCCGACGCGTAGGAGTAGATCAGCGGATTCGTGAGCGTGAGCGTGCTGCTGGTGGCAGACGAGACGCGTGCGAACTCCCAGTGGCCGGCCGTCGAGCTCGAAAGTGCGAGTGCCGTCTGGTTTCCGCTGACTGGGGTGCCGACTGCGCCGTTGCTCTGGTAGATCATCACAAGGCGGTCGGTAGCAAAGTCAACCGCGCCTGTCCCGGACCCCGAAAGCTTGTTGGCAAAGGTCACCGAAGTGGCACCGGCAGGAAGCGCGCCGGAGACTTCTGCAACCGTGTTCGGGTAGTTCGTGCCCGCCGCGCTGAACGTGACTGCACCGTCGTGGCCGTCACCGCGCAGGAATGAGTCCGGTTCTGCGTTGGCCGCCTGGGCAACGACGAGAACCAACATGGCGGTCAAAACTGTCAGAAATGCTGCGCGTGCGATTGTGCGAAAGATCGCGCAGGAATAGCTGCGGGTCCAGCTTGCGGTACTCATCCTCGTCCTTATGGGGTTGCTGTGAATTCGTTTCAGGCCGATCCGCACTTATGTGCTGCGGATGTCTGCCGGCCAATCGCGAACATCGATATCCGCGAGTCCGTCTACCAATCGGTAATACGTCGGAGAAACTGAAGTCTCTACCCCCTGGCCGAAATGGGTAGAGATTTGGACGAATGTTCTAGGGGCGCCGCCCCAATGCCTTATTTGAGGGAGATTTGACGCCTGAAAATCTGTCTGACGCCGTCCACAGAAATTGTCGAAATTTTCACGGTTGCACGTCCGCTTGCGAGCTTCGCGCCGGAACCCGGCATCAGGACGAGGGTTTGAAAGCGCTTTCCGCGGAGCAGAACGACCTTCCGTGAGACGCTGTTGGAGTTCTGCGAGAGCTCGGTGGCGGCGATCGCCCAGGCGCTCGATCGCAGCTTCAGTTTCACCCGCCCGGACGCAGCGCGCGCCCCTCGCGCGGGCGTGACGGCCAGCGAGATGCGACGTGCGCCGGCTTCCTTGGCGCAGTCGAGCGAGCTCTGCACAATCACGCTCGGCGATGCCCCGGCGGAGGCGCGTAGCTCGAAGCGACCGCTGCGGGAGCGCTCAAGCAGTGCGTCTGCCGACGACTTGCCGCCGGTCAGCGAGATCGCCGAAATGCGCACGTTGAAGCGCTTGCCTGCGGGAATGCTCCGGGTGGGTGAGAGCGTGACCTTCTGACGGCCCACGCTCAGCGCGGTGCTTGTCGAAACATGAGTCTTCGCGTTGCGCTTGATGGAGAGACGCGCGATCGCTCGGGTGTCTGAATTGATCGTGAAAGCGATGCGCTTGCCGGGTCCTCCGGCAACCGCGGTCACCGCCAGCTGCGGTGGGACTCCGGGGGCGTTCCCGAATCCGTCGCAGGTGGTTTTCGGCGGATTCGGGTCAACCGGTGGATCCACCACTGTGCTGCGGACTGCAAACGCGATCGTCTTGCTGGCGGTGTTGCCCACGGAATCGGTTGCACGCAGCTCGAGCAGATGGGAACCGATCGGAAGCGCCGGCGCATTGAAAGGGGAGCTGCAGGTGAGAAACCCGCCGGATCCGTTGACGCGGCACTTGTAGGTGGTGCCGGATTCGTTCGAGACGAAGGTGAAGGTGGGACTGACGCCCGGAGGTGGTGAGTCCTGCGTCACGGTGACGACCGGTGGCGTCGTGTCGATCTTCCAGGTGTATGCGGTTACCGACGACGGGTGTCCACTGACGTCGTGTGCGATCACACGAAACGTGTGCGTACCGTCGGCAAGGCCCGGCAGCAGCACTGGCGGGCTGCAATTGCCAAACGGCGAGCCGTCGAGGCTGCAGGTGAAGGTGGCGGCCTCGTCCGCGGTGAAGTTGAAGGTCGCGCTCGAACTGTTCACCAGCGCGCCGGGTTTGCCCTGGATCGATGCGGTCGGGTCGGCAGCGTCGATGCGGACATCGACCGTGTCCGAGAGATTCGAGACGTTTCCGGCGGCGTCGGTTGCCGTGGCCGTGAACTCGTAAATCGAGTCGGTGAGCGGCGCGTCGATCGAACGGGTCCAGCCTCCGCCGGTGGCCAGCGCTTCGCCATCGAGATTTCCGTCAACATAGATCCGCACCGTCGAGCCGCTTTCGGCGGTGCCGGAGAGCTGCGGGGTTGAGTCCTGGACGACCGCCTGGTCTGCCGGGAACTCGATCGCCGGTTGGTCCGGCGCGATCGTGTCGACCGTCCAGGTCCGGGTGACGACCGTCGAAACGTTTCCGGCGAGATCGGTGGCGCGCACGCTGAATGTGTGTTGGCCGTCGGGAGAAGGACCAAGGTCGGGCGAAAGGCTCGAGTTACAAGCTGCAAAGTCGGCACCGTCCAGCGAGCACTGCAGTTCGCCGGCTTCATTTGTGCTGAATGCGAATGTCGGATCGGTCTGGTTTGTGATCGATCCCTCCGCTGGGCCGGAATCGATCGTCGCCGTGGGGGCGGTCGCGTCGACCGCGAAGCTGACGGTCGCCGTCGCGATGTTCCCGGCGGCATCCACTGCCTGCAAGGACATGTAGTGGTCGTCGTCGGTCAAGTCGTGGGCGAAGAACGGTGAGACGCACGATTCGTAGGTTCCTCCGTCGACCGAGCAACTCGTCGTGCTGCCAGCTTCGGCGTCGAAGACGAGCTCGGGATCGCGGGTCGTCAGCAGATCGTCCGCCTGGGGCGAGGTGATCGAGAGTGTCGGCACGACGGTGTCGACAGTCCAGGTGACTGCCGTCGAGGTGCTGTTGCCGGCCAGGTCGAATGCCGTGACGGTGTAGGTGTGCTCGGCGTCACTCAGGGAGTCGACCTCGGCTGGCGAGGCGGGGCAGGTGGCTGGAGCCTCCAGGTCGAGCGCGCAGGCCAGATAATCCGTCCCGGCTCCCGCGCTGAAGGTGATCTCGGCGTCGGTCGAGTTTGTCGGGGAGTCAGGGCCCGAAACAGACGGGGCTTCGGGCGCGACCGTGTCCACGGTGAAGGATCGCTGCTCTGCTGACCCAGCGATTCCGAATGCGATCGCGCGAACTCGAACTGTGTGCGTTCCGTCGGTCAGGTCAGACGCCGGTTGCCAGCTCCAGCTTCCATCGAGGGCGGTGGTGACCTCGTGCTTGGAGGTTGAGTCGACGACAATCCGAATGCGCGCGAGCGGCTCGCTGGTTCCGCTTATGGTCGGAGTCGCATCGTTGGTGATTTCGCCGTCTGCCGGAGAATCGAGAGTGATTCCAGGGGCCGTGAGTCCGCCCGGAGGCGCAGGTTCCGAGCTGCCAGTGCTTTGCGGGTCGCCGGCCGCTGTAGGGGTCGAGCCGCGGAAGCCGTCGACCCCGTTGATCGCTACGCCCGCCACTCCGTTGTCCGCCGACGCCGCGCATGAGCCGGCGGAGGCCTGCAGTAGAACAATCCCCCCGCCTCCGCCGCCCCCGGGTCCGTGCACGCCGCCTTCAGATTCCTCGTTGCCGCCAGCGCCACCGTTGGCCGTGATCGCACCGCACTCCGCCGAACCGGCGAAGCGCGCGCTGACAACACCTCCGGCGCCACCTCCGCCCGCGCCGTCGCTCGCGGCTTCGGGCGCGGAGGCCGTGCCGGCGTCGCCATTGGCGCTGATCGAGCCGGCACCAGACAGCGAATTGCCGCGTACAAGCACGAAGCCTCCACCGGCACCACCGGCACCACCGTTCTCGTTGTTCTCATCGCCGGCTCCGCCACCACCACCGAAAACCGCGTGGTCGATTGCCGAGTAGAGGAGTTTTGCGCCGCCCATGCCGCCGACGTCGCGGGAATCGTCGAAGGAAAAGCCGCCACCGCCGCCCGCACCGGCGTTTGATCCGCCGCCACCACCGGCGTTGGAGCAGTTGCCACCGCCCGCGCCGTTGGCGAGGTTGCCGCGTGAAGCGTTGGTTGCGCCGGATCCCGGATATGCGCCCGAGACCAGGCCCTCGCCTTTGCCGCCGCCGGTCTCGCCGTCGAGCTGCGTGCAACCGGCTGCGTCGCCATTGTGCAAAAGGCCACCGCGAAAACCGGCGCCATCGGCTCCGACCGAGCCGTCCAGGACGACTGCTCCGGCGGCGAGGAAGGCAGTGATGCCGCCGCTTGAGCCGTCCCAGGGGTTTGCCAGCCAGGCGCCGCCGGCTTCAACAGTCACATCGGAAAACTCCGGAACCGCAATCACCTGGGCTCCGGGCTCCGAGTAGTCGCGCTCGAGCGGCTCGTCGAATTCGAGACTCAAACCGCTTCCGGGATCGCCGCTGATCGCGGTGACGCGAGCGAGCTCCCATGCGCCGGTACCTGAGGTTGAGAGATCGATCGGGGCCTGGTCACCGCTGGCCGGGGGAGGGGTGAGCCCAGCGCTTTGAATGATCAGCACCAGTCGTCCGACTTCAAATTGCGTTTGAGCCTGCGATCCGGTCGTCGATTCCGATCCCGAGGCACCGGTGCGCACCGGCCCGGTTGATAGCGCCGAATCGCCGGCGCTGGCAGCGAGCGCGAGCGGCGCGACGTGATTGAGCGGGGAGCTCTGGGTCACCGTCGCTGCGCCCTCGTGGCCGTCGCCGAGCCCGTAGCTGTCGAGCGCGGCATCCGCCCGCGACGAGGCGATCAGCAAAGCCACCGTGGCGACAAGCAGCCACGCAAAGAGCACAGGGACTTTGATTGCTTTGGCGGGTGTCATCAATGCGTAGAACATTTCCCGGCGCCAACAGTTTCCCGTCGCCGAGGACATTTTCGCGCACTACGCCTCGCACGGCGGCGGATGCGCGAGGCCCTACTTGGCGATGACAGGGATCACGAACGAGCTGGTTTTGATCTTCTTCGGATTCTTCGGCTTGCTCCCGACGATTGCGTCGGCCTTGACGAACACCACACCGGTAACCGGGGTGTAGTTCAGATTGAAACTGAACTTACCGCTCGAGCTGATCTTCGCCGTTCCGAGCTTCGTCCAGGCGCCGGCGCATCCGGTGCGCGCGTTGATTGTCACGCTCCCCTTCGGGAAGAGCGGCTTAGTCACCGCACCTTTGACGCTGAGTCTGCCGCCGGCGTGCGTCGCCGTCGTTGTCGCCATGCGGCGGGTCAGCTGCGTCCATGCGGTGATGACGGATCCGACCTTCACGTTGTAGGCCGACTTCTTCGAAGCGCGCAGCTTTTTGGCCGGAGCCTTGAAGCTTGCCGTGAAAGAACCGTCGGCCCCGACCACCGACTTTGCGACCGCCTTCTTGCTGCTCGCGCGATAGTAAATCTCAACCGGCTGGCCGGCGTACTGCAGGCGGGCAAACCCGGTGAGCTTCACCTTCGAGCCGGCGATTGCGAGGTCTGTGATCGTGACGCCCTTCGGGAAGCAGGCAGTGGGGACAGGGTCAACCTGAGCGGGCGGCGGAGGCGCGCTCGTGGCCGTGAAGGAAAGTGACTGCTGACTCGGGTTACCGGCCAGGTCGGTGAATGTCACGGTGAGCGTGTGGGCTCCTGGGGTCAACGATTGGGATGGGGTGTAAGGCGAGCTGCACGAAATCGGTGAGGAGTCGTCGATCGAGCACTTGAAGCTGGCCGAAGGGTCGTTCGATGTGATCAGGAAGACTGGCTTGGACCCGTTCTGGCCGCTTCCGCTCTGCTGGGCCAGCGATCCGATGGGTGCGGTGGTGTCCACCACGAACGTCACGGCATCGGAGTCCGCGCTGACGTTGCCGGCGTCGTCGGCCGCAGTCGCTTTGGCCGTGTAGGTGCCGTCGGCCAATGGGCCGGCCACGATGCTCCAGGCCCCGCCTGATCCTGCGGTGGTGGTGGCGACGTTGGTGGAACCGAGGTAGACGTTCACCTCGGAGTTGGCTTCGGCGGTGCCTGAGATTGCGGGACTGCTGTCAGAAACAACTGGAGCCGGCGTGGCGAGTACTGGGTCGGTGATGGCCGGCTTGGCTGGCGCGATCGAATCGATCGTCCAGCTGTATGTCGCCTGTCCGCTGTCGCGTCCGCCACGGTCGGTCGCGATCACCTTGAAGACGTGAATGCCCTGGCCGATCGCCGTCAGGTAGCTGGCACTCCCGCTCGGCTCGAAGAATCCAGAGCCGCATGCGATGAATGTGGGGCCGTCAAGTGAGCAGCGGAAAGTGGCGTCCTCACTTGCCTGGAAGCTGAATGTCGGCGTCGTCACAGTTGAGAGTGGGAGCGGCTTGCTCGTAATCGTCACGGTCGGATCGACGGCGTCGATCGTCAATTGCACGGCAGTCGAGAGCGGCGAGATGTTCTGCGCGGCGTCGGTCGCCGTCGCGGTCAATGCGCGTGGCCCGTCGGCGATGGCAGCGCTGGGCGTGAGGCTCCAGTTGCCCGAAATGTCGGCCTGAGTCGTGCCTGCGACCGAGCCGTCGACGCGAACTGTGACGGTGCTCAGCGGCTCCGCGGTGCCGGAGATCTGTGGCTGGTTCACGGAGAGGACCGCTGCATCCAGCGGGTCGGTGATGACCGGTTTGGCCGGCGCGATCGAGTCGACGGTCCAGGTCCACTCGGCGGGCGTCGCATCCTGGTTGCCGGCGGGATCGACCGCGCGGGCGCGGAAGGTGTGAGAGCCGTTGGTCAACGCCTCAAGCGTGCGTGGCGACGTGCAGACGACGTAAGGCCCGCCGTCGATTGAGCAGCGGAATGTCGCTGTTCCATCGGCTGAGCTGAACGCGAAGGTCGGCGTGAGGCTCTTGTCCACAGTGCTGGGGTTGCTCTGGCCCGGCAGCGTTCCTGTCAGCTGCGTATCCGGCGCAATCGTGTCGACCGTGAATGTGACCGATTCCGTTGTCTGGTTTCCGGCGCCGTCTGTCGCGCGAACCTGCAGCGTGCGCGAGCCTTCGCCGAGCGTCGGTGCCGTCCAGGGACTCGTGCACGAGGCGAAGCTGCCGGTTGAGAGCCGGCACTGGCGAATGATCGACGAGCTCGCGTCGCTGACGCTGAAGGCGAGCGAGGGTGTGGAGGTCGTGACAAAACTGGAGGCGGTCGGGCTCGAAATCGTCACCACTGGCGCCATCGAGTCGATGCGGATACCGATTGCGGCGGCGGCGCTCAGGTTTGCGGCGCGATCGCTCTGCCGCGCCGTAATTGAGAGGTTCCCGTTGGTCGTGACAGCAGGGTCGAGCGTGAGCGCCCAGTTGCCGCTCTGGTCGGCGACCGTTGAGCCGCCATCCGACCCGATCGTGAGATCGACCGTCGCACCCGGTTCCGCGCCGTGGCCGCTGACCAGAGCGAGCGATGTCATCTCCATGCCATCGGTCGGCGTGTCGATCACGGGCGCGCTCGGAGCGGTGTTGTCGATCGTGAACGTGCGCTCTGCCGATGGACCTGCGTTGCCGGCGGCGTCCGTGGCCACTGCGGTGACGGTGTAGGTGCCGTCGGCGAGGCCGTTGAAGGTCTTCGACCAGCTTCCGCTCGGTCCGGCCTGGACTGTGCTCGAGGGCCCACTTGAGAGCGTCAGCTGGACGCTCGCGGACGCCTCGGCGGTTCCACTCACGAGTGCGTGCGTGCCGGAGAAGTAAGCGTCGGCAGACGGCTCGATGATCGTCGGCGCGGCGGGCGCCACCGTGTCGACCGTGAAGCTGACTGAGGCCGACGCGACGTTTCCGCCGACGTCGGTCGCCTGGATCGAGAAGCTGTGCGCGCCCTGGCTCAGCCCAGAAAGCGACTTGCTCGGCGCGGCGCAGGGGGAGACGGTGTTTCCGTCGAGCGTGCAGACGAGCGTGAACGAGTCGTTGTCGCTCGCGGTGAACGCAGCTGTGACCGACGTCGCGCCGATCTGCGCCCCGCTCACTGGGCTTGAGATTCCGACGCTCGGCGGCTGGTTGTCAACAGTGAACGAGACCGAGTTGCTGGCCGCGCTCTGGTTGCCCGCTGCGTCGACGGCCTTGGCGGAGAGCGTGTGCGACCCGTTCGTCAAGGCGACCGGCGGCGTGTAAGTCCACGTGCCACCGCCACCGACTGCGACATCCACCGTGGTGGCGTCGATCGTCAGTTTCAGCGTGCTGCTCGCCTCGGCGGTGCCCGAGATCGGCGGCTTTGAATTGCTCGTGCCGGTCCCGTTGACCGGAGCGCTGATCACCGGTGTGGCCGGGGCAGTGCGATCGACCGTGATCGTTCGCGTCAGTGACGCCGTGCTGTCGTTGCCGGCGGCGTCGCGCGCCACGACATGGATCGCGTACGGCGGAACACGCTCGGCGAGGTCTGGACTGAATGTGTAGCTCCATGAACCGGCGCTCGCGGTGGTCGTCGCAGGTCGCGCTGTGCCGTCGACGTAGACGGTGACGACCGATCCCGTTTCGGCTGCGCCGCCGATTGTCACCGGCGCGGCGTTTGTCGAGACGTCGGTTGCCGGGGAAGTGATCGTCGGGCGAGCCGGGGGAGTGCTGTCGTAGTTGAACGTCACGACTGCCGTCGCGTAATTCTCAAGTCCGTCGATCGCGCGCACGGTCACCTGGTACTGGCGGTTGCTCGTGAGCGTTGGCGAGAAGAGCGGCGCGTAGCACGGCTCGTACGCCGGAACGTCGGCGTTGGTGGAGAGGTCATCGACCTCGCATTCGAAGCGAACATCTGACGCAGCGTCGGAACCGGAGAACGAGACGTTCGGCGAGTTGACCAGCGCGCCGTCGGCGGGGCCGGTGATCTGCACCGTCGGGGGCGCGGTGTCGACCGTCAGCGTCACCGGATTGCTCAGCGGGCTGACATTCCCTGCGGCGTCGGTGGCGGTGGCGCGCACGGTGTACGTACCGTCCTCAAGGTCCGCAAACCAGACGAACCAGTTGCCGTCCGAGGAGGCCGCGTTGCCGCCCATCAGGTTCCCGTTGAAGTACACATTGACGTAACTGTTGCCCTCGGCCTTGCCGGTGAACATCAGCGTCGTCTCGCTGGTCAGGAGCTCGGCATCACTCGTGATCGACGGAGCCGCCGGAGCGCTCGTGTCGCGAACCCAGCTGTAGCTGGCCGGGGTTGGATCGACGTTCCCTACGCCATCGATGGCGCGCACGGCAAAATTGTGCGTGCCTTCGGAGACCGTGACCTGTCGCGGACTTGTGCATGCCGTCCATGGCCCACCGTCCAGGCGACACTCGAAAGTGCTGGGCGACTTGGTCGAACTGAAGCTGAAGTCCGCGGTTGAACTCGTGGTCGAGGCGCTCGGCGCAGCGGTGATCGAAGTGTCCGGAGTCACTTTGTCGACCGTCCATGTGCGCGCCACCGCCGTCGCGTTGCCGGCGAGGTCAGTCGCGGTGACAGTCACCGTGTGCGAGCCGTTGCTCAGGTTCACCAGCTGGTGGCCACTCGAGCAGGCCGCGGGGGGCCCGGCGTCGAGCTTGCAGGTGACGCTCACGCTGCCACCGGCGTCTGAAGCCGAGAACTGGACCGTGGGGTATGCGCCGGTTGTGCCGGAGGCTGCAGGCGCCGAGACCGAGAGAACTGGCGGCGTCGCGTCGATCGTCCAGGTTCGCGAGACGGTTGGCGTCGTCTGGCTCTCCTTCTCGGCGTAAACGCTGAAGCTGTGCGCGGAATCCGCAAGCGCGGAGTAGTTGAACGGCGGCGAGCATGGGGCGGCGGTTGCGCCGTCGAGCGAGCAATAGAAGGTGGCACCATCAACCGTGCTGTTGAAGAAGAAGCTCCCGGAAGCGCTGCCGCTGAGCCCGACTGGCCCGTTGTCGATCGCGACGCTGAAGGCCCCGGCGTCAGTCGTCCAGCCCAGTACCGTCGGCGAACTCGCGTTCCCTGCGGCGTCGGTCGAGACAACGGTCAGCGTGTGGGAGCCGTCCGAAAGCGGACCGATCGAATACGGCGATGTGCAGCCGACGGCCGGTTGGGCATCTAGCTGGCAGGTGAAGGTGACGCCCTGCTCGGCGTTGTAGAAGGTGATCGTTTCGCTCGTCGCACCGCTCACCCCGCTGGGTCCGGAAACATTGGGCGCGGGCGGGGCGGTCGTGTCGACCACCCAGTTGTACGTCGCGACATCGCCGACATTCCCGGCGCTGTCGATCTGCCGCACCAGGAAGCTGTGCTGCCCGGCGGTAAGCGATGAGAAGTTTCGTGGAGAGCTGCACGTAGCCCAGGAACCGCCGTCGAGCTGGCATTCCAGGTGCCCGCCGCCCTCGGCGGCGCTGAAGCTGAAGCTCGCGGTCGACTGGTTGGTCGGGTTGCTCGGCGAACTCAGGAACGTCGGCGCCGCCGGTGCAAGCGAGTCGACCGCAAAGCTTGTGACTGCGCTGTTCGAATTGCCCGCGAGGTCGACGTGCGTGACCGTCACGGTGTGAGACCCCTGCGAGAGCCCGACCGCTGCAAACGGGGAAGTGCATGGTGCCGGCGACGCCGCATCGACTGCGCAGAGCGACGACGTTGCGGCGTTCGCGTCGGAGACCGTGAAGTCGATTTGAGGGGCCGTCGTGGTGACGGTTCCGCCGTTGAGCGGAGACTGGATTGCGACGACCGGGAGTGTCGTATCGACGGTGAACGTAGAGGAGGCCGATGCACCGGAGTTACCGGCGGCGTCGACGTGGCGGATCGCAATCGTGTGCTGGCCGCTGGAGAGCGGAGTCGGCCAGTTGCCGCCGCTTGCGCAGGTCACTTCAGCGCCGCCGTCGACCTGGCAGTAGCTCGTGCCCGGGTTGGTGTCGAGTACGGAGAAGTCGAGGGAGGGCGTCGATGAGCCCGCGTAGCCACCGTTGGCAGGCGTGTTGATCGCGACACTCGGCGCAGTCGTGTCGACCACGAAGCTGCGCGACTCGGTGCGTACGTTGCCCGCGAGGTCGGTGTGGCGCACCTCGACACTGTGCGCGCCCTGCGCAAGCGAAGGGGTGGTCCACGGCGACTGGCAGCTCGTGAAGCTGCCGCTGTCGGCCCGGCACTGCGAACTCACAGCCACGTTGGCGTCGCTGACCGAGAACCCGATGGCAGGCTGCGTGGATGAAACAAACGCACCGTTGGTGGCGGGTGAGACGATCGTGACCGTCGGCTGAACGGTGTCAACGGTGAATGTGCGCGAACTGCTGCCGACGTTCCCGGCGCCATCCGTCCAGCGCACCGTGACCGCATGCTGACCCTGCGACATGCTCGTTGCGGTCCAGGGCGAGGTGCAGCTGACCTGCGATCCGCTGTCGATCTGGCAGGTCGCGGATCCGCTTTCGTTCGAGCTGAACGCGACGGTGGGAGTGGTTGTTGACACGAATGCCGCGGCCGACGGGGCGCTGATCGTCACGACCGGCAGCACATTGTCGAAGTTGATCGTCCTCGCCGCGGAAGCCGGCCCGACATTGCCGTACGGGTCGGTGGTGAACGCGGTGATCGAGTGTGATCCGTAGGCGAGCGCGCTTGGGATCGTGAAGCTCCAGTTGCCGCTGCCGTTGACGGCAGCGGTGCCCAGCACCGTCGCACCGTCGAGCACTGTGACGGTCGCGTTGGCCTCGGCCGTGCCCGAGACCGTCGGGGTCGGATTGTTCGTTGAGATCGTCCCGCTCGGAGTCGTGATCGCCGGAGCCGCCGGCGGCGTCGCGTCGACGCTGAAGTTGCGGGTGGTGGACTGATCGCCCGCGATCCCAAGATTGATCGGAATCACGTACGCCGAATGTGCGCCGTTGGCGAGTGTCGGTGCGCTGAAGCTCCAGTTACCCGATCCATCGCTGATCGTCGTGCCGCGAAGCGTGCCGTCGATAAAGACGCGGATCGTGGAGAGCGCGGTCGAGGTTCCGCTGAAGTTGGATGTCGGCGCGACGGTCGCCGACGCTGCAGGCACCGAGATCGCTGCCGTCGGTTGAACCATCGCGCCAGATGGGATCTCACTTGAGCCGCTGGATAGCGCCGTCTCAGACGGTCCCGGGCCGGCGTCTCGCGGATCGTTGGTGGCGGAGGCCACGCCGCGCGCGCCGCCGGCCGCCGAAGTCGCGCAGCTCCCGCCGGCGCTTTGGAAGTACACGCGTCCACCGCCACCGCCACCGCCGGGGCCATGGTTGCCGCTGGTTGAGCGCTCGGTGCCGCCGTTGCCGCCGGTCGCGGTGGCCGAGCCGCAGTTGGCGGTTCCAGAGAATCGTGCGTGCACCACGCCGCCGGCGCCTCCGCCGCCGGCACCGTCGCCGGAGGAGACGTTGGCCGAGTTGCCGCCGTTTACTCCGTTGGCCGAGATCGTCGCGCCGGTGGCCGCAAGGACCGCGCCGCGGATGAAGACAAGTCCGCCGCCGGGGGATCCGACGCCGCCGTTGTTGTTGTTCTCGTCGCCGCTTCCGCCACCGCCGCCGAAGACCGCGTGGTCGAGTGGTGAGTAGACAAGGCGTTGTCCGCCGAGGCCGCCGACCGCGTACTGCGCCACTGCTGAGTCATATGACTTGCCGCCGCGACCGCCGTAGCCGCCGTTACCGCCGCCACCGCCACCTGCGTTCTCGCAGTTTCCGCCGCCGCCGCCGTTGGCGCGGTTGCCCATCGCCTTGAACCCGCTGCCGAAGGCGCCGAGCACGATGCCCTCGCCCTTGCGACCGGCGTTGCCCCCGTCGATCTGGGTGCAGTACTGCGCGCTCCCGTGATTTTCGAGCGCGCCCCCACGGAATCCGGCGCCGGTCGCCGTCACGGTCGCACCCGTGCCCAGCGTGACCGCGCCGGTGGCGACGAAGGCCGTGACGCCGCCGTCATCGCCGTCCCAAGCGTTGGCACTGACCGAACGGTTTGTCGAGATCGTGAAAGACGTGAATTCTGGGATCGAGACGATCTGCGCGCCGGTGCTCGCATACGTCTTGTCGAGCGGCTGGGTGAGGGTGAACGTGTAGCCACTGGCCAGGGAGCCGCTGATCGTGTTGATGCGGGCGATTTCGAACTGGCCGACTTGGTGTGAGGAAAGGTCAATCTCGCCTTGGTCGCCGCTCGCCGCGCTGCCTGACGGGTAGCCCGAAGACTGGATCACGAGGACTAGCCGTCCGGCCTTGAACTGCGTCTGTCCAGCGCTGAAGGCGCCGGCCCGGCCCGCACCGGTGGTGATTGTGCTGGTCGAGGCGTTGGTGGTGACGCCGGTGATCGGCGCCGAATAGTTCAGCGCGCCGTTGGCCCCGGGGTCGGTGAAGGCGCCGTCCTGGCCGTTTCCGGTCGGCCAGGTGTCAAGACCGGCGTGCGACTGCTGTGCGGTGGCCAGCCCGATCGCGAGCGAGAGCGCGGTGAGTAGGGCGAGTTGAAGCCAGCGCTGAGCATCGAGCCGGAAATGCTTCATTCGTGTTGACGTCCTCATTGACTGTTTTTGCGAAGTGCACAGCAAGTGGGTGAATGAATCGCACACAACATCCCCGGTGCGCCCACCTGTCTGTCACATCGGTAGGAACCCGACAAAACCTGAGTCGATTCGACTCGAATAACCGCCATAAACGGACTTTCGCGGCCGGAGCGCCGGAAATTGCGTAGCTCGCTGCCCGGAAACGGAAGGGAATACCCACACGGGGGCGAAAACCCGCTGCATGAGCAAAGCCGCACTCGCCGAGAAGCCGGTCGCCGCACCCGCTTCCAAGAATTCTCTCGCTTCGAACAAGACGGCCGCGAAGGCGGATTCGCCGATCAAGGCCTCGAAGGCGACCAAGCACGCCGAGCCCGATCCGCTGACACTGAGCGAGCTGATCCGCGGCAAGCTTGAGGGTTGTTCTCGCGCGCAGCGCGACGTCGCGCTCTACATCATCGATCACCTCGAGGAGTCGGCGTTTCAGACCGCCGAGCAGCTCGCGGCACAGGTTCAGACCTCGTCGTCGACGGTGGTGCGATTCAGCCAGGCGCTCGGATTTGAGGGCTTTCCCGAGCTGCAGACTGCCGCCCGCGAGGAGTACCGCGCGAACCGCCGCGAGCAGGAGACCGGATCAAACGGTTCGCTGTTCGGCTTGAACCCGACCGCCGCCGAGTCGGTCGTCGCGGCCGATCAGATCAACATCGAAGAGACGGCGCGCCGGATGGACCGCGCCACCTTCGAATCGGCAGTCGAGGCGATCACCTCATCGCGCCAGATCCTCGTTGTCGGAACCGACCAGATGGCCTTCTTCGCCTCTTACATGCGTCACATGCTGATGCTGCTCGAGCACCGTTGCGAGCTGATCGCGAGCCCCTCTCAGGACTCGATCAACCGTGTCGCGCGGATCGACGAGGACACGCTGGTGATCAGTTTCTGCGCGGGTCGCCCGCACACGATCGTCACCCGTGCAATGCGCCTTGCAAGTACCCGCGGGGCTCGTTCGATCAGCATCACCGACGCTTCGATGAGCGAGATCGCGAAGCTCTCCACTCACCACATCTACTACTCGTCGACGAGTCCTTCGTTCGTTCGCTCCCACACCGGACTGCTGACTGTGGTCCAGGGGCTGATCAACGAGCTCTACGCCAGCAACCAGGACGTCTACGGCGGGCGCATCCGCGCCTACCGCGGTAAATAGGCGCGTCCCGTAGTATTCGCCTCCGATGCGCGAAGTAGCACCGGATGTCTGGCAGCTTGACGGCTTCCCTCAGAACTCGATCAATCAGTACGTCGTCGGCGACGTACTGATCGACGCGGGCGTCGCCTTCAACCACAAGAAGATCGTTGCCCAGGCGCGTGAGGCTGGCGTCAAGGCGCACGCACTGACGCACGCGCACATCGACCACTACGGCGGCAGCTCACACGTGCTTCGCGAACTCGATGTCCCGATGTGGGTCGGTGAGCAGGACGTCCCCGCGGTCGAGATCGGCAAGCAAGTCGGCAGGATCCCCGGCCGTGGTGAGCGCATGATCTGGTCCGGCTGCAAGCCGTGCAAGGTCGACCGGGCGCTCAATGAGGGCGACGAGGTCGCTGGTTTTGAGGTCCTGTTTACCCCTGGGCACTCGCCGGGTCACATCTCCTACTGGCGCGAAAGCGATCGCGTGTTGATCTGCGGCGACGTCATGTGGGGCTACAACCCGTGGCTGCTGATGGGCAAACCGCGCGAACCGTTCCCGTCCTTCAGCCCGGACCCGGTCGAGAACCGCCGCTCGGCGCGCCGGCTCGCGGAGCTGCGACCGGAAGTCGTCTGCTTCGGGCACGGCCCCGTGATGCGTGACCCCGACAAGTTCGCCGCCGCCGTTGCAAAGCTCGCCTGAGGTTTCGCGGATTGAGAGCGATGAAGACTGGCGCAAAGGCGCTGCTGGCAGCCGCGGGCATCGGCGCGGTCTGTGCGGGGTTGGCGATCGCCGCCTCTGACGGCGGGGCGCCAAAGCCGCAGGCAGAGTCGTCAGCAGCACTCACAGCGAAGAAGATGACGACGGCGCAATTGATCGGTCAGCGGATCACGACCGGTTACGTCGGCACGACGCCGCCCAAGTCGGTGCTTCGAGCGGTGCGAGCCGGCCGCGTCGGCGGAGTGATCTTGTTCACCAACAATATGCCGACGCCCGCAGTTGCCAAGCGCGCGATCGACAAGCTCCAGCGCTGGGCCAAGGCCGGAAGGATGCCGCCGCTCTTCGTGATGATCGACCAGGAGGGCGGCATCGTGCAGCGGCTGCCGCAGATACCGCCGACGCGCAGTCCGGCTTCGATCGGGCGTTCGAGCGATCCGGCCGCGACGGCCTCGCGGCAGGGCCGAGCCACGGGAAGAGCTCTGGCTAAGTATGGATTCAACGTCAACCTTGCACCGGTCGTCGACGTCGTGAAAGTGAAGAACTCGTTCCTCGGCAACCGTTCCTACTCAAGCAGCGCAAAGGTTGTCGCCGACGCGGGCTGCGCGTTTGCGGCCGGAAACGAAGCCCATGACGTAGCGGCCACCTTCAAGCACTTCCCTGGATTGGGACGAGCCGGCGCCGACACAGACTTCAGCGATGTGACGATCCGCGCCTCGCAGGCTCTGATCGACGGCGACAACAAGGCGTACCGCCAGTGCCCGGAGACGCCGAGCTTGGTGATGATCTCCAGTGCGCGCTATCCGCGACTGGGCATCGACCGGCCGGCCTCGCTCGAGAAGCAGACCTACGCGATGCTCGCCGAGACTGGCTTCAAGGGACTGACGATCACCGACGCGCTCGAGACGCCTCAGTTCGGGCCGGGCGCAAACACTGCCCGCTCGGCGATCAAGGCGGGAGCCGACGTTCTGCTCTGGGGCCAGGCTTGGAGGGTGGCGATGCGGGCGCGGTCGCGGCTGCTGCGAGACGTCGCAACGGAGCGGCTATCACGATCGCAACTCGAACCCAGCGTCATCGAGATCATCGGGCTTAAACAGGCGATAGGCCAGTAACCCAAATTTTCGGTAGGTTGAGGGAATGCGTGTCCCCGGCCTAGGTTCAAAACCCATCGCGCAGTCTGAGTACTCGCGCAGGGTGGGGCTGGCGCTCGACGCGGCGTTCATGGAGCCGTACGAGACGTCTCGCGACATCGAATCGCTCAAGGTTGTCGTCTTCTCCGACCATCATCGGGGCAACGGTGATCGGGCCGACGACTTTGCGCGGTGCGAGTCTGCCTACAACGCGGCGCTCGGCTGGTACCTGGAGCAGGGGTTTGAGCTCTGGCTACTCGGCGATGTCGAAGAACTTTGGGAGAGCGATCCAGGGAAGATCTTTGAGCGCTACAAGACAACAATCCGGCTAGAGCGCGAGTTTGCCGACGGGCCGGGGATGCTCCGGTTTTTCGGCAACCATGACTACTTCTGGGCGCACGAACAAAACGTCGCCAAGTGGCTGAGGCCGATCGTCGGCCCTAACGCTCCGGTCATCGAAACAGCGCGGATCGAGCTCACCGATGGCGCCGATTGGCTTGGGACGATTCAGGTCGCGCACGGGCATCAGGGCACCCCGGACAGCAGCAATGCCGTAGCCCGCGCGGTTTCGCGCTTCGCCGTTCGTCATGGCTGGGCGATGCTGCAGCGATTCGTCGGATTCGCGAGCACTGCACCGTCACGTCATTTTCAACTCCGCGAGAAGCACGATCGGGCGATGTTCGATTGGGCCAGCGGCTACAGGGCCGATGGCAACCGGATACCGATGCTTATCGCGGGGCACACGCATCGCCCCGTCTTTCCGGGTGCTGATCCGCCGGACCTGGAAGAGCTTGCTCGACTGCGTGCCCAGGAGCTTGCAGACGCTCGAGCAGCAAATGCCGGCGCTGCGGTGATCGCGGCGGCCCGTGCGGCGGCGGAGCTCGCTGCCGCCGAGCTGGAGCGCAGCGATCCGGCGCCGGCGCAGCCGGACAATCCGCCGTGCTACTTCAACACCGGTTGTTGTTCTTTTGCGGATGGCGATGTGACATGCCTGGAGTTGACGAGCGACGCCACACGCCTTGTGCGGTGGCCGGAGAACGACGGAGCAGCGCTGCCCCGAGAACTCGCCACTCGCCCGACAAGGAGTCTGTTCGCCGACCTCCATGGACCACCGGGGGCCGGCGATGCGGCGTCGTAACCTGATTCGGCTCGGCGCAGCGGTCGGGGCGATCATCTGCACGATTCTGATCGTCGACTACATCCTCTGGGCCACCAAGTTCGAGTTGAGCGCCGGGCTCTTCGCGTTCGTGGTGCTCGGCGGGTTGCTGCTGCTTGCGACGATCGACCCAGACCTGCCTTCGCGAGCAGCGCGAAGCGGTGCCGAATTCGGTCTATTCGGACTCTCGTACAAGGCCCCGGCCGCCGCCGCGGCTGCGCAGCGGGTCGATCTAACCGGCGAGGAGCTCGACGACGACGAGGTTGAGGTGCGCAAATGGCTCCCGTCGGGTTATCCGGAGGAGGATTTCTCGAAAGTGCAGGAGCTGCTGCACGAGAAGATCGAGAAGGCGCGGCGCTGCATTTATGGTCCGGCGTCAAAGGGGGACGAGCGCTGGACCCTCGACCGCTTGCGCGACGACGGATTGTTGCCGGCGCGCGAGTATCGACTGGCGTCGCTACTACTCGATCCCAAGACAGGCGACGAGATCGCCGAGTGGGCCAGGAGTGATGTCGAGGTGACGCTTGAGACCGGCTGGCAATTGGCTACACGGTTCGCAGCAAGAGAATTCGACCGCCACGCCCGAGCGCAGCTCGAGGCGGCCGGGTTCTTCGTCGCTGATTTTCGTCAGGGTCCGCGCCATCGGCCTGACTTTCTGGTTGCGGTGCCATCGCGCCACGCGGGTGGTGCTGCCGTGCTCGTCAGGGTTGCGGCGCGTGTGAATCGCGAGGCGAAAATGACAGTCGAACGCTTCCGCAAGCTCGAGCAAGCCGAGGGTGCGGGCGACGATGCTGCCGTCTCGGTATCGCCGCGAATCGTCGCCACTCCGGACCATCTTGCGGGCGGCTCCTATGAGGAGCTGAGCGACTCGATTGCGATCTGCGGCCTGACCACGCTGATTGAGCGGCTCACCGAGCAGGGCGCCCGCACGCCACCCGCGGTTCCGGTGCCAAACCCCGGCTGAGCCGCACAAACTAATCTTCCGGGCATGAGTCAAGAAGGCACCCGAGAAGCAACTTTCAGCGTCAAGACCGGCATGGCCCAGATGCTGCGCGGCGGCGTGATCATGGATGTGGTCGACGCCGAGCAGGCGCGCATCGCCGAGGCCGCCGGAGCTGCGGCCGTAATGGCGTTGGAGCGCGTCCCCTCAGACATCCGCCGCGACGGCGGGGTTGCCCGCATGAGCGCGCCGGAGATGATCCGTGGGATTCAGGAGGCCGTGACGATTCCGGTGATGGCGAAGGCTCGCATCGGACACTTCGCCGAGGCTCAGGTGCTCGAAGCTCTGGAAGTCGATTACATCGACGAATCTGAAGTGCTTACACCGGCCGATGAGGTCAACCACATCGACAAGTGGGGCTTCAAGGTGCCGTTTGTCTGCGGCGCGACCAACCTCGGCGAGGCGCTGCGCCGGATCGGCGAGGGTGCGGCGATGATCCGCAGCAAGGGCGAGGCCGGCACGGGCGATGTCGTCGAGGCCGTGCGCCACATACGTCAGATTCGTGGCGACATCAAGAAGCTTTCGGTGCTCGACGAGAACGAGCTGGCCGCTGCCTCCAAGGAGCTGCGCGCCCCACTCGAGATTGTGCGCGACGTGGCGCTCAAGGGCTCGCTCCCGGTGGTGCTGTTCGTGGCCGGCGGTATTGCGACACCGGCCGACGCGGCTCTGATGATGCAGCTCGGCGCCGAAGGAGTGTTTGTCGGCTCCGGGATCTTCAAATCGTCCGACCCCGAGAAGCGCGCCCGCGCGATTGTTGAGGCCACGACGCACTTCGCCGATCCCGACCGCGTCCTCGCAGCCTCTGAGGGTCTGGGCGCAGCTATGGACTCGCTTGAGAGCCGCAAGCTCGAAGAGTCCGAACTGCTGGCAAACAGGGGCTGGTAGCGCTGCCGCTCGTCGGCGTTCTTGCGCTTCAGGGTGGTTTCTCGAATCACCTGCGCGCGCTTGGGGACCTGGGCGCGCGAGGGCGCGAAGTGCGCGTCCCGGCGGACCTCTCCGGCCTCGACGCGCTGATCCTGCCGGGCGGCGAGTCGACGACGATGACACTCGGCATCGAGCGCGAAGCCCTCGGGGCGCCGATCAGCGAGTTCGTTCGATCTGGCAAGCCTGTGCTTGCGACCTGCGCTGGGACGATCCTGCTCGACGATTCGCATCTGGATCTCCTGGACATCACCTGCGAGCGCAACGCATACGGCTCCCAGGCTCACAGTTTCGAGGGGCCGGTCGCGCTGGAAGGCGGCTCCGAATTCCCCGGCGTCTTTATTCGTGCCCCCAAGATCGTCCGAGTCGGCGGTGGCGTCGACGTGATCGCAAGGCTTGGAGACGATCCCGTGGGAGTGCGCAGCGGCGCCGTCAGGGCGTATACGTTTCACCCCGAACTGACACAAGACATCACGATTCATCAGGAGTTCATCGCATGAGAGACCCACGCATCGAAGCCCTCGCCCAGATCCTCGTCAATTACTCGACGGGCGTGAAGAAGGGGGAGACGTGCGTGATTCAGTCCGAGGTTGCCGCCGAGCCGATCGTTCAGGCCGTCTACGAAGAGGTCTTGAAGGCCGGCGGCCTTCCGATCGTGCAACTGGGCCTCACTGAGCAGGCGAGCGCCTTCTACAAGTACGCCTCTGAAGAGCAGCTCAAGTGGATTGCCCCTACCCAGGAGTGGATCTACGAGAACATCGACAACCGGATCGTGATCATGGCCGACACCAATCCGCGCGCGCTCTCGAACGTCGACCCGATGAAGCAGTCGATGGTCAGCGCGGCGAGAAAGCCGCTGATGGACGCTTCGATGCAGCGCAGCGCGAACGGCGAGTACAACTGGTCGCTGACGCTCTTCCCGACCCAGGCCTACGCCGCCGAAGCGGGACTAAGCCTCCCCGAGTACGAAGACTTTTTCTACGGAGCTTGCCTTGCGACCGACCCCGAGCCGCTGACCGCTTGGCAGCGCCAGAGCGACATGGTCAAGCGACTTGCCGAGTGGACCGAGGGCCACAAGGAGGTCCACATCACCGCGCCGGGCGGCACCGACATCACGCTCGGCATCGAAGGTCGCAAGTTCATCCCATGCGTTGGTACGCACAACATGCCTGACGGCGAGTTCTTCACCGGGCCCGTCGAGGACTCGGTCAACGGGCACGTCGCATTCAGTTTTCCCGCCACCTACGGCGGCCGCGAGGTGAGCGGGGTGGAGCTGACGTTCAAAGACGGCAAGGTCGTCGACGCCAAGGCTCAGCAGGGCGAGGACTTCCTGATCAAGATGCTCGACACCGACGAAGGTGCGCGCAGGCTCGGCGAGCTCGGTATCGGCACCAACTACGGGATCACCACCGGTACCAAAGAGATTCTGCTTGACGAGAAGATCGGCGGAACCGTGCACATGGCCGTCGGCATGAGCTACCCGGAGACAGGCGGCGTCAATGACAGCGCGATCCACTGGGACCTCGTATGTGACCTGCGCCAGGGCGGTCGCATCGAGGTAGACGGCGAACTGCTCCAGGAGAACGGCGAATTCAAAGTCTGACGCCGGGAAGGCTTGGTACGCCGGTGTACCGCGGCGTGTAGTCTTCGCGCCCATGAGCTACGCAGAGACGTTCAACAACAAGATTGCGGTCATCACCGGAGCCGCCTCGGGCCTGGGAATGGGCTTCGCGCAGGAGATCGCCAAAGCAGGCGGCACAGTCGTCGCCTCCGACATCGATTTCGAAGGCGTTCAGAAGGTTGTCGCGGGTCTCGGCGGGGACGCCGAGGCGCACAAGCTTGACGTCAGCGACAGCGCCGCCGTGACCAAGCTGGTCGACGACACCGTCGAAAAGCACGGCCGCATCGACTTCATCTTCAACAACGCCGGTATCGCAGTCCAGGGCTACGTCGAAGAGATCCCGATCGAGGACTGGGACGCGATCATCGACATCAACCTCAAGGGCGTTGCCTATGGCACGTCTGCCGCCTATCGGCACATGGTCAAGCAGGGGCACGGACACATCGTCAACACGGCATCGCTGGCGGGACTGACCCCAGCGCCGCTGCTTTCCCCCTACAGCACGGTCAAGTTCGGTGTCGTCGGGATGTGCGACTCACTGCGCGTCGAAGCTGCGCCCAAAGGCGTCACGGTCACCGCGCTCTGCCCGGGATTCATCGACACCGCCATCTACGACAACGCTCGTTCGACGGGCTTTGACAACACCAAGGCCAAAGAGAGCATCCCCGGTGGAATCGTGCCGCTCGAGAAGGGCGTCAAGAAGCTGCTCGACGGAGTCGCCAAGAAGAAGCGTGTCGTCACACTGCCTTGGTTTGCACACCTCTTGATCCTTGGCTACAAGCTCACGCCGAACACTTCTATAAAGATCAGTTCGCGCATGGCCGCTATGCAGGCGAAGAAGGCGCGCATCAAGTAGTTCGAGCCCGGGGTTTGAAACCGGCGCGAAGCGGATACTGAGTAGTAAGCACCGCGGATCGTTCCCAACCCCCGGGGATTCCGCATTGCAGGGCGGTGAGCTGAGCTGGGCGGCGAGGACGGCCGTCCGGCGCTCCCGTCCAGCGGCGGTTTCAGCTGGCGGCGAGCGCCTCGAGCGCGGCGTCTGAGACTTCGAAGTTCGCGGCGACTTCGTTGACGTCGTCGTTTTCCTCCAGCAAGTCGATCACGCGGAAGACCTTCGGTGCGTCGCCGTCCTCGACCGGCACACGGTTCTTGGGCCGTTGCTGCACATCCGCCGATTCGATCGCGATACCGGCGCCTTCGATCGCTTCGCGAACCGCCGCGAAATCCGACGGTTCGGCGACGACCTCAAAGATGTCGTCCTCCTCGATGATGTCTTCGGCACCCGCGTCGATCGCGACCATCAGGTCGTCCTCGCTGGCGTTGCTCGCCGAGACGATGATCGAACCCTTCTTCTCAAAGTTGTAGGCAACGGAGCCGGGCTCGCCCAATGAGCCACCGTTCTTGCTGAGAATGCTGCGCACGTCGGCACCCGTGCGGTTGCGATTGTCCGTGAAGCAGTGGATAAGCAATGCGACGCCGGCCGGGCCGTAGCCCTCGTAGACGACCTCTTCAATCTGGTCGGCGTCCTTGTCGAGGCCCGCGCCCTTTGCGATTGCGCGCTCGATGTTGTCCTTGGGCATCGAGGCGTCTTTGGCCTTTTGGATCGCCAGCGCGAGGGTGGCGTTGCCCTTCGGGTCTGCTCCGTCGCGCGCGGCGATCTGGATCGCGCGGGCGAGCTTGGTGAACATCGCGCCGCGCTTCTTGTCAGCGGCGCCCTTCTTGTGCTTGATCGATGACCATTTTGAATGTCCTGACATAGCGCGGGTAGTTTACGACCGATGACGCGCTTCGGGCTCTGCGACACATGCGTTCACGCCAAGCTCAACCCGAACACACGGGGCTCGGTGTTCTTGCTTTGCAAGCTCTCGCGCGAGGACAAACGGTTTCCGAAGTACCCCCGCGTGCCAGTCGAGAAGTGCCCCGGATATAAGCCATCCGAGCGTTGACGCAAACTCTTCCGGTAGGAACATGCGTTCGTGTCGGGAATACAACTTCAGATGATCGTGATCGGCATCGATCCAGGGGTGGCCAACACCGGCTACGGCGTCGTTGAGCGCCGCGGCTCTGCGCTGCTCGCCCTCGACGGCGGCGTGATTGAGACTTCGGCCAGCACCCCGCTCGAACTGCGGCTCGCAGCGATCTCTGGGCGCGTCTCTGAGTTGTGCGAGGAGCACGCGCCCGACGCAATGGCCATCGAATCGATCTACTTCGGCCGTAACGCCGAATCGGCGTTTTCCGTCGGCCAGGCACGCGGAGCGGTGATCTGCGAAGCGGGTCGTCGCTCGATTCCCGTGGCGAGCTACACACCGCAGCAGATCAAGCTTGCCGTCTGTGGAAGCGGCGGCGCAGGCAAGGCGCAGGTGCAGCACATGGTCGCCGCCCTGCTCGACCTACCGGGCGAACCCCCACCGGATCACGCGGCCGACGCGCTGGCGGTCTCTGTCTGCCACATCAATAGCGCGCCGCTGGTGGCGGCGATCGGAGCCGCGAGATGATCGCTTCGGTTTCCGGATCTGTCCTTCACAAGGGGATCGACCACGTTGTGGTCGAGGCCGCCGGCGTCGGCTACCTGCTGAGTGTCTCGGGCCACACACTTGACGCCGTACCGCCGGCCGGCAGCGAGGCGACGCTGCTTGCGACGCTCGTCGTGCGCGAAGACGCAATGCAGCTCTATGGCTTTGCGACGGCGGCCGAGCGGGATCTCTTCACGCAGCTCACGGCAGTCAGCGGCGTGGGGCCCAAGGTGGCTCTCGCCGTTCTCACCGGGATGACCGTCGCCGACGCCGAATCCGCGTTGGTATCTGGCGATCACGCGGCGTTTCAGAAGATCCCCGGGATCGGCAAGCGCACGGCCGAGCGGCTCGTTGTCGAGCTCAAGGACAAGGTCCTGCCAAGCGGCGAGCCGACGGTCCTGCGGTCCGGTGGCGGACTTGACGAGCCCATGCTGCTGGCGCGGGACGGGCTGCTCGCCCTCGGATACGCGCTGGCCGACGCCGAAGCGATGCTGGCGAAGGCAGACGGCGCGACCACCGAAGAGCTGATCCAGTCGGCGCTTCGGCAGGTGGCCGCCTGATGGCTGCCCCGATTCGCTCCGCTTCGCTGGCGGCCGCACCGATCGAGTCCGCTGCGCGACCCGAAGATCTCGACGTCTCGCTGCGGCCGCGGCGAATCGATGAATTCGTCGGACAGGAGAAGATCAAGGAGCAACTTGCGATCTTCATTGCTGCCGCAAAGCAGCGCGGCCAGCCGCTCGATCACGTGCTCTTCGCGGGTCCGCCGGGTCTCGGAAAGACCTCGCTGGCGCAGATCGTCGCCGAGGAGATGGAAGTCCCGTTCGTGATGACGGCAGGACCGGCGCTCGAGAAGAAGGGCGACGTGGCGGCCTTTCTGACGGCGCTCGAACCCGGCTCTGTCTTCTTTGTCGATGAGATCCACCGGCTGCCGAGGGCACTTGAGGAGACCTTCTACCCGGCGATGGAGGACCGCAAGCTGCCAATCACCGTCGGCCAGGGCGCCGGTGCACGCGTCGTAACACTGGACCTGCCGCCGTTCACGTTGGTCGGAGCGACCACACGCACTGGACTGCTCACGACACCTTTGCGCGACCGTTTCGGCGTATTTCACCGGCTCGAGCACTACGGCGAGGAGGACCTCGCGGCGATCGTCACGCGCGCATCGGGGATTCTCGACTGCTCAATCGAGCCGGCCGGCGCGATCGAGATCGCGCGCCGATCGCGCGGAACGCCGCGCGTGGCCAATCGGTTGCTCAATCGCGTCCGCGACTTCGCCGAGGTGCGCGCAGACGGCCGGATCAGCGAACAGGTGGCCGCCGACGCGCTGAATCTGCTCGAAGTTGACCACGAGGGACTCGACCGGCTCGACCGCGCGCTGCTTGAGACGATCTGCGTGAAGTTTGGCGGCGGTCCAGTCGGACTCTCGACGCTTGCCGCGTCGCTCGGTGAGGCCGAGGACACGATCGAGGACGTGATCGAGCCGTATCTGCTCGGCCAAGGTCTGCTGCAGCGCACACCGCGCGGGCGTGTGGCCACCGCCGCGGCGTTTGAACACCTGGATCTGACACCGCCGCGCGACGCCGGCCTGTTCTAGAAGAGCTGCGCGTCGAGCAGTTCGGGCGCCACGCGTCGGATGTAGCCGTCGACGTCAAACTTGCGCCGCGCGCCGTTCGCGTTCATGTAGCGGATCTTCCCATACACCGATCGTTCGGGCCAGCCGCGGTCGTGCATCCCGCCGATCGCCCAGGCGATTCCCGCGTAGCCGTTGGGTTCCCTGCCGTCGAGTTCGTAGCGGTCGTTGAGTAGCGTCGCGATCCGCATGGCTTCTTCCGGCGTCTCGCTCCACTCGAGAATCTTTTTTGCCCAGTACATCCGCATGTAGTTGTGCATACGCCCGGTCCTGACCATTTCGAGCTGCGCGGCATTCCAGAGCGGGTCGTGGGTGTCGGCCGACTCGAACGCGTCGAGGTCGTAGACGACTTCGCGGGGATCTCTTGCGTGTTGAGTGAGGGTCTCGCGCGCCCAGTCGGCCATGCCCTCGAGCGCGGAGTAGCGATCGGTGTAGAGGCAGAAGTTCTCGGCGAGCTCACGCCACGTGATCGCTTCGTCAAGGAACGACGCGATGTCCTCGCTGGGCGCATCGGCGTCGCGCACGGCCATCGCGACCCGCTGCATCGAGATCTGACCAAAGTGGAGGTATGCACTCAGGCGGGAAGAGTGATCCTCGTCGGCTCGTCCGCGCCGCTCGGCGTATCCGGGCAGCCGATCGACGATGAACTGCGCCAGCGCTTCCGCCGCAGCATCCTCACCTGGCGCGAGGGCGAGCGGCGGACCGTGGTTGGGTGCCGTAACGCTCTGCCTGGCCGATTCCCAGTCGACCGGCGCGGGGAGTTCCGGGCCGATCTGCGGCTCGAGAGGACCGATCTCGGTGAGGAAGTGAGGGAGCAAATCGAGGTGGCGTGTGCGCAGGAATCTCGCGGCCGAGATGCGCTTGTCGGCCGCGATCCATGCCGGTACGACGTTGCGCGAGTCGACTTCGATAAGTGGGCACGAGAGTCGCTCGGCGAGCAACGACCGTAGCTCGCGTGGCCGGCGAAGCGGATTGAAATCGCAGACCACCGCGGCCGCGTCGGCCAGGTCGGCAGGAAGCAGCGCCGCTGGTTCGCCGGTCAACAGGCGAAAGGGGACCCCGAGGCGTCGCAGATCCTTCTCGACCTGGGCGAGTGAATCGAGCATGAATTGGTAGCTTCGCAGCGAGGCTGCACCGGATCTGGGCATCAGGCAGAAGACGACCTCGAGCGGCTGCCCGAGCTCGCTCGAGACGGCCCGGGCGTGCAGCAAGCCGTGGTTGTCGCGCACGCGCTGGTCGCGGCTCATCCAGTAGACGATCGGTCCCGGACCAAAATTTCCGCCGCGCAGTTCGCGGTGACGGGGAGGGGAGTGCGCCTGCTTGTCTAATCTGGCCTGCGGAGCGGAAACCACCACCTGCGAACCAACTTTCAATGCCGATCTTCATTTGTCCGCAGTGCGGAACACGGTCCAACCATGGTGACCGAAACGCCGGATTCTCCGCGCGGCCCCGGGGCTGCGCCAAGTGTGGCTACGGATTCATCTTCGAACTGCTCGACGATTACTACCCGGCCAATCGTGCGGCGTTCTTCGTCTGCGATCAGGAGGCGCGCGTAATTGGTTGTGGCCGCGGTTCCTATGAGTTGACCGGACTCACCGATGTCGACGTTTTTGGTCGGCCGGTAAAGGAAGTCTTGGGCCTCGAATTCAGCGCGGAAGCGGATCCGATCGACACGACGCTCGAATGGGGCGTGCGCTCAATCGGGCACGAAGTGACCGTCAAAGCCGAGGGCGATTTAGCGGCCGAGGCAGTTGCCGATATATTCCCCGCGTACGACGAGGACGGGGGAATGCTGCTCGTACTCACGCCGGCGAACTGATTCGCCGGTGGTGGCCTCTTAGTACGCGACTCTTCTATGGCTTCACGCAAACGAAATCTCATCGTCCTCGGGCTCGTGTTCGCGCTTTTGGTCGCCTCTGTGGCGATCATCGCGCTCAAACCAGGCAAGCTCGGTCTCGACCTAGCCGGAGGCATCGAGCTGACCTACAAGGCGCAGCCGACCAACGCCGACAGGCCGCCGACCGATCGCGAACTCCAGAACGCGATCAAGGTGATCAACGAGCGCGTCAACTCGCTGGGTGTCACGGAATCTGAGGTTCAGGCGACCGGCAATGAGCTGATCACGGTCTCGCTCCCGGATGTCGACGACCCGGCCGCAGCCAAGGCGCTGGTCGGCTCGACCGCCCAGATGTACTTCTACAAGTGGGAAGACAACGTCGTCCCCAAGAAGGGCCAGACCAAGGCCGACGCCGCCAACGAAGGCTTCACCAAGCAGTACGACGCGGTCAAACTCGCATCGCAGCAGGAGCCTCCCAAGGACGCCAAGGGCCGCGACAAGTACTACCTCTTCTCAACCAAGAAGGGCAACAAGCTGATCGCGGGGCCCGAGCTCACGAAGAAGGATCTGCTTTCGGCTGAAAACCAGCTCACCAAGAAGCCGATGAACGGCGAGGCGCCGAAGGACTCCGAACTGTTCGTTGTCCCCAAGGGCTACGTAGTCGTCTCTTACGACCCCAATGGCGACGGCAAGTCCGTCCAGTGGTGGGTGCTTCAGGACAACGTTTCGCTCACCGGCGACGAGGTCAAGAGCGCCGCGGTCGGCACCGACGGACAGGGCGGCGGACCTGCCGTCGACCTCACCTTCACCGGCGAAGGCGGGAGCATCTTCAAGCGGATCACCCAGCAGCTTTACGAAGAGGGCCAGACCAGCCTGCTGACCAATCCCAACGGCCATCGCTTCGCGA
>CAZRAA010000006.1:11338-55862 GCA_964597975.1 uncultured Thermoleophilaceae bacterium | reverse complement strand
GGATGTGCGCGCCGTCGACATCGGCGTCGGTCATCAGGATGATCTTGTGGTAGCGCAGCGACTCCATGTCGAACTCGCCGCCGATGCCGGTGCCGATCGCCGTGATCAGCGCCTGGATCTCGTTGTTGGCGAGCACCTTGTCGACGCGCGCCTTCTCGACGTTGAGGATCTTGCCGCGCAGGGGAAGAATCGCCTGCGTGTTGCGGTCTCGGCCCTGCTTGCCTGAACCGCCTGCCGAGTCACCCTCGACGATGAAGAGCTCGGCGAGCGCAGGATCGCGAACTGAGCAGTCGGCGAGCTTGCCCGGGAGCGCAGAGTTTTCGAGTGCGCTCTTACGCCGGGTGAGATCGCGTGCCTTGCGAGCGGCGAGTCTGGCCTGGGAGGCCTCGATTGCTTTGGTCAGGACACCCTTGGCTTCCTTCGGGTTCTCCTCAAGAAACTCGGCGAGCTTCTCATTGGTTGCCTTCTGGACGAAGCCTTCAATCTGCGGGTTGCCCAGCTTGCCCTTGGTCTGACCCTCGAACTGCGGCTCGGCGAGCTTGACGGAAACGATCGCGGTGATGCCCTCGCGAATGTCCTCACCCTCGAGGTTTTTGTCCTTCTCCTTGAGCAGCCCCTTGTCGCGCGCGTACGCATTCATCGTGCGCGTCAGCGCGGAACGAAAACCGGAGAGGTGTGTGCCGCCGTCGTGGGTGTTGATGTTGTTGGCGAAGCTCAGTAGCGACTCTTGGTAGGAGTCGTTCCACTGGAGCGCCACCTCGACCTCGGCGTCCTCGGTCTCCTCTGTGAAGTAGACGATCTTCTTGTGGATCGGGTCCTTGGTGCCGGTCGAGTGGAGGTACTCGATGAAGTCGCGGATTCCGTTCTCGTATTGGAACGTGTCGCTGCGGCCTTCGCCGCGCTCGTCGGTGAGTGTGATCTTCAGGCCCTTCGTGAGGAAGGCCATTTCGCGCAGGCGGGTCTGCAGCGTCGTGTAGTCGAACTCGAGCGTCTCGAAGATCTCGTCGTCCGGCATGAAAGTGACCGTCGTGCCGGTGTCGTCCGCCTTGCCGCCGGACTTCAGATCGGCGCGCGGCACGCCGCGGTCGTAGGACTGCGTGTGGACCTTGCCGCCGAGGTGAATCTCAAGATCGACCCACTCGGAGAGCGCGTTGACGACCGAGATACCGACGCCGTGCAGACCACCGGAGACCTTGTAGCCACCGCCGTCGCCGAACTTTCCTCCGGCGTGCAGGACCGTCAGCACGGTTTCGGCCGCCGGCCGTCCGGTCTGCTTCTGGATGTCGACGGGAATACCGCGGCCGTCGTCCTTGACGGTGATCGAGTTGTCCGGGTGGATCGTGACTTCGATCGATTTCGCGAAGCCGGCGAGCGCCTCATCGACCGAGTTGTCGACCACTTCGTAGACGAGGTGGTGAAGGCCGCGAGGGCCAGTCGATCCGATGTACATACCGGGGCGCTTGCGGACTGCCTCGAGACCCTCGAGGACGGTGATGTCCTGTGCGCCGTAATCGGCGTTTCCGGCGTTCTTCGCCGCTGCTTCGTCAGCCATAAAACTCCCTGCGTTCCAACGCGAAAAGAGGCCCGTTGGAAGGGCCTCCTGTGTACCTCTGAGGGTAGCATTCGAGGTGGCGGAAATCGCCGTTTCAGCGCCCCGCAAACCCGCATGGTTATGCGGAAAACGACAATTATGTGAAGTTCGTCAACGAATCACGAACTTCAGCTCGGAAGGCGCCCAATCGACGAGCTGATTTTCGAGCTTTTTCAGTAGCTCTGGCTTCATCATCTCGAGCTCATGGGCGACCATCGAATCGGTGCAGGCGAAGGTCACGACGCCGCCGCGTTCGGAGACCGGCTGGGCCCACCTGGCGACGGTCTCACCGACTGCCACGGGCCACGCCGACTGCACCTTCGCGATCGCCGTCTGGGGCTGCATCTGCCCCGTCAATTCGCCCAATGCCGAGGAGATCGATTCGAAGTCTCTGCGACGCGCCATCGGGGGAAGTAGATCAGGTGACCGCAGTCACCTGGCCGGCGGTCACCGCGAGCACTCGATCGACCGCCGCACCATCTGGCACGTGCTCGATCTCGGTCGTCGTGATCAGCACCTGACCGATGTTCGCGACGCGGTCGACGAGCAGCCTGCGGCGCTTGGCGTCCAGCTCGCTCATGACATCGTCAAGCAGGATCAGCGGAGTGCGATCGGTCAGCTCGCCGATCGCCTCACACTCAGCCAGCAGAAGAGCGAGGAGGGATACGCGCTGTTGGCCCTGGGATCCATATGTGCGCACCTCCCGCGAGTCCTGGGTGATGACCAGTTCGTCGCGATGCGGACCGAACGTCGTGAAACCGCGGCGCAGATCCGCGTCGCGTCTCTCGGCGAGCGCGGACATGTACGCCGCCTCGTCAGCAGGGTCGATACCGACGACGGTCCGATAGCGAATTGCCGGGACCGGGTCGAGGCCAAGCTCCGCACCGGCCGCAGCAAAACGCGGTGCGATCGCCTGGACTGCCTCATCGCGATCGGCGATCAGTTGCCGCGCGGAGCGCGCGAGTTCGCGGTCCCACGCCTCAAGGTTTGACCCGCCCGACCCGCGCGCGATCAGCGCGTTCCTCTGCGCGAGCGCTTCGGCGTAGGCACGACGTGATGCCCGGCGCGCCGGCCAGAGCGCAGCGACGAACTGGTCAAGGTGACCGCGCCGGACGCCCGGAGCCCCCTTGATCAGCTCAAGGCGATCTGGCATGAAGACCGCGGCCGGCGGTCGCCAGGTGAATGGCTCCAGCGAATCGACCGGCGCGGAGTCGGCGAAGTAGCTCTTGCCCTCCTTGCGGTCGATTGCCACCGCGAGCCTGTGTGGCTCACCGTCGCTCTCACCCTCAACCTCAACGCGAGCCACGTCTTCCCCGAACCGAATCGTCTGAGCGTCAATGTGTGTCCGGCATGAACGTCCAACGCATCCCGTGTAGAGCGCTTCAAGCAAGTTCGTCTTGCCGGCTCCGTTGTCGCCGGTCACCACCGTGACGCGCTCGCCGAGATCGATCCCAGCGCGCTCATAGCTACGAAAGTTTCTTGCGCTCAGGCTCTTGACGATCACGCCGGCGCGCGGCCTTCCCGCGTGGTCAGGTGTTGAGGCGGATCGGCATGACGAGGTACATGAATTCCTCGTCGTCTCCGGCGACGATCAGGCCCGGCCTGAAAGCGCTGATCAGCTTGAACTTCGCCCGCTCGGTGTGCGCGCTGTCCAGACCGTCGCGCAGGAAATCGGGGTTGAAGCCGATCTCCAGAGGATCGCCGGAGAAGTCCGGCGCCGGGAGCGTCTCGCGACCCTCGCCGATGTCGGTGGTCTGAGCCGAAACCTCAAGTTCACCTTCAGACAGCGAGACCTTCAGTGGTGTGTTGCGCTGCGCAAGCAGGCTCACGCGCTTGACGGCGTCGTGCAGTTCGGCAACGTCGATGTCGAGGACGTGTTCGTAGCTGTCGGGAAGCAATTGCTCGAAGTCAGGAAACTGCCCATCGATCAATCTCGACACGAGCAGCGAGTCCCCGGCAACAAATGCGATCTGGCGCTCGGAGAGTGTGATCGTGATCGATTCGTGCCCGTCGGCGATTCGCGTCGCCTCTTGTAGCGCGCGAGCCGGCACATTGGCTTCGATCTTCGTCTCCGAGGCCGGATCGATCTTCGTCGTGCGAACGGCGAGTCGGTAGGAGTCCGTTGCGACCGAGCGCAGCTTGTCGCCGTCGATTGAAAGCAGGATGCCGGTCAGGTGAGGACGTGTCTCATCACGTGAAGCTGATCGCGCGACCTGCTCGATGGTCTCCGAGAACTCTCCGACTGGGAGCGTCACGGTCGAGCCCTCGATCACATTGACCTCGGGGAAGTCGTCCGCGGCCAATAGGCGCAACTTGAATGAAGCCGACCCGCAGTCGAGCTCAAGCAGCCCAGCGTCGGTGACGAGGAGCGAGACGTCGCCGGCCGGAAGCTGCCTGGCGACGTCGGCGAGCAGTCGGCCTGGCACAACGATCTCACCGCCGGACTCGACTTCCGCGGAGATCTTCGAGCGGATCGAGATATCGCCATCGGTCGCGGTCAGCGTGAGTTCTCCGGTGGCCGCCTGGAGCTTGATGCCAGAAAGTGCCGGAATGATCGAACGCGTCGAGACGGCGCGGCCGACAGCTGAGAGCGCGTCGACGAAAGTGGCGCGATCGACCGTCAGTCGAAGACCAGATGAACTATCTGAATTCAAATCGTTTGATTCTTGTTGGTGTTGGTCTGTGAATGTTGTTGACAACTGCGAAAACTCCGCTTGAACACTGCGTTTGCGCAGGCAGACTCACTCAGATCCATCCACTCTGCCAACAATCGAATGGATCGCTTCCTTGAGACTATCCACAGCGTCGGCAGCAGCTGGATCTTCACGCCGGGCCGCGCGGACCTTGTCGCGGGCGTGTACGACCGTTGAATGGTCGCGGCCGAATGCCTGAGCGATCATCGGCAGGGTCTGGCCGCTGTACTCGCATGCGAGAAACATCGCGATCTGACGCGGCCCGGCGACGCGACGGGTTCTGCTGGAGCCAAGTAGCTCGTCGACGGAGAGTTCGAAGTGCTCCGCGACGGCGAGCGTGATCCGATCGATCGGGACGCGCTCTCGAGCGTGCTCAGATCCGCCGCCGGCCGTGTGTGGATGCAGGGAGTCGAGCAGGTCGTCGACCAGCTCACGCGTGACCGGCTCACCGCGCATTGAGGCGAACGCGCTGACGCGGATCAGTGCCCCCTCGAGCGAGCGCACGTTGGCCGGGGTGCGCTCAGCGATTCGATCTAATGCGAGTTCGTCGTCGACGGGGATGTTGTCAACACGTACCCGCTTGCCGAGGATCGCGCGGCGCAGCGCCGAATCGGGCTGCTCTATCTCGACGACCAGGCCGGACTCAAAGCGTTCGCGCAGCCGGTCGGCGAGGCTCTCGAGTTGGCGTGGCATGCGATCGCAGGTGATCACCAGCTGGCGGCCCGATTCGTGGAGATGATTGAAGGTGTGAAAGAACTCCTCTTCAGTTTTCACCTTGTTCTGCAAGAACTGGACGTCGTCAATCAGCAAGACGTCGGTGCGGCGCAGGTCCTCTTTGAATTCCTGGATCGTGTTGTTCTTGACCACGCTGCGAAAAATCGCCGCGAAGTTCTCTGCAGTCAGGTAGCGGGTTGAGAGGTCCGGCGCCTGGGCGGTCAGAAAGTTGCCGATCGCGTGCAGCAGGTGGGTCTTGCCGACACCGGGGGATCCGTAGATGAACAGCGGGTTGAAAGCTTGGGCCGGCTGCTCGGCGACGGCCAGGGCTGCAGCGTGACCGATGTGGTTGGACCTGCCGATCACAAACTGATCGAACGTGTAGCGCGGATTTAGCGGCGACGTGTGCCACTCAGGAGATTGCGGTTCCGGCTCGGAGCCGGCCGCGGTAGGCAGTTCCTCGGCGCCGACAAAACAGACTTCGATCGTCGATCCGGCCGCCTTGCTCGCGCACTGCGAGAGCACGCGGCGATAGCGGAGCTCGACCCAGCTGCGTGCCCGGTCGGTGCCGGTCAGGTAGAGAACACCGTCGTCGATCGTCGCAGGAGACAGCTGCGTGAGCCAGATGTCAGCGACGTCATCGGAGATGTCGCTGCGAAATACCGCGTCGGTTTTGGCCCAGAGCTGGTCGACCTGCATGGCAGACTCCATGACGGCCGCGGGCCGTCAGTCAAAGCGTTTGAAGAGGCGGAGCCGCTGTCGGCTGACCAAATCTTCTGGCCTGGAAGGCGCTCAATCAGGGCGCGTTCCGACTCCGTGTTGCGACTATAACCAAGGCTTCGCCAAGCGCGAGCCGGGCGGGAACGCGAACGTCGCAAACTCGCACAAAAAGGTTTTCGCCGAGCGCGGACTGCGAAATGGCTTGTCGCACTCTCTACAATCCTCGCCCAAGCTTTTTTCGATCGGAACTTTTTCATGAAGCGCACCTACCAGCCCAAGAAACGCAAGCGCGCCCGCACTCACGGGTTTCGCGCCCGCATGAGCAGCGCCGCCGGCCGCAACGTCCTCAAGCGCCGTCGCGCAAAGGGTCGCAAGCGGCTCACGCCGTAGCGATGCCGGCCACCTTGGCCAGCCCGACTCGCGCCAAGGGCCGGCGGCTCTCGCGGAGCACCGAATTCCAACGGGTCTACCGCCAAGGTCGCTCGAAGGCCAACCGCTACCTCGTCCTGTATTCGTTTGCGCGCGGCGAGTCCGCTGAGGACGCCTCGCGTTTCGGGGTTTCCGTCGGGCGCAAGATCGGCAACGCCGTCACGCGCAACCGGGTCAAGCGCACGATTCGCGAGGCGCTCGATCAACTGGAGCCCAAGCTGGCGGACGGCCTAGACTACGTCGTGCTCGCGCGCCCGGACATCGTCGAACTGATCGACCGTGACGGCATGCGCGGCGTATGCGATTCGCTCGACGAGCTGATCGCCTCGGGCCAGTAGCCACCCAGATCCTCCTTCGACGTGAACTCCAAGAGCACCAGCAGCGATTTCCGCGCGCGGCTACGTGTAGTCGCCGCCTGGCCGTTGATGCTGCCGATCCAGATCTACCGCAAGGCGATCTCTCCGATGATCGCCCCGCGCTGCCGTTACTACCCGAGCTGCTCGACCTACGCGGTAGACGCCCTGAAGGCGTACGGCCCGGTTCGCGGGACAATTCTCGCCGCCTGGCGCGTCGTTCGCTGCAACCCGTTGAGCGAGGGAGGCTTCGACTACGTCGATGATCAGACGCTCTTCAAGTCTCGCGGACACTCGCATGATTGTGCGGAACATCACAAGCAGGACGGGGGCGTGATCGCATGATGCACGTCCTGCCGATCGCCAATGTGATCAAGGACATCCTCTCGCCGATCGTCAACGTGCTTGACGAGGCGCTGCGCCAGTTCTACGACTGGGGCATCCCGTGGGGCTGGGGAATCATTCTGTTGACGGTGATCGTGCGGCTGTTGCTCCTGCCGCTGACCTACAAGCAGGTCACTTCGATGCTGCACATGCAGCAGTACCAGCCGCAGATCAAGGAACTCAACGAGAAGTACAAGGACGATCCTCAGCGCAAACAGCAGGAGCTGATGAAGTTCTTCAAGGAGCACGGGATCAACCCGCTGGCGTCCTGCTTCCCGTTGCTGCTGCAGATGCCGTTCTTCATCGCGATGTTCTATGCGTTGCGCGATCCGGGGCTCCAGCAGGCGATCAACTCGACGGACCCGAGTTGGTTCTTCATTCCCAACTTGACTCAAGACCCCAAGGGCGCCGAGCTCGTGGTCCTGCTGATCCTCTACGTCGGCTCACAGCTCGGATCGACGCTGGTTTCGCTCTCGGCCACGACCGACCAGATGCAGCGTCGCCTGATGCTCGCGCTGCCGTTCATCTTCGTGCCATTCATCATCCACTTCCCGGCGGGCCTGATCCTCTACTGGATTACGACGAACTTCTGGACGCTCGGGCAGTCCTTTGTGGTCAAGTGGCTGCGTGTGCGCCAGGGCGACCCTGTGCTCGTCGGCGACAAGAATGATTCGGACGATGCGGTGGTAACTTCCGGCGGCGCGGCCGTCGTCGAGAAGAAGCCGACCAAGGCGCCGCCGCCTCCGCCACGGCAGAAGAAGAAGCGCTCCGGCCGCAGGCGCTGAGGGGAAAGAAACATGAGCGAAGCTGAACAGAACTCCACGATTTCGAGCGAAGACTCGCGGCAGGCCGAAGTGGCCGTCGGCGTGGTCCGCGACGTGCTTGCCGGCGCCGGGCTTCCCGCCGAAGTGTCCTACACGCAGGAGGCCGATGACATCAACATCGAAGTCACCGGGGACGACCTGGGATTCGCGATCGGTCGCCGCGCTCAGACGCTCGATGCGATCCAGTTGATCGCCTATCTCGTCAGCGCCAAGGCCGTGGATCCCGACGAGCGCCGCCGGGTCTCGGTCGACATCGACGAATACCGCGCCGCGCGGGAAGAGGAACTGTTTGACCTGGCAGACCGGGCCGTCCGCGATGCGCTCGCCTCTGGTCAGCAGGTCGAACTCAAGCCGATGACCTCGAACGAACGCCGCAGCGTGCACCACTACTTGATCGACAACGGGGACGTTGACACCCACAGCGTGGGTGAAGAGCCCGAGCGTCGAATCGTCGTCAGCCCCGCCGGCGCTTAGCGCAGCCGCGGCGACCGTTTCACGTTTTACGCTCGCCTCCATGCAGGAGGAGCAGCTAGAACGCCTCGCCCAGTGGAGCGTGGGCCTGGAGATCTCCGGGACGGCGATCCAGGATGCCGCGCAGGCGCGCGAGATCCATATACAGGACAGTCTTTCGGGCCTTGAAGTTGCCCCGCTGGCGGCCGCTGAGCGGATCATCGATATCGGCTCGGGCGCGGGATTTCCCGGTCTTGTGCTGGGGGTCTCGCTGCCGAATGCGCAGATCGTCTTGGTGGACAGCGTGCGCAAGAAGATGGAGGCTGCGGCTCAGATCGCGGCCGAGCTGGGGCTTTCCAACGTTGATTGCGTTTGGGGACGCGCAGAGGAGATCGCCGAATCGGGCAGTCCGCATCGCGAGAGCTACGACGTTGTCACCGCGCGCGCCTTGGCGCCGCTGGCCGTCCTGCTCGAATATGCCGCTCCGCTACTGAGGATCGGCGGCTCACTGGTGGCTTGGAAGGGCTCGCCTTCGCACGAGGAACTGGCCGCCGCCTGCGCTGCCGAAGCAGAACTCGGCTTTGAGCCAGGGGAGCTTTCCGAAACGGTGCCGTTCAAGGGTTCTACTGCGCGGCACTTCTACGTCGCGCGCAAAGTGCTCCGGACAGCGGAGAAGTACCCGCGGCGCCCCGGGGTCGCCTTGAAGCGCCCGCTGGGGTCCTGACTTAGCGGCGAGGCTCGCAAACTCCGCAAAAAACCGTCTGCAAGCGGGCTCGCACGGTCCGAATCCGCGCGTAGTCTTCTCGGCGATGGAAAGCAGCCCCGCAAACGGCCAATCGACGATCTACGCGATCGCCAATCAAAAGGGCGGAGTGGGCAAGACGACGACCGCCGTCAATCTCGCCGCGTGCGTCGCGGAAGCCGGCTATCCAACGCTGCTGATCGACATTGACCCGCAGGCCAACGCAACAGTCGGCCTAGGTCGCGCCAAGAACGAAGAGCACACGATTTATGAAGTCCTGATCGGCGATTCGACGATCGAACAGGCGACGCTCCCGACTGAGATCGAAAACCTTTCGATTGTCCCGTCGACGCCGGACTTGGCCGGTGCCAACGTCGAGCTCCCGCGGATTGCGGGTTCGGAGTTCATCCTGCGCCAGGCACTCGAGGCCCAGCGCGGCAAGTATCGATTCATCTTCTTTGACTGTCCCCCCTCGCTCGGACCGCTCACAATCAATGCGTTGGCCGCCGCCGACCGCGTGATCGTTCCGGTTCAGACCGAGTACTACGCCCTTGAGGGGCTCGCCGATCTGCTCGACACCGTCAGGCTGATCCAACGTGAGCTGAACCCAAATCTTGCGATCGGTGGCCTGGTGATGACGATGCACGACGGTCGCACCCGTTTGGCCACCGACGTCGAGGACGAACTTCGAAAGCACTTTCCGGAACTGCTCTTTGACTCGGTCATCCCGCGCAACGTCCGCGTCGCCGAAGCTCCGAGTTTCGGCAAACCCGTCACACATCACGACCCGCACTCGGCAGGCGCCGGGGCGTACTTCGAACTAGCGAAAGAGGTGGCCCTCCGTGGCTGAGACCAACACGAATCCAGAGCCCACCCGGGCCAGCCGCCGCGGCATGGGCCGCGGTCTCTCCGCGATTCTTCCGACGACGCACACGGACCTAACCCAGGACGAATTGCGCCAGCTCCCGACCACGGCGATCGAGGTGAATCCGAACCAGCCGCGCAAGACGTTCGATGAGGCCGCGCTGACGGCGCTCTCTGAGTCGATCGCCGCCAACGGCGTGATCCAGCCGCTGCTGGTCAAGCCGCTGCCGGCCGGCCGGTACGAATTGGTGGCAGGAGAACGGCGCCTGCGGGCGTCCAAGCTCGCCGGGGTCGAGAGTGTCCCCGCCTACGTGCGCGCCGACCTCTCGGCCAACACCCTCGAGCTCGCGCTGGTCGAGAACATGGCGCGTGTCGATTTGAACCCGATCGACGCCGCCCGCGCCTGTGCGGCGCTGGTCGACGAGTTGGAGCTGAGCAAGGAAGAGGTGGCCAAGCGGGTCGGCAAGAGCCGCGTCGCCGTCTCGAACTTGATCCGACTGCTCAATCTGCCGGACGAAGTGATCCAGATGCTGGAAGACGGCATGCTCTCCGAAGGCCACGGCCGAGCCCTGCTGCGAGCCGGAGACCACTTCACGATTCGCCGACTGGCCCACGAGGCCGCAGCGAGCGGCTGGTCGGTTCGAGAGACCGAGCGCCGCGCCGAAGCGGCGGCCGCGTCCACCAACCCTAAAGCCAAGATTGAGGGTTCTCGCAGCGCCGAGATCGCCAAGGCCGAGGCCCACGAGGCCGCCGGAGAGATCGAAGGACGTTTCGCTCGCGCCTTTGGCATCGACCCGCGCGTCAAGGTGAGTGATCGAGGCGTCAAAGTCCACCTCGATTTCGCCAGCGTCGAAGAAGCGATCGCCGCGATCGAAAAGCTCAGCTGAGCCCGGCCCCGAGAGTGGGCGATCCAGGATTCGAACCTGGGACCTCATCCTTATCAGAGATGCGCTCTAACCGACTGAGCTAATCGCCCGAGGAGCCGGAAAGTCTAGCGTCGCTCCCGCTGTTGTGCAGGATTCCGCACTGTTTCGCCATACTTGACCCGTATGCGCGAGATGGTTATCTACGGGGTGTCGTTCGACATGGTCGGCAAGCAGCCGATCATCCTGCTCAAGGCCGTTGACGGCAACGAGTTTCTGCCGATCTGGATCGGCCACCCCGAGGCCGCGGCGATCCTGATGAAGCTCCAGGAAGCCGACACCCCGCGTCCGATGACGCATGATCTGATGGCGACGGTTTTTGAAGACCTTGAACTCGAGTGTGCACAGGTTGCCGTCACCGAACTGCGCGACAACACGTTCTACGCCACAATCACGCTGCGCCAGGGGGATCGCGAACTAGAGATCGACGCGCGACCCTCGGATGCGATTGCGCTCGCCGTCCGCACCGAGGCCCCGATCTTCGTCGCCGACGAGGTGATCGCTGAGTCGGCGATCGAGTTCGAGCACGAGGTCGAGGACACCGAGGAAGTCGTCGGAAAGTTCCGCAAGTTCCTCGACGAAGTCTCGCCTGAAGACTTCGGCGCCGAAGGCTAAACGGACGTCCGATAAATCAACCTGCGATTGCCGTCTGTGGCTGTCGAGCGCGTGCTCCGACGTCGATAGTTAAGGGTCCGGGGCGACACCGGGCATTCACTTTCGATTGGAGATCGACATGAAACGCACGTTCATGATCATCGGCTGCTTGGTAATCGCGATGTTCGCGACCGCCTCAATTGTTCAGGCACAGGGGCAGGACGACGCCGAGGAGACGGTCAGCTGCGCGCCGGCAGCGGAACCAGATACCGAACTGCAGTTCTCGCTGATGCAGGAGGAATCGGGTACCGAGAGCGAGCCGGGCGAGAAAGAAGGCGAGGGGAGCGCCAAGGATGAGCCCAAGGAAGGTGCCGAGGAGCCGTCCAAGGAGGACGACTACGAGGACGGCAAACCGAAGGGCGACGACGAGGACGAGCACATTCGCGGCGGCAAGGGTGACGACGACATCTGTGGTCACGACGGCGACGACAAGCTCCGCGGCGGACCGGGTGACGACCACATCGACGGAGGCACCGGTGCCGACAACATCGACGGCAATTCCGGCAAGGACACGCTGATCGGTGGTGATGGCAAGGATGCCGTCCGCGGTTCGAAAGGCTCCGACACGGTGGTTGGCGGCAATGGCCGCGATCAGCTGCGCGGCGGATCCGGTCGCGACACGGTCATCGCCGACGACGGTGTGCGCGACAACATCAACTGTGGACTCGGGAGAGACACGGTTGTCGCTGACCGCAAGGACAAGGTTGCGCGCAACTGTGAGCGCGTGACGCGCTGACGCAGGCAAGTCTGGTGGCACTCCAGCCGGCGCGGGGAATCGCGCCGGCTGGAGCGTTTAAGCTGGGCCGATGGGCGTAACACCACCGCGCACCGGCTTGATCAAGTGGGCAGATCTCACGGTCGAGAACGCCGAGACCGTGCGTGATTTCTACGCAGGTGTTGTCGGTTGGAACGCCATCGGTCTGCCGGTCGAGGGCCGCGAGGACTTCGTCATGACCCACCCCGAGACGGGCGATCCGGCGGCCGGCATCTGCCACCAGGAAGGAAGCCTCAAGGGACTTCCGCAGCAGTGGCTCGTCTACGTGACGGTCGACGATCTCGACGACTCGATCGCCGCGTGCAACCAGCTCGGCGGCAGCGTTGTTTTTGGGCCGCGCGACTCCGAGACCATGGGACGCTGGTGCGTTGTGGAGGATCCGGCCGGCGCTGTGATGGCGCTGACGGAACTGACCCCCGGCGAGGACAACTGACCCTGTGGCAAAGCCGGATGCCGACAAGCTCACGAGGACGCTGCGCGTCGCGGCCGGCTTCGATCTAAGCGCATTCGACTCTGCGTCGACACCAGGCTTCAAGGGCGGCAAGAAGCAAGCGTCCAAACTGATTGCCACCGGCGCGGATGAACTCTCTGAGCTGCAGGAGCGCCTCTTTGCCAACGGCCGTGACGGCGGCGGGCCTTCGATTCTCTTGATCCTTCAGGGCATGGATACCTCCGGCAAGGGCGGGATCGTGCGCCACGTTGTCGGCGAAGTCGACCCCCAGGGCGTCGCCATCAAGGCCTTCAAGGCGCCGACCAAGGAAGAGCTTTCTCACCCGTTTCTCTGGCGCATTCGCAATGCGCTGCCAAAGCCCGGATACATCGGGGTCTTTGACCGATCGCAGTACGAGGACGTGCTCGTCGTCCGGGTTCATGAGCTGGTGCCGCGCGCCACCTGGTCGCGCCGCTACGCACAGATCAATGCCTTCGAGCAGAAAGTTGCCGCGGGAGGCACGCGGATCATCAAGGTGATGCTGCACATCTCTCGCGAGGAACAAAAGGCGCGCCTGGCGGAACGCTTGGCGCGCAGGGACAAGCACTGGAAGTACAACCCGCGAGACGTCGACGAGCGGACCCATTGGGACGCCTACATGGAGGCCTACCAAGCCGTGCTCGACAAGACAAGCACCGAGCACGCGCCGTGGCATGTCGTGCCTGCGGACCACAAGTGGTTCGCCCGGCTGGCCGTCAATCAACTGCTGCTCGAAGAGCTTCGGGCCTGCAAGCTGAAGTGGCCGAAGGCCGACTTCGACGTCAAGGCCGAGAAGAAGCGGCTGGCTGCCGGCTAGCTAGGCCACCGGGTAGGGCTGTCGCGACTGCGCGGTCGCAAGCAGCCTTTCGGCGAGTTGCTCGAAGCTGATCCCTGCGGCTTCGGCGGCCATCGGCATCAGGCTCGTCCGGGTCAGGCCCGGGATCGCGTTGGCTTCGAGTACCTGTGGCTCGCCGTCTTCGGGAACCATGAAGTCGATGCGAGCGAACCCATGGCAGTCGAGCAGCGAGTAGGTCTCGACGGCGATCGCCGCGAGTCGCGCGGCGAGCGCGTCATCGAGCTCGGCCGGGCAGACGTAGTCGGTCTTGCCGATCTCGTAGCGACTCTCAAAGTCGTAGAAGTTGCCGCTCCGCACGATCGCCTCGACTGCCGGCAGCGCCTCCCCGTCCAGCACGCTCACCGCGATCTCGCGGCCCTTGACAAACTGCTCGATCAGCAGTTTGTCGTCGTAGCTGAATGCACTGAGGATTGCCGGCGGCAGCTCGGAACGATCGGCGGCGAAGTTGACTCCCAGCGCGGATCCCTGGCGTGCCGGCTTGACCACGACCGGAAACCCGAGCAGCGATTCAATCTGGTCGAGCGCGTCCGACGCGCCGAGACTCTTGAAGGCCGACTCCCCAAAGGAGACGAAGCGCGGCGTCGGGACGCCGTGCTTTTGCAGCAGCAACTTCGTCAGCGACTTGTCCATCGCGAGGGTCGAGCTGAGCACGCCGCAGCCGGTGTAGGGGATGCCGACGATCTCGAGCAGCTCCTGGATCGTTCCGTCTTCGCCCCCGCGACCGTGCAGCGCGACAAACGCTGCGTCCGGTTGAGACTCGCGCAGCTTGCTGACCAATGTCTGGTCGACATCGATCTCGGTGACCTCGTGACCGCCCGCGCGGAGCGCCTCGGCGATCCGCGCGCCGCTGCGCATCGACACCTGCCGTTCGAGTGACGCGCCGCCTTTGAGGACGGCGACCTTCATCCGGCCTGCCGCTTCATCTTGCGACCGGCGAGCCACGAGACACTCGACTCGCCGGCTTGATCGGCCGGCGTTTCGGTCTTGACGGTCCGGTGTTCACCGGTCATCGACCGCCACAGTTCGAGCTGCTCCTCGACAACCTCGCCGATCCGACGAATGCCTTCGGTGATGCGGTCCTCGGGGACGCCGCTGAAATTCAGGCGCATCGTGTTGCGTCCACGTGGGTCGGGCGTACTCCCCAGGAACGCGCCGGCGCCGGGCACGAAGGCGACGTTCGAGCGCAGCGCCTTCGTGAGCAGGTCCGTTGTGTCGATCTGTTCCGGCAAGGTCGCCCAAATGAACAGTCCGCCCTCGGGCTTGGTCCAGCTGGCCTCGGGTGGGAAGTAGAGGTCAAGCGCGGCGAGCATCGCGTCGCGCCGTGACTTGTAGATCCCGCTGGCCGTCTTCACCCAGTCTCGCCAGTCGGCCTGCTCGAAGTAGCTCTCGATCATGAACTGCCCTGGACCGGATGAGTTGAGGTCCGCGGCTGCCTTGGCGATGTTGCACTTCTCGACCACCGGCGACGGTCCCTCGATCCAGCCGAGCCGCAGACCCGGCGCCAGGATCTTGCTGAATGTGCCGAGGTAGACGACGAAGTTGCCGCCGTCGAGTTCGCGCAGCGTCGGCAGCGGCTCGCCCGAGTAGCGCAGCATGCCGTACGGATTGTCTTCGAGTATCAGCAGCTCGCGCTCGGCGGCAATCTCGACCAGCCGCTTGCGCCGCTCAAGCGACATCGTCACGCCGGCCGGGTTCTGAAATGTCGGAACGGTGTAGATGAACTTCGGCGTGATGCCGGCTTGGTCCAGTCGATCGAGCTCCTTCTCAAGCAAGTCGATGCGCAGGCCGTTGTCGTCGATGTCGATCTGCACGGCGTCGGCCTGAAAGGAGAGGAAGCTCGGCACCGCGCCTGGGTAGGTCGGCGCCTCGGTGATGATCGTGTCGCCCGGATCGACCAGGACGCGGGTGATCAGGTCGATCGCCTGCTGTCCGCCGGTCGTGACGAGGATGTTGTCGACGTCGGCCTTGATGTTCTCGGCCGCCATCACTTCGGCGATTCGCCGTTTGACGGGCAGGATGCCCTCGGTCGGGGTGTACTGCAGGAGCTCGGCGCTGTGGTTGCGCGCCATGTCGACGAAGACGCTCTCGAGCAGGTCCTTTGGGAAGCTCGCGGTGTCGGGCATCCCGGAGGCGAGACTGATCACCTCGGGACGGTCGGTGATCGACATCATGTCGCGCATCGCGCTCGTCTTGACCTTCTCCGATCGCTCGGCGAAGAGACTCGCGTAGCGCTCGATGTCGTGCCGGCTGCCGCGCCCTGCGTCCATCATCTGTTATTCGCGCTCGACCATCTAGATTCCCACTTACCGTATCGGCATGGACACGATCTGGAACATCTGCCAAGCGATCGGCGTGGGGGCCGCAGCCGGACTCTCTCCGCTCGTTGCGCTCGCCGCCGTGGTCGTGTGCGTGTCGATAAGTCTTGGGGTCGACAACTCCAACAGCGACTACGACTTCCTGGCCGGCGCGGCCGCTGTGATCGTCGCGATCGTCGTTTTGCTGCAGTCGCTTGCTCTGATCGCTCTGCCGGGCGGGATGGTCACGCGCGTCTCCGCTGACCGGCCGCGCGTGATGCCGCTGCACGTGATTCTCGCCGTTGTGCTCGGCGGTCTTGGCGGAGCAATTGTCTTCGGCACGCAGAATGACGAGGCGTGGCTTGGCGCGATCTTTGGGGCGGTCCCTGGCGCACTTGTGGCTTACGCGTCTGGCGGCCTGCTCAAGGGAGTCGGCGAGCGGCTCGAGGCCGGCGAGCAGCGCCAACTCAAGGGCGCCAGCCGCGAGGAGGCCAAGGCGGCCAAACAGGACACCGACGCCTCCCGCCGCGTGCTGGCGTTCGGTGTGGATCTGGTTGCGATCGTTGCCGTGGTCATCGCCTTGCTGCTTCCGCCCGCGGGGCTCGTGCTTCCGATCGTTGCGATCGCGCTGATCTTCGGTGCGCGCCGCCGCGAGGCGAAGAAGCACGAGGGCCTCCGTGTCCTCTCCTAGAAATCCCAAGAAGCTCTGCCTCGTCGTCGTCGACGGAATGCGTCCGGCGTCGCTGCACAAGGCGATCGCCGATGGCTCCGCACCGAACTTCGCGCGTCTGATGCGCGAGGGGTATGAGACCGGCGAGTGCATCTCCGCGTTCCCGTCGCTGACCCCGGTCGCGACTTCGATGATCGTCACCGGACACGGCCCGGACGAGCACGGGATTCCGTCGATGAATTGGTACAAGCGCGACGAGCGGCGTTACGTCGACTACGGGATCAGTTTTCCGGCCGCCCGGCGCAGCGGCGTGATCACCGTGCTGAAGGATCTTGTCTTCCGGATCAATCAGGAACACCTCTCGGCCAAGACGCCGACCTTCTTCGAGACGCTTGAGCGCGCTGGGATTCACTGCGCCTGCACGACCTACATGATCTACCGCGGGCCCAAGGAACACGAGTTCGCCGGTGCGGGCGTGGCCGGCGCGCTTGCCGGCGTGACCGGGATGTCGCGCCCCGGGTACGGACCGACCGACTTGCTCTACGGGGACATCTTCGACTCGCTGGGTACTGAGTGCCGCTCGAGCTACGGCGTCCCGGGGAAGCGCGACCAGCACGCGGCTTGTGCCGGCGTGGAACTCGTGCTTTCCGGCCGCTACGAGTTCATGCTGCTCTCGTTCCCCGACAACGACAACTTCTCCCACCGCAATGGACCCGACGAGCAGCACGTATCGATCGCGCACGCCGACGCGCAGTTCCAGCGTGTGATCGATGCAGCGGGGGGATACAGGCGGTTTCTCGACGAGCACGCGGTGATCGTGGTTTCCGATCACTCGCACAGCACCGTGCACGAGACGCTCGATCTGGTCGATCTGCTGGCGGCGCACGAATGGGACGTCTTGCAGCCCCGTCGTGGACGGCGCGCGGGGAGCGCCGACATCGCGGTCAGTCCCGCGGCGCGCGCGGGGAATATCTATGTGCTCGACCCCGCGCATCGCGGCGGCAAGTTGCCGCTGCTCGTTGAGGATCTCAGCCGCGAGGCGAAGATCGAGCAGGTCTTCTGGCTCGAGGACGGTGAAGCCTGCGCGCGCCTGGGCGAGGCCGAGCTGCGCTTCAAGCCGGGATCGCAGTACACGGACCGGCGCGGACGCGGGTGGGACCTGGAGGGCGAAAAGGTCGTGCTCGACCTCTTCGCCCAAGGCGATGAAATTCACAGCGAGGAGTACCCCGACGCCCTCGAGCGGGTTTGGTCGGCGCTCAACTGCCCGGGCAGCGGCGATTTGATCGTCACCCCGGAGCTTGGCCACGAGTTCCTCGACTGGGGCGGCGTCGCGCACCTGGGCGGCGGCACGCACGGCTCGCTGCACAAGGCCGACTCGGCCGCGCAATTGATCGTCACAGGCACCGGCGAAGCGCGCCGTGAGCAACGCGCCTGGTCGATCGGCGATGTGCACCACCTCGTGCTTGAGCACTTCGGGATCGACCCGGCCAGTGTTGCGAATTGATTGAGTGCCGTAACCCGGCGACGGCGAGTCTGTAGATTGACGTGCCTGAAGCTATGTCGCAATCGACCTCAGAAACAGCAGCAGTCCAGAGCCCGCCGCGGATGCACCGGCGTGCCTACCACGGGCTGAAGAAACCCGCCAACTGGATTCAGTTGGTGAAGTTTGGCGCGGTCGGCGCCAGCGGCTACGTCGTGAACCTCGCCGTCTACGAACTGGCGCGCCAGGGATTCGGCGTCTACTACTTGGCCGCCGCGGTGATCGCGTTCTGTGTCGCGGTGCTGAACAATTTCTATTGGAACCGGCACTGGACCTTCGACGCGGGCGACGGTCATGCTGGGTTCCAGGCGACGCGATTCTTCGTCGTCAGCCTCGTTGCACTCGGCTTCAACCTGCTGCTGCTGAAGGGGTTTGTCGCCGCGGGCCTTGGCGAGCTACCCGCCCAGGCGATCGCCGTGATCTGCGTCACGCCGATCAACTTTGTTGGCAACAAGCTCTGGTCGTTCAGCAGCTGAATTCGGCATAATCGGCAGATGCGTGCCTTGGGACTCGGCCTCCTGGCAACACTCGTGCTCACGCTCGCCCCGGCGACAGGCGCTGCTCAAAGCACGTACGACATTCGCTGGAACAGTTCCGACCAGATCTCGCGGATCGGCAAACTGCGGTACGTCGATTCGCGGCCGATCGGACTTGCGCAGCTGCGCAAGGTCTTCGGCAGGCCGTCGAAGACGAAGGCCTACCGCCAGCACTGCATAGTCCGCTGGCGGAAACTCGGGCTCGAGGTGACACTGACCACGTGGGGTCTGTCGAATCGAACGTGCGGGCGCAAGTCAGGGAAGGTGCTGCAGGCATTCTCGGTCAGTGGCCCGGGCGGCGGAATCTGGTTGGTTCAAGATGCCTTGAGGGTTGGAATGACCGAAGACCAGATGAAGGCAGCGTTCCCTGACGGGTACGAAGACGATGTCTACGACCAGTCGGCGTTCGTGCTGCGCGACACCTACGTCGGCTACGGCGAAGACGGTTGGACTCCACTCGCCTGGGCAGAGCTCAATTACAGCAACAACGTTCGGAAGATTTCCTTCTGGGTCGGCGGTGCTGGCGACTAACTGTCGTCGTCATCCAGCGGAACGATCAACTGCTCGATCCCCGTGGCCTTGCCATCGCGGCCCGCCTCGATCAACACCCCCATCAGGTGCTCGTCTCCGGTCGCGCTGTCAAAGCGGCCCGGCATGCCGGTGCGCAGCTTGGCGATGATCGTCTCCTTCACCACCCCGATCACCCCGGCGCGCGAGCCCGTCATCCCAACGTCCGTGCAGTAGGCGGTCCCACCGGGCAGTACGCGGGCGTCGGCGGTGGGCACATGCGTGTGGGTGCCGACGACACCGGTCACGCGGCCGTCCAGGTGCCAGCCCATCGCGACTTTCTCGCTGGTCAGTTCGGCGTGGAAATCCACGAGGATCAGATCGACGTCGCCGGTCATCTCGCGAACCAGGGCGTCGGCCACGTCGTAGGGATTGCCGTCGTTGTCGAGCCCGAACTGCCCGATCAGATTGATCACCCCGAGCCGCAGGTTGCCCGACTCGACGATCGTCGCGCCCTTGCCCGGGTTGCTTGCGTGCTGGTTGGCGCAGCGAATGATCGCCTTGCCTGAGTCCAGGTATGGATATATCTCGCGATGGCGATACGTGTGATTGCCCAAGGTGATCGCGTTCACGCCGAGCTCGAAGAGCTCGTCGGCGGTCTTCGGCGTGATGCCCATCCCGCCCGCGACGTTCTCGCCATTGACGACGACGAAGTCCGGTTCGTGCTCTTCGCGCAGGCGCGGTAACAGCGTCGAAAGGGCACGCCGGCCGGGCTCTGCCACCACGTCGCCGATGAACAGGATCGAAGGCATCGGGCGAGTCTACGGGCAGTGCGCACGCTCGGCGGTTTATCCTCCCGCCCATGCCGGTGCTCGAAGGCCGCGACCTCGTCAAGCACTACGACGACCGCGCAGCACTCAGCAAAGTTTCATTCGTCGTCGACGCAGGGGAGTGCGTCGCGATCGCCGGGCCCAACGGGGCCGGCAAGACGACCCTGCTCTCACTGCTCTCTGGCGTGGTGCCGGCCGATTCGGGCAGCGTTGATCTTCCGGGCGGAAAGCTCGGCTGGGTTCCCCAGCGCGCCGCAGTCTACGGAAAGCTCTCCGTGCGCGAGAACCTCGAACTATTTGCGCGTCTCGAACGCGTCTCCGATGTCTCGGCCGCGGCCGGTCGGATGATGGAGCGCATCGAGCTGACCCACCGCGCGGATGACCACGCCGAGGACCTTTCCGGCGGCATGCGCCAGCGACTCTCGATCGGTATGGGGATGATCTCCGACCCCGCCGTCCTGCTGCTTGACGAGCCGTCGGCCGCGCTCGACCCGCTGCAGCGCGAACGCCTGTGGGAGCTGCTCGAGTCGTTGGCAAGCTCCGGCATCGCGATTGTCTTCTCCACCCACTCCGCCGGCGAAGTCGAGGGGCACGCAGATCGTGTGCTGGTGCTCGACGGCGGGAGGCTGCTCTACAACGGTGCCCCTGCCGGCATCGGACCGGGCGAGCACTTCGAGGTCGCGTTCATCAACTTCCTGCGTGCCCAGCGCGGCGAGTCGGCTTCGGGAGAAGATTCCTGATGCGCAGGCTCGGTTACCTGCTCGGCAAGGACCTGCGCCTGCTCGGCCGAACGCCTTCGATCATCATTCTGCTCGCGCTCTACCCGGCGCTGGTCGCGGTGCTCGTGGGCCTTGCGGTAGGACGCCCGCCGACCAAGCCGCGCGTGGCAATCGTCAATCAGGTGCCAGACAACCAGCGCACATTGCGGATCGGCGGCAAGAACTTCGATCTCGACAAGCTCACGCGTTCGCTCTACGAGAACGTCGACGGCTACGACGTCGAGACGCCGCAGCAGGCGCTCGAAGAGGTCAAGACCGGCGACGCGGTGGCGGCGGTGATCATTCCGAAGGACATCGTCGAGCAGCTTGAGTCCTCGGAGAGTCAGGGAACGATTGAGGCGATCTTCGACGCCTCGGATCCAACCAGGAAGGCCTACGTCGAGAACACGATCAAAGGCCTGCTCGTCGACACCAACAACGAGCTGACCAATCGCTTCACCGACGTCTCGCTCGACTACATCGACATCATCGTCAACGGCGGCGAGATCACCTTCGGCGGCAAGACGCGAAATATCGACGGGCTTGCCAACGGGGCCGATCTGATCAAGAAGATCCTGCCCTATGTCCCGCCCGATCAACGGACCGAACTGCAGCAGTTCGCCGGCCTGTCCGAAGGCGCCAAGCAGGGCGCGACCTTCGCGCGCTCGCTGCTCAAGCGCGTCGGTCAGCCGATCAAACTCGAGAACAAGCCGGTCGGCACCAATTCGTCGCTCTCGTCGCTGGCCGTCGCGGTCGCGGTCGCGGTGTCCGCGATGTTCGTAGCCCTGCTGCTGGGCGCCGGCATGCTCGCCTATGAATCCGAGGACCAGATGCTCACGCGGCTTCTGCGCGGCCTGGCGCCACGATCCACGATCGTGATTGAAAAAACAATTCTCGCGGGACTGTGCGCGATGGTCGTGGGGACGGTGATGGTGATCGCCTTCGGCTTCTTTGTCGACATCCGCTGGGAGCGCGTCTGGGCCTGGTGGCCGGCGATCGTTGTCGCGGCGACGGCGTTCGGCGCTGCCGGCGTGATGATCGGCTCGATCAGCGGCGACGTGCGTGCCGCGTCGCTCGCTTCGTTCATGATCGGCCTGCCATTGACCGCCGCGGCGCTCGTTCCCAAGGGCGCGGTCTCCGAGGGACTCTGGGCGGTCCTGCAGGTGATCAACTCGGTCTTCCCGTTCAAGCCGGCGCTCGACTTCGTGCGCGCCGGACTCTCGCCGGGATTTGATGCACTGGTGCCGGCGCTGCACCTCGGTCTGCTGGTTGCGGTCTACTGCACGATCGCCGCCTGGGCGGTCAAACGCCGGGTCGTCGCCTAGCCACCCCGGATACAGTCGAAACATGGCGTTTCCAGCCACAAGGCTCCGCCGGCTGCGCACGACGCGCTCGATCCGTGAGCTCGTCAAGGAGAACGACGTGACCCCGGCGCACCTGATCGCGCCGTATTTCGTGGTCCCCGGCGAGAACGCGCGCCAGCCGATCGCCTCGATGCCGGGTATCGACCGGCTTTCGGTCGACCTGATGGCCGAGGAAGCACGCGAGCTCCAGCAGCTCGGACTCGCCGGCGTGCTGCTCTTCGGACTGCCTGCAGAAAAGGACGAGGTCGGCAGCGGCGCATGGGATTCCGACGGACCCGTGCAGCTCGCGACTGCGGCGATCAAAGCGGCTGCGCCGGAGCTCACAGTCGTTACCGACGTATGCATGTGTGAGTACACGACGCACGGGCACTGCGGCGTGATCGGAGCTTCCGGCGACGTCGACAACGACGAGACGCTCGAGCTTCTCGCCCGCACCGCGATCTCCCACGCCGCTGCCGGAGCCGACGCAGTGGCCCCGAGCGACATGATGGACGGCCGCGTCGGCCATCTGCGCGCCGCGCTCGATGAAGAAGACTTCGCGGGCACGGCGATCATCGCCTACAGCGCCAAGTACGCGAGCGCCTTTTACGGCCCATTCCGAGACGCAGCGGACTCCGCACCGCAGCCCGACGGCCACATCCGTGCCGACCGCCGCGGCTACCAGATGGATCCAGCCAACGCGCGCGAGGCCGTGCGCGAGGCGCTGCTCGACGTCGAAGAAGGCGCCGACATCGTGATGGTGAAGCCGGCGCTGCCGTACCTGGACATCGTCCGCCAGGTGCGCGACGCCGTGCCAACACCGGTCGCGGCGTACAACGTCAGCGGTGAATACGCGATGCTCAAGGCCGCAGCAGCCGCCGGTGCGATCGACGAGCGCGCGGCAGTGTCCGAAGCACTGCTCGCAATCAGGCGCGCCGGCGCGGACATCATCTTCAGCTATCACGCAAAGGACTTCGCCTCGTGGAACCGATGAGCAGCACCGACGGCATCAAGGCGGCCGAGAGCGGCCGCGGACAGCCCAAGTTGCGTTCGCGCAAGGGGGGAGCCGCCGTCCCCCTGGATGAGCGTGACAAGCAGCTGCTGAATCTTCTTCAGGGGAGCTTTCCGCTTGAGCCATACCCGTTCGACTCGGTCGCGGCCGAAATGGATGCGGACATCGACTGGGTGCTCGCCCGCACGCAGGAGCTGCTCGATGACCGGATCATCCGTGAGATCACGCCGATCTTCGACACCCGGGCGCTTGGCTACGAGTCGATGCTGGTCGCCGCAAGCGTCGATCCTGAGCACCCGCACCGCGCGGCCGAGGTGATCAACGCACACCCGGGCGTCAGCCACAACTACCTGCGAAACCACGAGTTCAACCTCTGGTTCACGATCGCCACGCCGCCGGATTCGAAACTTGGTCTTGCCGGCACACTCGACGTCTTGGCGCGCGAAGCCGGAGCGACTTCCGTGCGCTCGCTCCCCACGCTGCGGCTCTTCAAGATCAACATGAACCTGGAGATGGAGAAGGGCACCGAGACGCTCTCGGCGCCAGGCGGCGAATCGGTTGAACGCCCACTGGGCGGAGCCGAACTCTCCGAAATGGACCATGCGGTGATCAAACACCTCCAGGGCGCGATGCCCGTGCGCCGTGACGCCTATGCGCCGGCCGCCGAGGCGATCGGGATCACCGAGGCCGCTCTGCTTGAGCACGCGCGGACGATGGTCGATCGCGGGCTGTTGCGACGCGTCGCCGCGATTCTCTTCCATCGCCGAGCCGGGTTCTCGGCAAACGGCATGGGTGTCTGGAAGGTCCCCGAAAATCGAATCGCCGAACTCGGTCCGCAGATGGCGTCCTATCGCGGAATTTCGCATTGCTACCAGCGGCCGACCTACGAGGACTGGCCCTACTCGCTCTTCACGATGGCGCACGGCCGCTCAAAAGAGGAGTGCGACGCGATCCTCGCGCGGATCGCCGAGGAGACCGGAATCCACGAGCGCGCGACGCTCTACTCCTCGACCGAGTACAAGAAGATCCGCCTGCGCTACTTCACCCCCGACTACCGGGAGTGGGAAGAAGCGCACATGAGCGCCGCGTGAGCCGCTCGCAGGATCTCTATTTACGGGCGCTCAAGGTTCTGCCCGGCGGCGTCAACTCGCCGGTGCGGGCGATGCGCTCGATCGGGCGCGATCCGATCTTCATCGAACGCGGCGCCGGTTGCGAGATCGTCGACGTCGACGGACGCAGCTATATCGACTACGTCTGCTCTTGGGGTCCGCTGATCCTCGGGCATGCCGACCGCGACGTCGTTGCGGCTGTCGAGGCGGCGGCCGAACGCGGCAGCAGCTTCGGCGCGCCGACTGAGCAGGAGGTGTTGCTGGCCGAGCAGATCGTCGAGCGGGTGCCCAGTTGCGAGATGGTGCGCATGACCTCCTCTGGCACCGAGGCCGGGATGTCCGTGCTGCGCTTGGCGCGCGCCGCCACCGGTCGAGAAAAGATTCTGAAGTTCGCCGGCGCCTACCACGGCCACAGCGACGCGCTGCTGGTGGATGCCGGATCTGGGCTTGCAACGCTGGCGGTCCCCGGCAGCCCCGGCGTGACCGAGGGCGCCTCGCGAGACACGATCGTCATCCCCTGGAACGACGCGGCTGCGCTTGCGGCGGCCTGCGAGCAGCACCAGTTCGCGGCGATCATCGCCGAACCTTGCCCGGCGAACATGGGACTGGTGCCGCCGGCGGAAGGCTTCCTCCAGCTGCTGCGCGAGCATGCCGACGCAAACGGTGCGCTGCTGATATTCGACGAAGTGATCAGCGGATTTCGCGCTGCGCGCGGCGGATATCAGGAGCACTCCGGCGTGACGCCGGACCTGACGATGTTCGGCAAGGTGATCGGCGGCGGGCTGCCGGCCGCGGCCTACGGCGGCAGACGTGACCTCATGGAGCGGATCGCTCCTGCCGGCGACGTCTACCAAGCCGGCACGCTCTCGGGCAATCCGCTGGCGACCGCGGCCGGCATTGCGACGCTGGCAAAGCTCGACGCGAACGCCTACCGGGTGCTCGAGTTGCGCACGCAGGACCTCGCAGCGGGGCTGGCCACCGCGGCGTCGGAGGCCGGCGTGAACGTCTCGGTTGTGAGCGAGTGCGGCCTGATGACCGTCTTCTTCGCCGCCGAGCCGCCAAGCGACTTCGCCTCCGCCAAACTCTGCGACATGGAAAAGCACGCCGCCTGGTGCCGTGCGCTGCTCGAACGCGGCGTCTACCCGCCGCCTTCGCAGTATGAGGCCTGGTTCCCCTCGCTCGCGCACGACGACGCTGCGATCGAAGCGACGATCGCGGCCGCGCGCGCGGCGTTCGCTGAGGTCGCCGCATGAGCGCGGTTCCCCAGGCCACCGATCTGCTCCCGGCCGAGAGCCTGATCGCCGACCGCCGCAACGAGCTCGATCCCACCGAGTTGCTCGAGGCACCGAGTCTTCGGCTGGCCGCAGCACAGGTTGTGCGCGAGGGCTACCTGCTGCACTACGGAAGTCCACGCTGGTACGAGATCGATGATCAGGATCTCGCGCTGCTGGCCGGTGACCGCATGTACGCGGCGGGTCTGGCGGTCCTTGCCGACGCCGGTGACACCGAAGCCGTCGGCGTACTGGCGCGCCTCATCGCAGGTTGTGCGGAAGCTCACGCACTGGGCGACAGCGCGCGTGCGGACGATTTGTGGCAGTCCACATTGGCTATGCTTGCGCGCGGTTCGGACTGATTCTTCCTTGATCTGATCCGCACGAATCCACGCATCGATGCCCCCGAAGACTGACACCACGACCGCTCCGACCGAGAGCCCCGAAAAGGCTCCCAAGTCGAAGTTCACCGCCGACCGCGGCTGGCCGGGCGGCTTCGAGGGCGAAACGGTCACTCGACGCCACTTCATGACCGCCGTGGCGCTTGGTGCCGGCGGAGTCGCCAGCGCGATGTTCGCGCTCCCCGCGCTCGGATTCGCGCTCGGCCCGATCTTCGAGAAGACTGAGCACCGTTCGCTGCTCGATGTGGGCGCGACAGAGGACTTCACGGCCGACACCTACGTACCGCAAGTCGTCACCACCACCGCCGGGATCGGCGAGGTCGGCAAGCAACTCGTCTACATCCGCAAGAACAACAACCCGACGCCCGAGCAGAACTGGCCTTTCGTGGCGATCTCCAACCGCTGCGCGCACCTGGGCTGCCCGGTGCGCTACATCGACGCCGCCAAGTCCTTCATCTGTCCGTGCCACGGCGGAACCTACGGCTTTGAGGGCGAGGTCACGGGCGGCCCGCCAGTGCGTCCGCTCGACCGTTTCGAGACCTACGTGATCGACGGTCGCGTGATGCTCGGGGCGAAGTTCTCCGTCAACTCCCAGCTCGAGCGCGTGCCGCTGCGCGACCCGGGTGAGCACGTCGACGGTGTCTGGCAGATCCTCTACCCGCCGCGCCCGACCACCTAGCCGCCACCCAGCTTCTCATGCCCAAGCTCTCCAATCCGCTGAACAAGAAGGTCTCCGACCTGCCGAAGCCGCCGATGCCGCCGCTTCCGCCGAGCATGCGTCCCAACCCGAAGCCGGGCCCCAAGGACGAAGTGACCGTCGGCGAGGCCGCAGCGGCTGGAGGTACCGGCGTCGTCGCCTGGATCGACGAGCGCACCAGCGGCTCGGGCTTCTTGCGCGGCTTCCTCTTCCGCAAGGTGCCCAAGGGCATCAACTGGTGGTACACGCTCGGTTCAGCGACGATGTTCGCCTTCATCGCCCAGGCCTTCACCGGCGTCTTCCTGGCGATGTACTACACGCCGAGCCCGATCGAGGCCTACGACTCGGTGCGCCACATCAACAACGACGTCTTCCTCGGTGAGTTCGTCCACGGCATGCACAAGTGGGGCGCCACGGTCATGACGGTGCTCGTCTTCGTGCACATGGCGCGAACCTTCGTCTTCGGTGCCTACAAGTACCCGCGCGAGCTCAACTGGGTCGTCGGCGTCCTGCTCTTGATGATGACGATGATGATGGGCTTCACCGGATATCTGCTGCCGTTCGACCAGCGCTCCTTCTGGGCCACCGTCGTCGGCGTCAACCTGAACGGCACCGGTCCGATCATCGGCCCGTACCTTGCCGACTTCCTGCGCGGCGGAGCCGACTTCACCGCCACGACGCTTTCGCGCTTCTACGCGATCCACATGATGCTCGTCCCGGGATTGATCGGCGCACTGATCGGCGCCCACCTCTACCTCGTGGCCAAGCTCGGCACCACCGCGCCGCCGTGGATGAAGGTCGACGAAGCCAACGCCAAGGACGAGAAGCGGGTCTAGCGCGATGGATCGTTTCGAAAAGGAGCAATACCTCCGCGAGTACAGCTACCTGAAGAACAAGGGCAAGCCGTTCTTCCCGTACGCAGTCGGCAAGGACGGCCTGATGGCCTGCGTCGTCTTGCTCGTGATCATCTTCATGTCGCTGATCCTCGGCGCCGAACTCGGTCCCAAGGCGGACCCGACCACCACGTCTTACGTGCCGCGTCCGGAGTGGTACTTCTTCTTCCTCTTTGAGCTGCTGCGCGTGATCAAGCCACCGGAGCTCGTGTTTGTCGCGACGCTCGGTATCCCGAACATCGCGCTTGCGCTGCTGATCCTGTTGCCGTTCTACGACCGCGGTCCCGAGCGCCGTCCCGAGCGCCGTCCGATCGCCATGACCTGCATGGTGCTGACGATCGTCGCGATGACCTACCTCACGCTGCTGGGCTCGCTGGCCGGTTCGCCGACCGAGATCGACATGAAGGTCCCCGAGCAGTACGAGTACGGCAAGGAAGTCGCCGCCAACGCCGGCTGCCTGGGCTGCCACAAGTTCGGTGAGAACGGAAACGACGGCCCCGGTCCGAACCTGACCAAGATCGGCGCAAGGCTGCCCAAGCAGGCGATCGAGCGGACGCTGAACAACCCGACCGCGCCGATGCCGAGCTTCCGTGAGATGCCGATCGAGCAGAAGCAAGCGCTCGTCGACTTCCTTGCGCAGCTGCGCTAGTCGCCGATTCCTCTAGGCTCCCGCTGATGAGCGATGCAGCCGCAACGCCCGCGGCCGACAAAGGCACGCTGCCCGAGCAACAGGTCGAGGCGATGTTCGATCGCATCGCCAAGCGCTATGACCTGATGAACACGGTGATGACCGCCGGTCTGCACGATCAGTGGCGCAAGCGGGCAGTCGAGATCGCCGGCGTGACCGCCGGAAACCACGTGCTCGACGTTGCCACGGGTACCGGCGACCTCGCATTTGAGCTCGCTCGTGCAGTTTCGCCAGGCGGCAGCGTCACTGGCGCGGACTTCTCCGAGGAGATGCTCGTCGTCGCACGCGAAAAGCAGCCAAAGGCACTGACCGGACTCGACGCCGAGGTGATCTTCGAGCAGGGCAACGCCTTGGATCTGAAGTACGACGACAACACCTTCGACGCCGTGACCGTCGGTTTTGGTGTGCGCAACTTCTCGGATCTTGCGGCCGGATTGACCGAGATGGCCCGCGTGGTGCGCCCGGGTGGCAAGTTCGTGATCCTCGAGATCTCCCAGCCGAGCAAGGGACCGCTTGCATTCTTCTACCGCGCATGGTTTGACGGACTCGTTCCGCTGATCGGCAAGTTCGCCGGCGAAGACTCCGCCTACACCTACCTGCCCAACTCGGTCAAGCGCTTCGCCCGGCCGGAGGAGCTCGCACGCGTGCTGCATGAGGCCGGCACCGAGGATGTCCGCTGGCTGAGCCTTGCCGGTGGCATCATCACGATTCACCACGGCGTCGTCCGCTGACCTGACCGGGTCGATGAGCGGGGACACGCGAGCCTTCCAAGCCCTGACTGCCACGGTCGGCGAGAGCATCGTCGCTCGGCTCACCGACGTCGAACGCAGGCTCGCGGAGATCGTCGGGACGCGCGACGCCCAGGCAGCCGCGCCGGCACTCGCAACGCTGCGTGCGGGAGGCAAACGCCTGCGCCCCCTGCTTGTGCTCACCTGCGGGGCGATCGATGACGCCGACGAATCCCAGGCCGCCGCACTGATCAGCGCCGGCGCCGCGGTGGAACTTGTCCATATGGCGACGCTCGTGCACGACGACGTACTCGACGACGCCGCGCTGCGCCGCGGCAAGCCGACCGTCTACGCCGAGCATGGTCGCCCCTCCGCCCTGCAAACCGGGGATCTGCTCTTCGCCCTCGCCTTTGAGGAGCTCACCGCCAGCGGCGACATCGAACAGGTGCGCGCACTCTCGCGCGCGTCGTCCGGCCTCGCCCAGGGCGAGCTGCTCCAGCGCGAGGACGCCTGGGATGCCAGCGTCACGCGCGAGCGCTATTTGCAGCGCTGCACGCTCAAGACGGCGCGGCTCTTTGAGGCAGCCGCGCAGCTCGGCGCCCACGCCGGCGGCCGAGGGCGATTGGCCGACTCGCTCGGCGCGTTCGGCTCAAAGGTCGGCCTTGCCTTCCAGCTTGCCGACGACGTGCTTGACGTGGTCGCCCCGACCGAGCAGACCGGCAAGACTCGCGGGGCTGACCTGCTGGACGGCACCGTCAATTTGCCGCTGATCCTCGCCGCTGAGCGCAATCGATCGCTGCGATCGCTGGACCTGCGCGCGGTGGAGACTCCGGAGCAGGCTGGCCGGATCTGCGATCAGATCATCGCCACGGGTGCGCCCGAGGACGTCGCGGCGCAGGCTCGCGAGCTTGTGAGCGAGGCCAAGGCGCTACTTGGCGAGGAGATCTCGCCGGCCGAGCGACAAGTGTTCGAGTCGATCGCCGACCAGGCGGTCGGTCGCACCAGCTGATTCGCCCAAACGAAAAGGCCGGCAAATGCCGGCCTTCTCAATTCGTAGATCCTGGGGGGTGTTGGACTTACGAAAGCTCTAGAAATCCTCCGGCAGAATGTGTCCGCTGTCGAGGGCTCCGACGAATGCGTTGATCTCGGTCGCCATGTTCGCGTAGGTGAGATTCCGCAGGTCGCGCACCAGTGAGTCGGTGCCGCGGTCGAGCAGGCAGTCAAACTTCTCAATCAGCTCTTCGTCCATCACGCCGGGCGAGACGGTCTCGCAGTTGGGGCAACGGAGCGTCACGCGCCAAAGGGTCCCGTCGGCCTGCTCCCAATCGATCGGGTAGACCATGTCGCACTCGCAGTGCTCGCAGTTTGCGACATGGTCGATCTGGGTCGCAATCTGGTCTTCCACGCGACGTGAACGTGAGCCGCGCTTACCGATCTTGTTGTTGTAAGGATTCATCGAAGTCTGCCTTGACTCTGGGCCGCTGCTGCGGCGTTGGCAGACGTATCGACCAACTTGGGGGATGGCTTTAGACCCCAATTTCGCGGAATGTCCAGTCGCCGCGTAGACTGATCCCCCATGGTTCTCTCCGACGGCACAATCCGCTCAGAGATTGAAGCCGGGCGTATCGTGATCGATCCGTACGACCCGGGATTCATTCAGCCGGCGAGCATCGATGTGCGCTGCGACCGCATGTTTCGCGTCTTCCACAACGGCCGCCATCCGTACATCGACGTGCGCAAGCCGATGGACGATCTGACTGAGCGCGTCGAGGTCAAAGACGACGAGCCGTTCATCCTTCACCCCGGCGAATTCGTACTCGGCCAGACGCTCGAGCGCGTCAGCATTCCCGATGATCTGGTCGCGCGCCTGGAAGGCAAGAGCTCGCTCGGCCGACTTGGTCTCCTGATCCACTCGACCGCCGGATTCATCGACAGCGGGTTCACCGGCAACATCACGCTCGAACTCTCCAATGTCGCGAACCTCCCGATCACGATCTACCACGGGATGCCGATCGGCCAGATTTCGTTCATGCGGCTGGATCGTCCGGTCGAGAAGCCGTATGGCTCAGACCAGCTGACGAGCAAGTACCAGGGCCAGGACGAGCCGACGCCCAGCAGCTACCACCTGAACTTCTCGAAGTAGCCGCGTAACGGCGTAAGGTTCAAGACATGCCAGGAAACATCGGAGCTCTCGAGATCATCGTTGTCTTGGTGATCGTGCTGATCATCTTTGGGCCCAAGCGCCTACCCGAGCTTGCTCGCTCGGTCGGCAAGGCCTCGCGCGAGTTCAAGTCCGCGATCAACGAAGATCCGAAGGACAGCAAGGAAAGCAAGGAGAGCTCGGCCACGGAGATCGCGGCCGGCGAAGAATCCGGACCGACCGTCACCGCCACGCCGGTCGGTGACGCCGACAAGAAGTCCGGCTCCGACAGCTAGCCGCCCTGGCGTCCGGCGAGCGCCCGAGGGACGATGGGCAAGATCAGAAAGATTCAGCAGGACGACGAGCTCACGCTGATCGAGCATCTCGACGAGCTGCGCGCGCGGCTGATCGTCGTCTTCGTCGTCTTCGGCGCCGTGCTCGCGGTCTGCTTCTGGCAGAACCACGCGATCCTTGAGATCGTCAATGGGCCGCTCCCGGACGGCAAGGTCCCGGCGACTTTCGGGGTTTCGGAAGCCTTCATGTCAACCCTCACCGTCGCAACCTACGCGGCGCTGATCATCACCAGCCCGGTGATCGTCTACGAGATCTGGGCATATGTCGTGCCGGCCTTCAGTGAGAATGAGCGGCGGATCGCCAAGCCCTTGGTACTGATGACTCCCGCGCTCTTTGTCGCGGGTTGCGTCTTTGGCTACTACATCGTGCTGCCGCCGGCCGTGACCTTCCTGCTGGGCTTCAACGATGAGCAGTTCAATATCCTGCTGCGCGCCAGCGACTACTACTCGTTCTTCGGGCTTACGGTGCTCGCAATGGGGGTGCTATTCGAGCTTCCGCTGGCGGTGTTGATCGCCTCGCGAATCGGGCTCGTGACCTCCGACCAGCTCCGCGCCAACCGCCGCTACGCGGTCGTGATAATCGCCGTGGTTGCGATGCTGTTGCCCGGAGTCGACCCGGTGTCGATGCTGATCGAGATGGTTCCGCTCCTGTTGCTGTTCGAGCTTTCGATCTGGCTGACGGTGTGGTTTGGCAAGCCCCGTGAGGAGCAAGAGAGCGCTGTGGCCGCCCAGGGCAATCAGCCCGGGGCCGCAATGCGGTAGCTTTCCCGCCTGGGAAATGCTGTTCGATCTTCAGGGACCTCGCAAGACCGCCGTCAAGGTGATCTATCTGGGACTGGCCATTCTGATGGCCGGGGGTCTCGTGCTGTTCGGAATCGGCAGCAACGTCCAGGGTGGCTTCGCTGACGTCTTCGGCAGCAGCAGCAGCGCGAGCCAGGCGCGCGACAACGTCAAGAAGTACGCCGAGCAGACGCAGGCCGACCCCAAGAACAAGACCTCGTTGCAGAACCTGATCGCGGCCCGCTACACGCTGGCCGCCGATGAGGAGAACTACAACAAGGAGAAGAACACCTTCACCGAGGAAGGCACCCAGCAGCTCAAACTCTTGGGCGACGACTGGGAGACCTACCTCAAGCTGACGGACAACAAGCCAAGCCTTGCGACCGCCAACTACGCCGTGAGTGCTTATCTCGGCCTCAACGACGCCAAAGGCGCAACCAAGGCCCAGCAGATCCTCACGGAGGATCAGCCGACGGCGACCAACTACCTCGCGCTGATGCTTTACGCCTCATACGCCGGTGACACGTTGATCGCCTCTGGTGCCGAAGTCAAGGCCCGTGAGGTCGCTACGCCGGACGAGAAGGAAGAGGTTGCCGCGCAGATCAAGGAGATCAAGAGCCAGGTGAAGGACCGCCAGGCGGAGATCCAGCAGCAGATCCAGCAGCAGTTCTCGCAGCAGGCGCAGTCGAGTCAGGGCGGCCAGTCGCCGACCAACCCGTTCGCGGGCGCCGGCGCAGCCAAATAGCTTTTCGTTAGTACCCTTTCCCTTTCCGGGCCATTAGCTCAATTGGCAGAGCAGGGGACTCTTAATCCCAAGGTTGTAGGTTCGATTCCTACATGGCCCACTCAGTGTCTCTGAGCGCGCGGCTGCGCACGACGTCGCGCGGTTCACGTGCCGAGGCACGCTTCACCACGCGCCGGCGCACGCACCCCCACGCTCAGAGCCCCTGAGTTCTTTGACTATTTATGGATAACTCCAGTAGCAGTGAGCTCGCCGTCTTTGACGGCATCGTCATGTCGTCGGATGAGGCGCGAATACCTGCGACTGATGATGGATTTCTTCGAGGGGATGGGGTGTTTGAGGCGCTGCGGGTTTACTCCGGGGTGCCTTTTGGGCTTGAAGAGCACATGCAGCGGATCGTTCGTTCTGCCGAGGGAATGATGCTCGAGCTGGATATCTCGCAGCTCTCGCGCGAAGTCGATCAGCTGATCGAAGCGCGTGGGTCCGACAATTACCAAATGCGGATTGTCGTCACGCGCGGCGGACACCGCTTGGTGCTCAGCGAGCCGCTTCCTGACTTTGCCCCCTCGGTCTCGCTCGGCTTTGTCGAGTACCGCACGACTGTGATTCTCGATGGTTTGAAGACCCTCAGCTACGGCGCCAACATGCAGGCCAACCGGCTCGCCAAGTCGCGCGGTTACTCGGAGGCCCTGCTCGTCACTCCGAAGGGCCAGGTGCTTGAGGCGCCGACCGCATCGATCTTCTGGTCTCCCGACGGTGAGAAGCTCGTCACGCCGCCGCTCGGCGAGTCAATTCTGGCTTCGATCACCCGCGCCACTTTGCTCGACCACATCGAAGTTGAGGAGCGGCCGACCACTCGCGCTGAGATCCTCGGCGCAACTGAAGCGTTCCTCTGCGCAAGCATCCGCGAGGTCCAGCCGGTCGATCGCATCGACGACGTTGTCCTTGCCGCCCCTGGCCCGCTGACCGAGGCCGCGCAAGTCGCCTATCGCGCCGCCGTAGAGGCAAGAGTCGCCGCCCCCGGCGCGAAGACCGCCTAGAGGCTTCGGCCTCGCCGGACCGCCCGGCTTTCACTTCACATGCACGTACTCACGATCATCGGAAACCGCCCGCAGTTCGTCAAGCTGGCCGCCGTCAGCCCCCTGCTGCGCGAGCGCCATCGTGAGACGCTCGTGCACACCGGCCAGCACCACGATCGCGAGCTCTCTGACGTCTTCTTCGAGCAGCTGGGCCTGCCTGAACCCGACCACAACCTCGGTATTGCAGGCGGCACGAATTCCGAGCAGACTTCGCGCATGATCGCGGCGCTCGCGCCGCTGATCGCCGAGGTCGCACCTGACGTCGTACTCGTCTACGGCGACACCAACTCAACGCTCGCGGGCGGGCTCGTCGCCGCCCAAATGCACGTCCCCCTGGCGCACGTTGAAGCCGGGCTGCGATCGTTCGACCGCGCGATGCCCGAGGAGGTCAACCGCGTCGTCTGCGACTCGCTCGCCGACTTGCTGCTCGCGCCAGGATCGGCCGCCGCGGAGAACCTCGCACGCGAGGGCGCGCATGGCGATGTCGTCGTCACAGGGGACGTGATGGGTGACCTCGTTCTCTCGATGCGGGACCGCTTCACGATGCCCGACCTCCCCGCCGAGCCTGGCGAGTACTTCCTTGTCACCGCGCACCGCGCGGCCAACGTCGACGACCCGGCGCGCCTGGAGCGCCTCGTCGATCTTCTGCTCGGGCTCGTACTACCCGTCTTCTTCCCCGTGCACCCGAGGACTCGCGCGCGGCTCGCGCAGGCGGACCTACTCGATCGCCTTGAGGCCTCTGAGAACATCCACCTCGTCCAGCCGCTCGATTACGCCTCGACGATGGCGCTCGCCAAGGATGCTCGCGCCGTGCTGACCGACTCCGGCGGTCTGCAAAAGGAAGCGGTTTGGCTCGGCACCCAGTGCATCACGCTGCGGCCATCGACGGAGTGGGTTGAGACGCTTGATGGCGGCTGGAACACTCTGGTCGATCTCGACGGCGGTCTGATCGAGGCCGCCCTCGCTGCAGAACCGGCAGGAGAGCCTCCGCAGCTATACAACGCCGGCGCGGCCGGCGCAGCCGTTGTCGCGGCGCTCGAGGCCCGTTTCAACGCTGGCGGCGGGCTGCCGGAGGTAGAGTCAGCGCAATGAGCGACGGCACTCAATACAGCTTCCAAAGCGTCGGCGTGGTGGGCCTCGGCTACGTCGGCCTCCCGCTTGCGGTGGCCTTCGCCGAGGCCGGCCTGAAGGTGATCGGACTCGACGTTGATCAGTCCAAGCTCTCGGCGCTCTCATCTGGCAGCTCCTACATCGAAGACGTTCCAGACAGCCTGATCGCTGAGAACGCCGAGGCCTTCACCTGGACCTCCGACTATGCCGATCTCTCCGCAGCCGATGCCGTTGTAATCGCGGTCCCCACGCCGCTGACGCCAAACCGTGAGCCCGACCTCGGCGCGCTGATCTCGTCGGCCAGTGCGCTTTCCGGTGTGCTGCGCGAAGGCCAGCTCATCTCGCTCGAATCGACGACCTACCCCGGCACCACTCGCGAGCGCCTCGTGCCGCTGCTTGAGGAGTCCGGCCTCAAGGCCGGCGCCGACTTCTTCGTCGCCTTCTCGCCCGAGCGGATCGATCCCGGTCGCAAGGACTTCACGATGCGAACCACGCCGAAGGTCGTCGGCGGAGACGGACCTGAGGCTTCCGCGCGGGCCAAAGCCCTCTACTCATACGTCTGCGACCACATCGTCGAGGTCTCCGCTCCCGAAGCTGCCGAGATGACCAAGCTGCTGGAGAACATCTACCGCGCCGTCAACATCGCGCTGGTCAACGAGATGGCCGTGATCTGCGACCGCATGGATATCGACATCTGGGAAGTCGTCGAGGCGGCCGCCACCAAGCCCTTCGGCTTTGCGAGCTTCAAACCCGGCCCCGGACTTGGCGGTCACTGCCTCCCGGTCGACCCCTTCTACCTCTCTTGGAAGGCGCGCGAGTACGGCGTCTCTGCCGAGTTCGTCGAACTCGCCGGCCGCACCAACACGAACATGCCGCGCTTTGCCACTGAGCGCACCGTCGAGACTCTCAACAAGTCGGGCATCGCCACCGCCAATGCAGAGATCGCGGTGCTCGGCGTCTCCTACAAACCCGATGTCGGCGACCTGCGCGAGTCGCCCGCGCTGGAGATCATGCAGCACCTAACTGAACTCGGCGCGACGCTCAGCTACCACGACCCGCACGTCGATCAGCTCCCCGGCTTCGGGCTCAGTTCTGAGCCGCTGGAGGCGATCCTTGAGCGCGCCGACCTCGCGCTGATCGTCACCGCCCACAGCTCAGTTGACTACACGGAAGTTGTCCGCGGCGCCAAGCAGGTGCTCGACTTCCGCGGCGTCACACGCGGCATCGCCGACTCCCTGACTGAGCAGGAATCCGACCGCGTCGTCAGGCTCTAACGCGTGGCGGACACGGTTTCCATCGGCGTGCTGGGCCTCGGCTACTGGGGCCCCAACCTCGCCCGCAACTTCGCGGCGCTGCCCGGCGCTGAAGTGACTTGGCTCTGCGACGGCAGCGAGGCGGCGCTCGATCGCCAGCGCGCGTCGCACCCTTCAGCTCGCTTCACCGCATCATTTGACGACCTGCTCTCCGATGACTCGCTCGACGCGGTCGTGATCGCCGCGCCGGTGCCCCTGCACGCTGAGCTCGCGCTCGCGGCGCTTGACGCCGGCAAGCATGTCTTCGTCGAGAAGCCACTGGGCGCGACGCTCGAAGAGGCAGAACGAGTGGCCGCCGCGGCGGCGGCCAGCGACCGCATCGTGATGGTCGGCCACCTGCTCGAGTACCACCCGGCGGTCGAGAAGCTCAAGGGCCTCGTCGACGATGGCGAGCTCGGTGAGATCCGCTACGTCTACTCCACGCGTCTGAACCTCGGCAAGCTTCGTACTGACGAGAACGCGCTCTGGAGTCTCGGGCCGCACGACGTCTCGGTCGCGCTCGCACTGATCGGCGAGGAGCCCGATGAGCTCGTCGCCCACGGTGAGGCATACATGAACAGCGGCGTCGAGGACGTCGTCTTCGGGTACATGCGTTTCCCGTCGGGCGTGGCGGCACACCTCCACCTCTCCTGGCTTGACCCGCACAAACAGCGCCGCATCACCGTCGTCGGATCCAAGCGAATGGCGACCTTCGACGACATGAGCATCGAGGGCAAGCTCACGATTTACGACAAGGGCTTTGACGAGAGTTACGAGTCCTACGGCGAGTACCTCGCGCGCTCGGGCGACATCACCATGCCGCAGATCTCCAACGAGGAGCCGCTGCGCATCGAGTGCCGCCATTTTGTTGAATGCATCCAATCGGGCGCCACTCCGCGCACCGACGCTGCTTCCGGGCTACGCACGGTGCGCGTGCTCGAAGGGCTGCAGAACTCGCTCGACGCGGCAGAGCGCGGGCGCGTGGAGGCCTGATGCACCGGACGATCGCCGAGGACGCGCAGATCGGCGAAGGAGTGACGATCGGCGAAGGCGTGGTCGTGCACCCGGGCAGCGTGATCGGCGACCGGTGCGTGCTCCAAGACGGCGCGGTCGTCGGCAAGCCTGCTGTGCTCGGGCGCTCCTCGACAGCCTCGGGAACCGTCTCGCCGGCAGTTCTCGGAGATGGTGTAGCCGTCTGCTCTGGCGCCGTCGTGTTCGCCGGCGCTGAACTTGCGGCGGGCGCGATCGTCGGCGACAAGGCGATCGTGCGCGAACGCGTGAAGGTCGGTGAGCGCAGCGTCGTCGGCGCGAACGTCGTTGTCGAGAACGACACGCAGATCGGTGCAGGCGTGAAGATCCAGACCGGCGCGTACGTCACCGCGCACGTATTGGTGGAGGACGACGTCTTCATCGCGCCTGCGGTGGTCACCACGAATGACAACACGATGGGTCGCCACGATGCCGATCATCAGAATCGCGGCCCGGTTCTGCGCTGCGGATGCCGTGTCGGCGCCGGCGCGATTCTGCTGCCTGGCGTGGAGATTGGCGCCGATGCTTTCGTTGCCGCCGGCGCGCTTGTGACCCGCGATGTGGCTCCCGGAATGCTCGTGATGGGCTCACCGGCGCGAGAGGTCCGCGAGACCGGCTGAGACACTTCGCAGCTGAATTTTCAGGACGATTGAAGTTCCTCGCGTAGCTGCCGATACAAACGCGGTACAACAATCGTTGAGGTGGACCCATGTCAGACGGCCAGCTTCCACCCGAGTCTCCGCAGGACCCGGTGGACATTCCCGCAAGCTCAGACCAGACCGATTTCTCGACCGATCCCGGCTTCGCGCCGGCGAGCGATGAGGCAGTCGTCCAGCTGCCGGACGGTGGCCAGTACCCCGACGACGTGTTCGGACTGAGCGGGGCCGATCCGACGCCCGAGGTGACGATCGAGCCAATCCCGGCCAGCGCCGAACCTGAGTTTGCGCCCGCCGACACCGCCGGCGACATGTTTTCGGTGAACGAACTGATGGAGGAGACGGCAGAGCCGGTCGCGGAAGCCCCGCAGCCGCTCGCCGCGCCGGAACCCCTCGCCGCGCCGGAACCCCTGACGACCCCTGAGCCTTTCGCGACGCCGGAGCCGCTCCACACCGCTGATCCGCTCCCGACTCCCGCCGGCAGCGACATGTTCTCGGTCGACGATCTGATTGAGGAGCAGGAAGAGCCCGCGCCGGCCGGGGATGTTCTGGCCGCGCCGGAGCCGCTTGCGGCCCCTGAGCCGCCTTCCGCGCCCGAGTCGTTTGAAGCGCCCGAGCCGATCGCAACGCCCGAGCCGATCGCCTTTGAGGCGCCCGCCGAACCGCTGGTTGCGCCAGACGCACCGCCGCTGGCAGCGCCGGAGATCTCGAACCCGTACACACCCACTGAGCCGCTCGCAGAAGCTCAGCCGATCGCGGCGCCCGAGCAGGCAGCCGCGCCGGCCGCCGAGTCCACCCCGGAGTACGCACAGCCCGAGCCGGTCAATCCCTATGCCGAACCGGCCGCTGCAGCCGAAGTCGTAAACCCTTACGCCGAGCCCGCTCAGATCGAACCTGCACAAGCCGAACCGGCTCAGGTTGAGGCAGCGGCGCCGCAGGAGATCTCGAACCCGTACGCCGAGGCGCCGCAGGCTCCCGAGTTTGCCGCCGCCGAGCCGGTCAACCCCTACGCCGAAGCGCCGGCCGAGCCGACCGCGATCGATGTTCCGGCGACGCCTGAGTACGAAGCTGCTCCGGTCGAGCAGTACGCCGAGCCGGCCGCAGAGCAGTACACCGAGCCGGCAGCGCCGCAGTACACCGAACCGGTCGGTCAGGACCTCCCCGTACCCGCCGGCGAGCAAGAGTTCGATGTCTACGGAGCCGACCCGAGTGTCGATCCGGACGCCGCGCCGCACGTGCAGCGCCGCGAGAGTGTTGCGCCACCGGGTATGGAGGCAATCGCGGTCGGTGGCCTTGTCGTGGCCGACAGCGGCCGAGTGAAGGCAGCCCCCGGCGCCCCTGCGGCGGAGAAGAAGAAGCGTGGATCGTTCTCGCTTGGAAAGAAGAAGCAGAAGGACGCGGCTCCGCCGATGCCGCAGGAGCAGACTGCACCAGCGGCGGAATTCACACAGCCTCTCGCCCAGGAGCCAGCCATGCAGGCTCAGCCTGAGGCGATCGCTGTGCCCGAGCAGCTCACGCCGGTCCCAATGCAGTCGCCCGAGCAGCCGATCGCCGCAGCAATGCCGGTTCCGGCCAAGATCAAGAAGTCGACCGCCGACAAGCTCTTCGGCGAAGCCAAGCCCGGCCAGCGCCACTCCTTCTTCGGCATCAAGTTCGGCAAGCCCGGCGCGCTGCCGTCCGAGCAGCAGTTTGCCGCGCAGGCTCCCGTCGCGCCGCCAGCAGAAGTTGCGCCGATGCCCGAGCAACAGCCGCAGCTTGTGCAGCAGCCGCAGCCGGCGCAGGAGTTCCAGCCCGCAGCTCAGCCGCAACCAGAGCAGCCGATCGCCGCAGCAATGCCGGTTCCGGCCAAGATCAAGAAGTCGACCGCCGACAAGCTCTTCGGCGAAGCCAAGCCCGGCCAGCGCCACTCCTTCTTCGGCATCAAGTTCGGCAAGCCCGGCGCGCTGCCGTCCGAGCAGCAGTTTGCCGCGCAGGCTCCCGTCGCGCCGCCAGCAGAAGTTGCGCCGATGCCCGAAGCCGCCCCGGTTGCGGAGGTTGCACCGCAGCAGCCGGAGCAGATCCTCGCGCCACCGCCTCCGGTCGCCCAGGCCGAGGTGATCCAGAGTGCGGAAGCCGCGGCCCACGCCAAGAAACGCGGCAAGAAGCAGAAGGCTCCCAAGGCGAAGAAGCAGAAGCCGCCAAAGCAGGGCAAGACGATGGCCGACAGGCTCTTCGGCGAGGTCGGACCCGGCGAGCGCCATTCGTTCTTCGGCATCAAGTTCGGGAAGCCCGGCGCGCTCTCCGGGCAGGAGCATCTTGCTCCCGGGGCAGCTCCGATGCCCGAGATGCCGCCGCAGCAGGTCCAGCAGCAACAGCAGTACGCCGCCGCAGCCTCGATGGCGCAGCCGTACCAGCAGCAGCCGCAGATGGCGCAATCACACTTCCCGGGGGGATACCCGGCCGACTTCGCGCGCGGCGCGGCTGAAGCTCAGCCGTACGCGGCGGCCGCGGCCCCCGCGCAAACTCCCGAGCAGATCATGCCGCCGGCCGAGCAGGTCGCGCAGCAGGCTCAGGCCGGTCATTAAGAGGACGCAGCGGGTCGCCGAGGGGATCGCTCTCGGCGTCACGCCGTAATATTGCTGCCGATGAATGGCAGCAGCTTCTCACCTCCGCCCAGCGGTGCGCCGGCGCCGGTCTGGGAGCTCTCCGGATGGTGGCGCCGCGTAGGCGCGCAGATCATCGACTCGCTGATCGTCGGCGTACCGGCGTTCCTGATCGGGGGCGTCATCGCCTTCGCCACAGTTCGAGACTTTGAGGATCTGGACAGTTCTGATTTCGACCGCATGCAGCTCTACGGAGCGGCGATCTCGATCGTCGCCGCATCGATCTACTACTGCTGGATGATGTCGGCGACCAACGGCCAGACGGTCGGCAAGAAGGTCACGGACATTCGCGTCGTGCGCGAAGATGGTGCACCCGTAACGGCGGGATTTGCATTCCAGCGCCAGATCCTCGTGATGCAGCTGCTCTTCGGCTGGCTGGCGGCAATCCTGCTCTACATCCCGACGCTGCTCAACTACCTCTGGCCACTCTGGGACAAGGGCAACCAGGCGCTCCACGACAAGATCGTCAAGTCGCGCGTGGTGATCGCTACATCCGTGGGGATCGCCGAGCCGGCGCCTCCCGTGCAGACCGAGTTTGCCCCGCAGACGCCGTTCCCGCAGGCCCCGCCTGCTACGCCGACACCGCCTGTGCCGCCGGCTCCTCCAGGTGGCGCCGTGCCGTACACGCCGCCACCAGGCTTCGAAAACCCGGTCTCAGACGACGAGAAGTAGTTTGCTCAGGCCAGCTCGGCCGCGCGATCGCCGGCGAGGATTACCTGCGAGCGCTCCGGACCGACGCCGACCAGGACGATCGGCACTTCGAGGAAGTCGCTGATGTACTCGAGGTAGTTGCGGCAAGACTCAGGGAGGTCTTCCATCGAGCGTGCGCCGCTGATGTCCTCGCTCCAGCCGGGAAGGTCGACGTAGCGCGCGCGTGAGTGGTGCAGCACGCTCTGGTGGTAAGGGAACTCGTCAAACACAGCGCCGTCGGCGTTGGTGTAGCTCGTGGCGACGCGCAGGGTGTCGATGCCTGAGAGGACGTCGAGCTTGGTGATGCATAGGCCGGTCAGGCCGTTGATGCGGGCTGCGTAGCGCAGCGCCACGAGGTCCAGCCAGCCGATTCGGCGTGCACGACCAGTGGTCGTTCCGAACTCGCCGCCGACCTCGCGAATCTTGTCGCCAAGCTCGTCGTCGATTTCCGACGGGAACGGTCCGCTGCCGACGCGGGTGGTGTAAGCCTTGGCGATGCCCCAGACCTCGTCGATCAGTGTCGGGCCAACGCCTGCGCCGACGCACGCGGCACCAGCGATCGGGTTGGAGGAAGTGACGAATGGATAGGTTCCGTGGTCGATGTCGAGCAACGCGCCCTGCGCGCCCTCGAAGACGACTTCCTTGCCCGCCTTGATTGCGTCGTGCACGATCAACGAAGTCTCGGCGATGTGCTGCTCGAGGCGGTGGCCGTAGCGCAGGTACTCGTCGACCATCGTGTGCAGGTCTAGCTCTGGGTCCTTCGCCCAAGGGCGCAGCTGCTGGCGCTTGGGCTCCATCGCGGTCATGATCTTCTTGCGCAGGATCTTCTCGTCGAGCAGGTCCTGCATGCGGATGCCCAGGCGGTCGGCCTTGTCGGCGTAACACGGACCGATGCCGCGCTTGGTCGTGCCGATCTTCAGCTCGCCGAGCTTTGCCTCCCCCTCGTGGTCAAGCATCAGGTGGTAGGGCATGATCAGGTGCGCGTTTGCGCTGATCTTGAGGCCGGTGGTGTCGACGCCGCGCCTGCGCAGGTCATCGAGTTCGCCGATCAGCACGCCGGGATCGACGACGACGCCGTTGCCGATGATGCACGTGTTGTTTGGGTGCAGGATGCCCGAAGGAATCAGGTTGAGCTTGAAGACCTCGTCGCCGTGGATGATCGTGTGGCCGGCGTTGTTGCCGCCCTGAAAGCGCACGGTGACCTGGGCGCGATCGGCCAAGAGGTCAGTGACTTTGCCCTTGCCCTCATCGCCCCACTGGGCGCCGACTATGACTGTTGCTGGCACGGGAATGAGTTTAGGCAGCGCCCGAACGCCAGCTGTGAATCGGATCCCCCCACGCCGAACCGTCGCGGTTAGACGGGGACCAGTCTGAGCTTGGCAACTTCGGCCATCGCCGCGAAATCACGGTCGTACGCCAGCAGAGGAATGTCGTTGCGAATCGCGACCGCGGCGATCAGACAGTCGATGAAACCGCGTGGTGTCTTCCCGCGCTTGACGCATTCGCGGTAGAGCCATCCCGCCGCCAAGAAGTCATGATCCCGTTCGAAATGAACGCGGCCGATCCCGCCCAAAAGGCGCCGGGTCCTGTTCGATTCGCCACTTCCGGCCAGCAGCTCCATCGCGACCGGCTCGGTGTAGCGCGCGCTGTCGTCGTTGATTGCGTCAAGTAGGAGCTTGGCCAGCGGGCTCCGAAGACCGCGGTCGAGGTCGACCCAGGCCGATGTATCGGCGAGGATCACGCGGCGACGTCGTCGTCGATCGGGTTGCCTTTGAGGTCGTAGCCCTCGTTCGGAACGTCACCGAAGATGCCAGTTCCGAGCGTCGCGAGAATCTCCTCTTTGGACATCGGATGGCCGGCGACATGCCGAAGGGCCATATTCACAGCCTCGCGCTTGGTCTTGAGATTGAACTGTTTCATCACACTCTCCAGCGCATCTGCGTCGATCTCGATGTTGGTGCGGATGTAGTTCATACACCAACTATACACCTAACTCCGCATCGACCGCTAACGGTTGAAGCCGCTCTTGCGGCGTCGAAACCATCAGCGCCCCAACTGTGTTCACACTCTTACGAGACGGATCTCGATGCGGGTCGTGTTGACAACAACTATCGCTGCGCTGACTTTGGCGACAGCCGCGCCTCCGGCAGCGGCCGAGTCCCCGCTGCACGGAGCCGTCCCCGACAGCTACGAGTACGCAATGAATTGGAGTTCTGACGCACGTCGGCTCACAGGCACCGGAACGATTCGCTTCACGAATCGCGGTGAGCAGGCAGTTGATGCGATCTGGTTGCGCCTCCGCGTAAATAACGGCGATCGGCCCGAGCGGGTCTTTGCGTTCCGCGGTGCAAGCTTCGCGGAGGAGCGGGCGGATCACTCGATGGTGCGTCTGAGGCTCGATCGTTCGATCGCTCCTGGCGCGCGCGGTCGGATTGGCTTCGCGCTTCACGTGCGCGTGCCGCGCGACGAGAGTTCATTTGGTCGCTCTGCCGGGGCGGATCTCTTCGGCGATGTCCTGCCCGTTCTGGCGGTCGCCGGGCCGCATGGCATTCGCCTTGGGCCCGAGCCCCTGTATGGCGAGGGCGGATTCAATCCCGTGGCCGACTGGCACCTGCGCCTGAAACTGCCGCACGGCGAGCGCGCGGTGCTTCCCGGTCGCCAGCGGCTTGTGCGGCGCACGCGCTGGACGACAACCTGGAGCGCGTCGGTGCGAGCGCGCGACGCGGCGTTTGCCACCGGGCGATTGCGCTGCCAGTCGCGGCGATCATTCGGGCTGCGCTTTGCGGCTTGCGGCGCGGACGTCTCCCGTTCGAAGCTCGCGCTCGCCCTGGGCCGAGCGGAGCGCGCATGGAAGACGATGCAGGACTGGTACGGCCACTACGACCTGCCCTCGATGAAGGTGATCGTCGGCGAGCTCGAGTTCGGCGGCTCCGAATACCCGGGCCTCGTATTCAGCACGCCTGACAATGCGACGATCGCGCACGAGGTCGCGCACCAGTGGTTCTACGGCATCGTCGGCAATGATCAGTTTCGCGATCCGTTCCTAGATGAGTCGCTGACTGCCTACGCCGAGCAGCAGTTCCATCGCTCCTACCGCTGCGACCTCGCCTCACCGATCGACGGGCGCGCGCATGGCCTCGGTACGAGCATGAACTTCTGGCAGCATCACCCTGCCGCTTACGAGCACACGATCTACCGCGGCGGCGCCTGCGCACTCACGGTGCTGCGGCGTGACATCGGAGAGGCAGCGTTTCGCGGCGCACTGCGTGCATATGTGGCGGGCAACGCGGGGA
>CAZRAA010000006.1:0-11238 GCA_964597975.1 uncultured Thermoleophilaceae bacterium | reverse complement strand
TTGACGATCGCGTAGAGCTGTTCGAGCACCCACTCGGTCTGCTGTTCGGCGCCAAGGTCATCAAGGTGCAAGAGGTCCACGCGAGTGAGCTTCTCGAAGAGCTGTGCGTACGAGGAATCCGAGGAGGCGTCGAACGTGTTGCGGATCTCGGCGAGCAGGCGCGGCACCGAGTAGATCGCGACGGTGTGTCCGGCGCGCAGCGCCTCCCGGCTGACGAGCATCGCCAGTGTGGTCTTGCCCGTGCCGGTGTCGCCGGTGAACCAGATCCCCCGGCCAGCTGCGAGCTGGTCGTCGATCGTGCGCACGTAGCGCAGCACGCTGCGGGTGATCGCCGCTGGAAAGTCGAGCGTGCGCCCCGCGTCGGCGATGTGCTGGCCATCGTCTGAAACGGCGACCCCGGAGTAGCGGCGCGGGATCGTGGTGATCAGACCGCGAGTGCGCGCGCGGCGGATCGTCTCCTCGCGGCAGACGCAGGGCACGGCCTCGCCGTCGTCGCCGAGGATCCAGGTGGAGCCGTTGCAGTGCTGACAGACGAACTCGGCCATGGCTTAGAACGCTTCTTCTTCGGCGTAGGGATCGCCGCTGACTGTTGCGGCCGGGTAGCTGTCTCCGCCGCCTTCGTAGCCGCCGCCCTTGGGTTTGTTCGTGAACTTCGGGTAGTGGCCAAGGAACGTCAGCTCGACGTCTCCGACCGGACCGTTCCTGTGCTTGGCGAAGATGATGTCCGCGATTCCAGGTCGCTCAGACTCGCCCTTGAGGTAGTACTCCTCGCGGTAGATGAAGCAGACGACGTCTGCGTCCTGTTCTATTTGTCCGCTCTCACGAAGATCCGCAAGTTGCGGACGCGGTGGCTGACGGCTCTCGACGGCGCGCGAGAGCTGAGAGACGGCGATCACCGGGACGTCGAGTTCGCGGGCGAGGATCTTCAGACCTCGGCTCATCTGCGCGACCTGCTCGACGCGGCTGTCGCGGCCGTCGCTTGCTCGCAGCAGCTGGAGGTAGTCGACGATGATCAGCCCGAGGCCGGTCTTGCCGGTTTGCTCATTTGGTGTGCCGAGGTAGCGGCCGTGCAGGCGCCTTGCTTTGGCACGCAGCTCGGTGATGTTGATGTCCGACGAGTCATCGATCCAGATCGGCGCTTGGTCGAACTCCTGCGCGGCCGAGAGCACCTTGGGCCAGTCGGTCTTCTTGATCTGGCCTTTGCGCATCGCGTCGCCGGAGATCTTCGCCTGCGAGGAGATGAAGCGCTGCGAAAGCTCAGTCTTGGACATTTCCATCGAGAAGATCGCGACGGGGTAGCCCTTGAGTGCGGCATTCTCGGCGATGTTCGTGACCAGCGCCGACTTGCCCATCGCCGGACGCGCGGCGACGATGATCAGGTTTCCGCCCTGGAGGCCGCCGGTCAGCTCGTCAATGTCACGAAATCCAGTCGGCGTGCCGGTGACCGTGCTGCCGTGCAGCGCCTGCTGCTCGAGTTGGTCGATCTGGTCGTGCAGGATCGAGGCGAGCTGCACCAGCTCGCCGCTGTGCGTGTCCTGCGCGACCTCGAACACAAGTTGCTGCGCGCGCTCGACGATCTGCTGCGGGTCTCCCTCGCGGTCGCTGACGGCGGCTTGAATGTCGTGGCTCGCCTGGATCAGGCCGCGCAGCAGGGCGTTCTCCTTGACGATCTGCGCGTACTGCTTGGTATTGCCGATCGCCGGGATCCGCGTGACCAGCGTCTCGATGTAGTCCTTGCCGCCGGCTTCCTCGAGCTTGCCGCTCTCGGTCAGTCGGTTGGCGACGGTCAGCGTGTCGATCGGCTCACTGTCAGCGTTCAGGTCCATCATCGCCCGGAAGACCAGGCGGTTGCGCGGGCGGTAGAAATCGTCGGGACGCAGGTGGACATCGACCGTGATCGTGTCGAACCAGCGGTCGGCGAGCATGATCGCGCCAAGGACTGAAGCTTCGGCCTCCTCGTCATGCGGCGGCGCGCCCGATGCGGTCATCAGGCCGTTGCCGTTTGCCGGACTCGTCGCCGGCTCAGCCACGCCGCATCACCGCGGCCACAGCCGCCTACTCCTTCGAGTCTTTGGCAGAGACGATCGTCTTCACGTCGGCGGTCACGCCGTCGTGGACGTCGACCGTGATCGTGTAGGTGCCGACCTCGCGGATCGGCTCGGCGATGTGGACGTCCTTGCGGTCCAGGCGGATGCCGCGCGCGTCCTTGATCGCTTCGACGATCTCCTTCGGCGTGACCGAACCGAACAGGCGACCCTCGGGGCCGGCCTCTTCTTCGATCGTGAGCACGGTCTTGCCGAGTAGCGCGGCGATATCGGTCGCCTTCTCGGCACGCTCGATGGCGGCCTGTTCAGCCTCTTCCATCAGGCGCTTGGCCTGCTCGACGGTCTTCGTGTTGGCCGTCGCGGCAAGCTGCCGCGGAGCCAGGAAGTTGCGCAGGTAGCCCGGAGCGACTTCGACGACGTCGCCTTTCTCGCCGAGATTCTCGACGTCCTGCAGGAGGATCGCCTGGGCCATTACTGCTTGGCCCCCGGACGGCCCTCGGCCACGTACGGCAGCAGCGCGATCTCGCGGGCGCGCTTGACGGCGCGGGCGATCTGCGTCTGGTGACGGCGGCAGCTGCCGGTGTTACCGCGGCCCTTGAGCTTGCCGCGCTCGCTCACGAAGCGGCGCAGGGACTCGACGTCCTTGTAGTCGATCTGGTCGACCTTGTTCTGGCAGAGCGAGCAAGACTTGCGGCGTCCACCGCGGCTGTCGCGGCGATCGCGCTTGGACGCTGTGCGTGGCTTGGGCTTGGGCATTTTGACGTTCTGATCCTTTGGTTACGGCCTGAAAACCGCCGAGACCGGTCGCGGGGGTCACCCGCGCCGGGCTCTTGGAGGTGCGTAAGTTGGTCTCCCGCGCTAGCAAAGCCAACGGCCCGCAGGCCAGACGGTCTCTAGAACGGAATGTCGTCCTCGGACGGCGCGCCACTTGACGCTGCACCGACAGGCTGGTAGTCAGACTGGTCGACCGCTCCGCCGCCCGCTCCACTGCTGGAGCTGGCCGGGGCACCGGTCGATGGCGCATAGCCGCCGCTGTTCCCGCCGGGGGCTGCATCGTCGCGACCTCCAAGGAACTGGACAGTGTCGGCGATTATATCGACGGTTTGCCGCTTGTTTCCGTCTTTGTCGGTCCACTCGCGCCAGTCGAGGCGTCCGTCGATCGCGACAGGGCGGCCCTTGGTCAGGTACTTGGAGGCGTTCTCGCCCTGCGCGCCCCAGACCTTGACGTTGAAGTAGTTGGGCTTGTCGACCCACTGGCCGGACTCGTTGTCCTTGCGGCGGCCGTTGACGGCGACACGAAGATCGCAGACGGCGGTGCCGGAGGGCAGGTGGTTTAGCTGAGGATCGGCGGTGAGGTTGCCGGTGACCGTGACGCGGTTGATGTTCTGGGCCATGGTGTTTTCCTTTCGTGCTGTGATGTGGGTGCCGGACCGGGTGGCCCGGTCATTCAGTTGCAATGACCATGTTTAGCGCCTCTATGACCCCGCGTGGGCGAGAAGGCGCGATGTTTTACGGAAACTAGGCTGAATTGTTTGCCAGCCCAGTGGACCGTGTGAGAATCGTTGCATTTGGTCCGGACGGAACATCTGTTCGTACGACTGCCGTGGGTGCCTGTATTGTCGCCGCGATGCCCGAACCCGGCGTGCTCGAATACAAGCTGTTTGACGGAGCGTGCATCGTCGACACGTTTGTCGAGGCGCCGCCCGAGCGCGCCGCGCAGGCATTCGGCGAAGCGGTCAAGCTCGCAGAGAACGGCAATCCAATCGAGGGCGTCGACCGCAGCGCGGTGCGCTTCTACGCCGCAAGCTGGCCCGGCATCAGTTGGTCGGTGATCGAAACTGTTGGTGGCGAAGATGCCGAAGAGGACTACATCCTGACGATGCTGCGCCAGGCCGCGGCCGCGCTCGAGGGCAATGTGCTCACGCTCCCCGCGGCCTACGAGAACGGACTGGGACTGGCGCGAGATGCCGCACGCGCCCTGGATGCCCAGGCGATGGTCGTTTGGGGGAGCGATGAATGGAATTCGCTCGGCGGCGGCGCCCAGTTCGATCCCGCCGGTGAGATCATCAGGGCCTGCAACATCGCTGACCCAGCAAGCATTGCCAAAGCCCTCGCCGACCGCGAGTCGATGGACGACCCTGACATGGAATTCGAGGACGACGAGGATTTCGACGAGGACGAGTCGGCCTTGTTCGTCTACTCGCCCGGCGCCCCGCTCGCAAAGCAGACGGTCGACGCGCTCGAGTACATCGACGGCTGGCTCAAAGATTGCGGGATTCCGCAGCCTGAAATGCCGGCGTCACTGCTTGACGCCGCCGCCGGCTACTTCGGTGAAGTCTGGGGTGCGCGGCCCAAGTAGCCGCGCGGGAAGCTACTCGGCCGGGGCGTCCGCAGAGGCCTCTTCGGCCTCGGACGCGGATTCGGCGACAGGAGCCTCTTCGGCCGCGGGTGCGTCCTCGGTGGGCTCATCTGCAGTCGCCTCAGCAGCTGCCTCGACCGGGGCAGCCGGAGCCTCTTCGTCGAGCTCGGCGGTTGCCTGGGCCTCGCGCGGCGGACGCTCGTAGGTGCGCTCTTCGCGCTTGAAGAGCGGCGGACTCTCGGGAATGTCGCCCTCGGTCTCGGCCTCGAAGATGCGGAAGCGCAGAACGCCTTCGGTGAGCTTGAGCGCGCGATCGAGCGTGGCGATCGACTGCGGCTCGGTCTCAAAGCGGAAGATGCTGTAGTCGGCCTCACCGTGGTGGTCGATCTCGTAGGGAAGCTGACGCACGCCCCAGCTCTTGGTGGCTTTGACTTCCCCGTGCTGGGCGAGCAGCGCTTGGGCGTCGTTGACGATTTTCGTGCGGGTGTCGGTCGGCGCGTCGGCGTCGAGCATCACGACCAGTTCATACGAGTTGGGCATCTAAAAGCTTCTCTGAAATAGGGATCTTGGGTGCTTGCGTCTGCGCTGCGGGAGAAAAAAATTCGCGCGCAGGGGGGTAAACGTTAGCCGCTCAAACCATTAACGGGGCGATGGACACAGAATCGCCCGTTGAGGCGCCGACCAAGTACGCGCACCGAGTGCGCTGGGGAAACGTCGCCCTTGCGCTGATCGCCCTTGTCGCAGTGGCCGGCGCGGTCCTGCTCCCCTCTGGATCGCAGGCTCCTGGCCCAGCCGACGCAGGCCAGGCCGCAATCGACGCGCCCACGGCTCCCGTCGAGGTACCGGCGAAACGACCCCGGGCGCGGCCGGCGCCGGCAGCCCGGCGGCCAAGGGCAAGACGTCGCACGGGCTCGGCTCGCCGCAAGCGGCGCGCCGCTTCGGCGACGCGACAGACCAACCGGCCGCCGCCAACTGCGGTCCCGCCGGTTCGCCCCGCAATCCAATCAACCACGCTCCCGTCCGCAGACCGCGAGTTCGGGCTATGAGCCGCCACCAACTGGCGGCAGGAGGACCCAATGAGACAGACGCTCACACTGATTTCCCTGGCGATCGCGCTGTGCTTTGCTGCGGCGCCGGCCAGCGCCCGCGAGTACGTAGTCCACACCTGCAAGTTGCCCGATGGCACCGCCGCACCGACCGACGGCTGGAAGGCGAACGGTTCGGCGCCGTACATGTGGTTTGACGACGCCTGCGCTCGCGGCGGCGCCCTGACGGCCGGACTTGCGGGAATCGCCCAACCGGCCAACAGTTCTGCCGTCGGCTGGGGCTTCTCCGCCGGCGAGGCGACGATTCGCGGCTACCGGATCGTGCGCTCTGGTGTACCGCGCGGTTTCAACGGTGGCGCAAGCATGCTCGTCTATAGCGCCGACGCGCAGAACTCGACCGCTACCGGTAGACACATCGACTACTGCGCGGCCTATCGAGGATGCACGGGCATCGCCGGGCTGCTTTCCAGGTCAGTGCCGGCAGTGCCGGCCGACGCTCGGGCGTGGTACTTCTCGATCGTCTGCGGCGGCGGGGCGGGAGAACAATGTGGACTGGCGCCAGGCGCGAGCGACTTCGGCAACCTGCGGATCGACCAGGCGAGCTTCACGCTCGACGATTCCGAGCAGCCGTCGGCCCAGGACATCGACGGTGCACTGGCGCGCGACGGAGCTGCCTTTGGCGAACTGCGCCTCGTCGCCACCGACCGAATCAGCGGCGTTCGTCGGATCGTCGCCGAGCTCAACGGGGCAGAGATCGCATCCGCATCGCCCGAGGCAAGCGACGGCCGCTGCGCAGAGATTCGCCAATCGGCCCTGCCGGACTTCACACACCGCCGGCCCTGCCCGGAGCGGACTCATATGGAGCTCCTGGTTCCCAAGTCGGCGGTCCCTCCCGGCGCGCATTCCTTCCGGGTCCGTGTCTTCGACGCTGCCGGAAACGCAACCACCGTCGTCGGCCCGCGCGAGCTCTTCGTCGGGGCAGTATCGGGAAGATCCGCGTCGGGGTTTTCTGCCGACGGCTCCGAGCAGCTCAGGGCGAGTTACGGTCGGCGTCTGCGGATCGGCGGCGTACTGCTCGGGAGTAGCGGCGAGCCGATGCCGGCGACCCCGGTTGATGTAGTCATGTCGTCGCCTGCCGCGACGCGCTCAGAACGGAAGATGCGAATTCTCACCGACGCCGATGGTCGCTACTCGGTGCGCTTCACGGCGACTTCGAATCGATCGATCACGCTGACCCACGCGGCGACCGGCTCTAGCCTCGTCCATCGCCTGACCGTTCGGTCGCGTGTCCGTCTCGCGACAGCGGCCCGCCGAGTGCGCCCGCTGGGAAGAATGAGGCTCCGCGGGTCAATCCAGACCGAGCATGCGAAAAAAGGCGCGAGCGTTGCGATCAAAGTGAAGAGCGGACGCGCCTGGAAGACGATCGGCGTGGCTCGCGCGAGTCGCTCCGGTCGATTCAGCTTCGCCTACAAGTTTCGTCGCACACGCAGCGCGCGGTTCGTCTTCCGGGCAGTTGTGCTGAGCTCAGGCGATCTCGCGGTTTCGCCGCGGGCCTCGAATTCCGTGCGGGTTCGAGTCGGATGATCGTGTGCTCAGCGAGCGAGCCGAGAAAGGTCGATCAGCTCCGCCCGGATCGGGACCCAGTCGTTCTGGCGTTGGCGTGTCCGCGGCAGGTAGACCCAGCGCCCGGAACAAACCGGCTCGGAGTCGTATCGCAACGAGAACGGGTAAGTCTTCTGGCGCACGAGTCGGCCGCTCGGACCGTAGATCTCCAGCTGTCGCTGGTTCGCGTGCACCGTGTACTCGCCACAAGCGATTCCAACGCGCGGGTGCGGAATCTCGATTGTCGTCAGCTTCTTCTTGCGGTAGTTGAAACGGAAAGCGCGGCTCGCGTGCCCGAGGTAATCGAGTCTGCCCCAGATCACGCCGGCAGACGGCAACAGCCACTGACCGGCGGTCGGCAGACTGCCTTCCCAGACGAAAGCCCCGGTCCGAATGTTGAACACCCGAGTCAGTCCGTCGGTGGCAGCGGAGGCCGGGAGCAGGAGGTCATCGCCGCGCAGCGAGATGGTCGCTGGCGAGCTTCCGGCTTCTCGCCTGACCTCCGTCGGGAGTGCGATCTCCGTCGCAGTTCCGTCGGGCGCGTAGCGGATCAATCGAGTCGCATCGACGCTCGTATCGCAGCTCGGGTCCCTGGTGGTCCTCAGCGCGGTCACACGATTTCGCGTGTCGATCTGCAGGACATCGATTCGTGCGAACTGGCACCCCGCGGTGGAAATGTCCTGTTCGGCGAGGATTCGTGTCTTGATTTCAACGCCCGTGAGCCAAAGTTTCAGCCTCTGCGATCCCCACCCGGTCACGCCGGCGAACGCTTTCGAATTCGCGCGTGACGCAAGGTCCTGCGTTGCTTGTCCGGACGGCGTGCGCACGGTTCGAACCTTCCCGTTCCGAAGGTTGACCAGCGAGAGCCGGCTCGAAGACGGCGCAGTGAAGGCCGTGTCTCCGCTGATCCGAAGGACTCGCTTGAGGCCGGTCGTCGATGCGGACGCGGAACCTACAGGCACCAACGAGGTGGCGATGAGCAAGCAGAGGGTGAGCAACAGGGAGCGTTTCATGTTCGCCAGAACCGCCGCGCTACGCAAAAGTTGCGATTGGTTGCGCCGATCAGCCGACCCGCAGCTCGCGCCGCCGGGCGATATCGGCCAACTGGTCGTTGATCCAGTCGCCGGGGTTGCGCTCCATCACGGCCTTCTTCAACCCTTCAGCCCGGGTGGAGCGCTCACTCATCGACATCGAGAGCGCGCGGTGGATCGCGTCGGCCTGGTCCTGGATGTCAAAGGGGTTGACTGAGATCGCGAACTCGCCGAGTTCCTCGTGCGCTCCGGTGTTCTCGGAAAGGATCGAGACGCCGTGGCGCTCGTTGATCAGCGGGCCTTCCTTGGCGACCAGGTTCATCCCGTCGAACATCGGGTTGACGATCAAGAGGTCGTAGTGCTTGTACTCGGCGATCGCTTCGTTGACGTCGTCGCGCATGCGCAGATCGATCGGCATCCAGTCCGGCGTACCGTGCCGATGGTTGACCACCGCCACCAGCGCCTCGATCTTCTGGAGGTACTCGGCGTACTCGGGCACGTCGGTTCGCGACGGCATCAGGTGCGCGATGAACGTCACCTTCTCGACGAACTCCGGGTGCTGTTCGAGAAACAGGTCGAAGGCCGTGAACCCACGCAGCACGTTCTTCGAGAGGTCGGCGCGGTCGACGCGCAGGATCAGGTGGTCTCGCCGCCGGCGAAGGATTTCTCGCTCGAACTCGTGCACACCCGGCTTCTGCGCGCTCTTCAAGAATCCGTCGGCGTCGATCGGCAGTGGGTATGCGCGCACCCAGGTCTCGTGTCCGTCGAGCACAACGCGTCCGTTCTCCTCGTCGACCTCGGCGTCCTCGAGCAGCTCACGGCAGCAGAGCAGGAAGTTGCGCTTGTAGCTCTGGGTGTGGAATCCGACGATGTCGTTGGCGAGCACCCCGCGGTAGATCTCGTCGCGGATCTGGTTGGGCAGCACGCGCCAGGCATCGGGCTGGGTCCACGGGATGTGGATGAAGTGGTGCAGGAATACGTCGGGACGCGCTTCGCGGATCACCCCGGGCATCGTGTAGAGGTGGTAGTCGTGCACCATCACGACAGGGGACTCGGCCCCTTCGATCTCCTCGAGCACGGCGCGCGCGAGATCGGCGTTGACTACGCGATAACCCTGCTCGAATGCCTCGGTCTCCTGACGGCGAACATCCGGCGCGTTTGAGAGGTCCCACAGGTAATGCTGGATGAACCAGAGCATCGGGTTCGCGATCACGTTGTAGAAGCCGTCGTAGGCCTGCGGGTCGCTGTGGACCAGCCGCACGCGGTACTTGGTGTCCGCGTTGGGCTGCACTGCGAAGGCCTTGTGGCCCTGCTCGGCCGAGACCTTCGCGTCCTCGTCGGTCATTGCCGAGGCAACCCAGAGGGTGTCGCTGCGGTGATTGACCAGCCCGGTCAGAGCGGTGACCAGTCCGCCGGTTCCGCGCTTCTCGAAGCGCTCGCCGTCTTCGCCGATGTCGTAGGTCACCGGTCCGCGGTTTGAGACCAGGACCAGCGGCGCGTCAGCAATCGAACCATTTGCGCTTGCGCCAACTCCCATCGCGCAAGCCTACCGTCAGTCGGGTTGGTTGATCTTCACGCCCGCCGGCAGGCCCAGCGTGAAGGTCGTGCCGCCCTCGCTCGTCTGCACAGTGAGCGACCCGCGCATCGCGGTCGCCAGCTCGCGCGCGATCGAGAGCCCGAGGCCGGTGCCGCCGGTCTTGTCGCCGGTGTGGAATCGATCGAATATTCGACCGACCTCTTCGGCCGGGATGCCGGGGCCGTTGTCGCTCACCTGCAGCGAGACGCCGCTTTCGTCCGCACTCGCGTCGATCGCGATGTTCGTCCCGGCGGGGGTGTGGCTGAGTGCGTTGTCGACGAGGATGCGCACGATCTGCGCGACGCGGTCCGGGTCGCAGATCGCCTCGACATCTTCTCCGGCTTCGATGGTGATCTCGGTGTCGTGCTGGAGCGCGGTCGGTTCGAACTCGCGGCGGATTGATCTGGCGAGGCCTGCGAGATTGACCTGCTGGGGTTGGATCGCCAGCGAACCGGTGTCGATCTTTGAAAGGTCGAGCAGGTCGGTCGCAAGTTTGGTCATGCGCTTGATCTGCTCATGCATCTGATCGAGGAATTCAGTCTGCGTCTCCTCGTCGAGCTCCTCCTCGCGCATCAGTTCGACGTAGCCGCCAAGCGAGAAAAGCGGCGTGCGCAGCTCGTGCGAGGCGTTGGCGATGAATGCCTTGCGCGCGCGGTCGGCGCGCCCGAGGCGGTCCTGCATCAGGTTGAAAGCGCGGGTGACCTCGCCGATCTCGTCCTCGGAGTCGACCACCAACGGCTCGGTGAAGTTGCCTCCGGCGACCTCACGGGCTGCGTGTTCGAGCCTCCTAAGCCGTCGTGCCATGTAGCTCGAAGCCATCAGTCCCGCGACCAGCGCGATCGAGAGCGCGATCACCGCAGAGAGCAATTGCCGCCGGGCGATCTGTTGGACCGTGGAGGTGACGCCGGCAAGCGAGGCGGTGTAGACAACGGCGCCGGTGGTGGTGCCGTCGGCGGCGACAAGCGGAACGGCTGCCTCGGCATGAAGACCTGTACCAAAGTCAGAAAACCCGGTCGCCTTCTTCCCGGTTTGGACTGCGCGAGAAGCGATTGGATCTTCGACCAGCCTCGAGTTGTCCGGCGGGGTCTCGCCGCTGGGGTCCCAGACGACGTAGAAACGATTCAGAGGTCCGAGCGGACTGGAGATCGTTTTGTGGCGCAGGACGGCCACGCGCTCGCCGGTCGATGATGCGGACCCGCTGAAGAAGGCGTCCCAGGCTCCGCCGCTTGGCGGAGCTATGAGGTTCTGGTCGTAGTTCTGGAAGATGTACTGCGCGCGAGCGTTCAGCCGCGAAGCCGTCTCACTCATCGCCTTCACCCGGTCATTTCGCAGCCGCATCTCCAGTCGCGGCACGACGATCAGGAAGTTGACCGTCACTGCGATCAGCGTGACCGCGAAGAAAAGCAGCGTGAGCTTCTCGCGGATCCCCCACCGGAAGCGTCGGTTGTTCATCGGATCAGTCTTCGCGGAAGCGGTAGCCGACGTTGCGCACCGTGAGGATGTACTCGGGATTGCTCGCGTCCGGCTCGATCTTCTCGCGCAGGTGGCGGATGTGGACGTCGACGGTGCGGATGTCGCG
>CAZRAA010000005.1:34600-60967 GCA_964597975.1 uncultured Thermoleophilaceae bacterium | reverse complement strand
AACACGATTTTCTCGATCAAGCGCTTCATGGGCCGCAAGGAGGCCGAAGTCAAGGAAGAAGAGGCGATCGTTCCGTACAAGGTCGTGCGCGGCGAGAACGGCGACGTGCGCGTCGACGTCGGTGACGACAAGCAGCTCTCGCCGCCGGAGATCAGCGCGATGATCCTGCAGAAGCTCAAGACCGACGCCGAGGCCTACCTCGGTGAGTCAGTCGACAGCGCGGTCATCACCGTCCCGGCCTACTTCAACGACGACCAGCGCCAGGCCACCAAGGACGCCGGCAAGATCGCCGGCCTTGAGGTCAAGCGCATCATCAACGAGCCGACCGCCGCCGCGCTCGCATACGGCCTCGACAAGGAAGAGGACCAGACGATTCTGGTCTTCGACCTCGGCGGCGGCACGTTCGACGTGTCGGTGCTCGAGATCGCCGACGGCGTGTTCGAAGTCAAGAGCACCGCAGGTGACAACCACCTCGGCGGTGACAACTTCGACAAGGCGATTGTCGATTACCTCGTCGCGGAGTTCAAGAAGGACAACGCGATCGACCTCGGTGCGGACCCGATGGCGCTGCAGCGTCTCTACGAGGCGGCCGAGAAGGCGAAGATCGAGCTCTCCTCAACGCAGGAGACGCAGATCAACTTGCCGTTCATCACGGCCGACGCCTCCGGCCCCAAGCACCTCGACACGCGTCTCACGCGCGCCAAGCTCGCTGAGCTGACCGGCGACCTGATCGACCGTACGGTCGCCCCGGTCCGCCAGGCGCTCGACGACGCCGGCGCGAAGATCGACCACGTCGTGCTCGTCGGCGGCATGACCCGCATGCCGGCGGTGCGCGAGAAGGTCAAGGAGCTGACGGGCAAGGACCCCCACCAGGGCGTCAACCCCGATGAAGTCGTGGCGGTCGGCGCAGCGATCCAGGCCGGCGTGCTGGCCGGAGACGTCAAGGACGTCCTGCTGCTGGACGTCACCCCCCTGACCCTCGGCATCGAGACCAAGGGCGGCGTGATGACCAAGCTGATCGAACGCAACACCACGATCCCGACGCGCAAGAGCGAGGTCTTCTCGACCGCCGACGACAACCAGCCGTCGGTCGAGATCCACGTCTTGCAGGGCGAGCGCGAGATGGCCAGCGGCAACAAGTCACTGGGCAAGTTCCAGCTGACCGGGATTCCGCCGGCGCCTCGCGGCATCCCGCAGATCGAGGTCGCCTTCGACATCGACGCCAACGGCATTCTCAATGTGACGGCCAAGGACCTTGGCACCGGCACCGAGCAGAAGATCGAGATCAAGAGTGGCTCCGGCCTCTCGGACGACGAGATCAACAAGATGGTCGCCGACGCCGCCGCGCACGCCGATGAGGACGCGGCCGCGAAGGACCTCGCGGAGGCGCGCAACGACGGCGAGAACCTCGCCTACCAGGTCGAAAAGCAGATCAAGGACAACGGCGACAAGCTCGAGGACTCGCTGAAGGAGCGTCTCGAGGCAGGGATCAAGGAGATCCGCGAGGCCGCGGCCGGCGACGACGTCGCCGAGATCAAGGCCAAGACCGAGGCGCTCGCCGAGACGATGAACGCGGCGGCCGAAGAGCTCTACAAGGCCGCAGCCGAGGAGCGTGACGCGGCATCCGCTTCCGAGAACGGCGCATCGGCCGACGAGTCAGAGGAAGAGGTCGTCGACGCCGAGGTCGTCGACGAGGGCAAGTAAAAGGCCGGAAATTCCGGCACTTTCAACCGCTCACGTGACTGAGGCCAGATATGACCGAGTCCAATGACATAATCGAAAACGGAATCGACGGCTCCGGGGAGCAGCCCGCAGGAAGCGGGACCCCCGATGGCCGCACCACACCCGATCCGGCGGCGGAAGCCGAGACCAAAGCCGGATCAAGTGCTTCACCGGCTGCTCCCCAGGGGGCAGGCGGTGAAGACACCTCTGAAGGCGGCGCGCAAGTCGAGGAGGAACTCGACGAGCTGGCGGCCGCGCTCGCTTCGCGCGACGAATACAAGGACCTCGCCCTGCGCGCGAAGGCCGACTTTGAGAACTACCGCAAGCGTGCCGATAAGCGCGTCGCCGAAACGCGCGGCGTCGCGGTCGCAGGCGTGCTGCGTGAATTGCTTCCGGTGGTCGACAACCTCGACCGCGCGGTCGACGCGGCAGGCGAGACGCCGGCCGGCGACGCGTTTGCCGAAGGTGTGCGGCTCGTTCACGCCGACCTGCACTCGGTGCTCGATCGACTCGGACTCAAGACAGTCGATCCGACGGGTGAGACATTCGACCCGAACTTCCACGAGGCGATCTCGCAGGCTCCGGCAGAGGGAGTGACTGCAGGCACGATCGTCGAGGTCGTCCAGAAGGGCTTCCTACTGGGCGATGTGGTCGTGCGACCGGCGCGCGTCGTGGTGGCCGCATAGGGAGCGCGCTGTGCCGGAGAAAGACCCATACAAGGTTCTGGGCGTGGCCAAGAACGCTTCCGCTGACGAGATCAAGAAGGCTTACCGCAAGCTCGCGCGCAAGTGGCACCCGGACCAGAACGCCGGCAACACCGAGGCCGAGGAGAAGTTCAAGGAGGTCCAGGAGGCCTACGACATCGTCGGCGACCCCAAGAAGCGAAAGGAGTTCGACTCCGGCGGCTTCAACATCCCGTTCACCAGCGGCGGCAATCCATTCGCTGGGTCCAACCCGTTCGGCGGCGGTGGCGGTGTTCGCTTCGACAACTTGGGCGACATCTTTGGCGGCGTGACCGGGATGTTCGGCGGCCGCTCAGGTGGCGGCCGTCAGCGCGTCGAGCGCGGTCGCGATCTTGAGGCTTCGGTTGCGATCGGTTTCGACCAATCGATCAGCGGAACCGAGGTCTCGGTCTCTGTGCCGCGCCACGAGAACTGCGAGACCTGCCACGGCTCCGGCGCCGCGCCCGGCACTTCGCCGACCACATGCCCGCGCTGTTCGGGGAGCGGCGTCGAGTCCGTCGGACAGGGCATGTTTTCGATCAGCCAGCCGTGTCAGCAGTGCCACGGGCGCGGGCAGATCGTGGAGAAGCCCTGCGCAACCTGTCACGGAGACGGCACAGTCATGAAGACTCGCAAGTACCGGGTGAAGATCCCGGCCGGCGTGCGCGACGGCGCGCGGATCCGCGTTGCCGGCAAAGGCGAAGCAGGCGAGAACGGCGGCGCTGCCGGAGACCTCTACGTGGTCGTCAGCGTCGGCGCTTCCGAGATCTTCACGCGCAAGGGCGACAACCTGGAAGTCACCGTGCCGGTGACGGTCACCGAGGCGATCCGCGGGGCGACGATCGAAGTACCGACACTCAGCGGCAAGAAGCAGATCAAGGTGCCTGCCGGCACCAAGCCGGGCACAGTGATTCGCCTCAAGGGCGAAGGACCCGCGCATGCAAAGGGTTCCGGTCACGGCGACCTGCGCTATCGAGTCGAGGTGATCGTGCCGAACTACGAGGCACTGAGCAAGGAACAGCAGGACGCAGTCGATGACCTCGCGTCCGTCATCACCGACAACCCGCGCGACGAGTTGATTTCGCGCGCCGGGAGCTGATCTCTATGGCAGTGCGCAAAGAAGGCCTCTACATGATCTCGGTCGCCGCCGAGCTCGCCGGCGTGCACCCGCAGACGCTGCGCATCTACGAGCAGCGCAGGCTGATCCAACCGACCCGCACACCCAAGGGCACGCGCCTCTACAGCGACGAGAACGTGCGCACGCTGCGGCGGATCCAGCAACTGACCGACGAGGGCATGAACCTCGCGGGGGTCGAGCGCGTGTTCGACCTTGAGGCGCGGCTCGCGCGAATGCAGCGGCGAGTCGCCTCGCTCGAGCGTCAGCTCGAACAGACCCGGGCCGAAGCGATCCGTGAGATCGAGCGCATCCGCCGGGCGGGCCGCGCAGAGATCGTGCGCTACCAGCCGCCGCAGCCCGTGAGAATTCCAATCAATAGAACAGAAGAGAACGCGAAGAAGAAGGAGGCCTGAAATCAATGAGGCCTGACCGTTTCACCATCAAATCCCAAGAGGCCATCGAGGCCGCCCAACGCGCGTCTGAGTCGCGGCGCAATCCGCAAGTCACCCCCGCCCATCTACTGCTGGCGGTGCTCGACCAGGAGGGCGGCATCGTCGTCCCCGTGCTGCACAAGCTCGGCGTGGACAGCAGCGCCGTGCGCGAGCGCACTCTCCGTGCGGTCGATGACCTACCCACGCTTGAGGGCGCCGCCGGCGCCCAACCGACGCCCGCCAATGAACTCGTCGCGGTCCTTCGAAAGGCCGAGGACGAAGCGCGTGATCTGACCGACGAGTACATCTCGGTCGAGCACCTGCTGCTTGCGCTCTCTTCGGTGCCGGGGCAGAACGCCGCCGAGGCTTTGGCGAGTTTCGGCGCGACACACGACGAGATCGTCAAGGCTCTGAAAGAAGTTCGCGGCTCTCATCGCGTGACCGACCAGAACCCCGAGGAGAAGTACCAGGCGCTTGAGAAGTATGGCGTCGACCTGACCGCCGCGGCCGAGAGCGGCAAGCTCGACCCGGTGATCGGCCGCGACGACGAGATCCGCCGTGTCATCCAGGTGCTCAGCCGCCGCACGAAAAACAATCCGGTGCTGATCGGTGAGCCCGGCGTCGGCAAGACGGCGATCGTCGAGGGCCTCGCCCAGCGGATCGTCTCCGGCGACGTTCCGGAGTCACTGCGTGACCGACGTGTCGTGTCGCTGGACATCGGTGCACTGATCGCCGGGGCGAAGTACCGCGGTGAGTTCGAGGATCGCCTGAAGGCTGTGCTGAAGGAAGTCCAGGAAGCCGAAGGCACCGTGATCCTCTTCATGGACGAGCTGCACACGATCGTCGGAGCCGGTGGCGCCGAGGGCGCGGTCGACGCGGCAAACCTTTTGAAGCCGATGCTGGCGCGCGGCGAGCTGCGCGCAGTTGGAGCAACGACGCTCGACGAGTACCGCAAGCACATCGAGAAGGACGCGGCGCTCGAACGGCGCTTCCAACCGGTTTACGTGGGCGAGCCGACCGTCGAGGACACGATCGCGATCCTGCGCGGCCTGAAGGAGAAGTACGAGATCCACCACGGAGTGCGAATCCAGGACGCGGCGATCATCGCGGCGGCGACCCTGAGTCACCGCTACATCGCGGACCGCTTCCTGCCCGACAAGGCGATCGACCTGATCGACGAGGCGACTTCGCGACTGCGCATCGAGATCGACTCGCTGCCGACCGAGATCGACGAGATCGAGCGGCGTATCCAGCAGCTGATGATCGAGGAGCAGGCTTTGAAGAAGGAAAGCGACGAGGCTTCGGCCAAGCGGCTCGATGCTCTGCGCGCCGAGCTGGCGGACTTGCAGGAGCAGTCCGGCGAGATGAAGGCGCATTGGCAGGTCGAGAAGGATGCGATCGCCGCGATCCGCGAAGTCAAGGAGGCGCTCGACGCGGCGCACCAGGAGATCGAGCGCGCCGAGCGCGAGGCCGATCTTGAGCGCGCGGCCGAGCTGCGCTACGGCACGATCCCCGAACTCGAAGGCGAGCTCGCCGAGAAGGAGACTGCAGTCAAGGAGATCCAGGACGGCGTCACCTTCCTCAAAGAAGAGGTCGACGAAGAGGACATCGCCGAGATCGTCGCCAAGTGGACCGGCATCCCGGTCTCGCGGATGATGGAGGGCGAGGTGGAAAAGCTCGTGCAGATGGAGGCGCGCCTGCACGAGCGGGTGATCGGCCAGGACGAGGCGATCAGTGCGGTTGCCAACGCGCTGCGACGCTCGCGTGCCGGACTGCAGGATCCAGATCGCCCGATCGGCTCGTTCTTGTTCCTCGGGCCCACCGGCGTCGGCAAGACCGAGCTGGCGCGCGCGTTGGCGGAGTTCATGTTCGACTCAGAGCAGGCGATCGTGCGGCTCGACATGTCGGAGTACATGGAGAAGCACACGGTCGCCCGGCTGGTCGGTGCGCCCCCGGGATACGTCGGTTACGAAGAGGGCGGGCAGCTCACCGAAGCGGTGCGTCGTCGTCCTTACAGCGTCGTGCTTTTGGACGAGATCGAGAAGGCGCACCCGGATGTCTTCAACGCACTGCTGCAGGTGCTCGATGACGGACGGCTGACCGACGGCCAGGGCCGCACCGTCGACTTCAAGAACACAGTGCTGATCATGACTTCGAACGTCGGTTCGCAGTTCATCGTCGATGTCGAGAAGCAGGCCGCCGAGGCCGGCCGCTCAGTCGACGAGGCCGAAGAGAAGGTTCGCGAGCTTGTCGAAGGCGCGCTGCGCGACACCTTCAAGCCGGAGTTCCTGAACCGCATCGATGACACGGTGATCTTCTCGCGTTTGTCGAAGGACCAGCTGACCGAGATCGTCGACATCCAGGTCGACCAACTGGTCGGCCGCGCGCGTGAGCACGGCATCGAGGTCGAGCTGACCGAAGACGCCAAGAGCCTGCTGGCCGACGTCGGCTACGACCCGACCTACGGAGCGCGGCCATTGAAGCGCGTGATCCAGAAGCGGCTTGTTGACAAGCTCGCGATCGCGATGCTTGAGGGCGATTTCACCGACGGCGACATCGTTCGCGTTGACGCGGCCGACGGCGAGCTTCTGCTTACAAAGGCCAACGCACCAAAGAAGTCGAAGGCCGGCGCATGAGGCACCCAGCGCCCATACCCCAACGATAAGCCGCAATTACTCCTTGCCTGCTCCCACAGGGAGCAGGCAAGGAGTAATTGCGCCGGTGGTTTGGGAGTTATGGAATAGCGAAGGATTGGGTGAAGCTGGTGCCTGGCATCGCGCTGTTGCCTTTGTAGCTTCCCTTCAGGGTGAGCGTCGCTGGTGCGGCGCTCTTGGTGATCTGATTCACCGAGAAGCGCGCCGTGCACTTCGTCTGGCCACTACGCGAGAAGCGCTTGACGAGCTTCTTGGTCGTCGTGACCCCTGCCTGCACGACCGTCGCGGTGAGATGAGCGTTCGTGCGACATTGCTGCGAGAGCTTGCCGGCCCTCGGCGGCAGGGCGACCACTGTTGCGCGCAAATCGGAGGACTGGACCCCGCCGCTGGAGGCGGCGTGCGGCATTGACACCGACGCGAAGTGCACGCCACCAAAGTCCACCACCCGACGCGGCACGCTGCTGCTGGAAGTGGAGCCGTCGCCGAGCTGCCCCTTGCTGCCGCGACCCCAGCAGTAGATGCTGCCCGTGTCGAGCCGCGCGCAGGAGTGATAGCCACCGACCGTGACCTCGCTGGCCGGTCTGTTCAGCCCGATCACGCTCACCGGCTTTGATGAAGTCGTGGTGGTGCCATTGCCGAGCTGGCCGAACTCGTTGGACCCCCAACACTTGACCGCACCACCGGCAACCAGCGCGCAGGTGTGGCTGATGCCCGTCGAGACCTGGCGCGAGTTGCTGATCCCGTCGACCTTCACGGCACCCTTGAACGGCGCAACCGTTCCGTCGCCAAGCTGTCCATAAGGATTAGCGCCCCAACACGAGATCGTGTCATCGGAGTGCTCGGCGCAGGTGTGATCGCCAAGGGACGCAAGCTCAGTGATGTTGTTGGCGAGGCTCGGGACGTCGACCGGCGTGTTCGACGACGCCACCGTGTTGGTCGGAGATCCCAGCTGTCGGAAGTTGTTCAATCCCCAGCACTTGACGTTGTTGTTGACCAGCAGCGCACAGCTGTGCCCGCTCCCGGAAACAACCTGATCGGCCTGGGTCCCGCCTCCCGCACCAGTTATCACAGCCACCTGCACCGGCGTGCTGGAGGCGTTGTTGCTCGCGTTGCCGAGTTGCCCGTAGTTGTTGTTGCCCAGGCACTTGACGGTCTTGTTGTTGTCGCGAAAGCAGACGTGCTGGCCTCCGGTGGCGACGTTCGAAGGACTGACCCACGGGCTGATCAGCCCCGCCGTGCTCTGGAAGCTCCGCGCATAGGAGCCGAGGCTTTTTGCTCCCAGCGCGCCCGAGGAGTTCTTGCCCCAACAACCGATCCCGCCGGTCACCAGCATCGCGCAGGCCGAGCTGTAGCCGCTCGAGACTCCGGCCGGCTGACCCGTGACCGCCTTGACTGGATACGGACGAGTCGCAAACGACACCCGGTTGCCGCCACCCATGCCGCCCTGCTGCGAGCTGTTGGAGCCCCAGCAGTAAAGCCGCTTGGACGGGTAGATCGCGCAGGTGCTGTAAATACCGCCGGAGAGCTGCGGGTTGGCGATGTCGGCCTTGGCGCTGCCGGTCCCGGCCGTGAGCGTCGCGGCCAGCGCGGCGCAAATCGCAAACGTGCCGAGCGTTCGCGAGCGCGTGAAGAAGCGTGTGAGCTGCATCTGGATGGATACCCCCTCTGGATCTTCCAGATCTCAATACGTGAAACTGCGTCTCATCCCGTAACACCACCCCCAACCCACGAGTTGCGCCATACGTCAAAGATGCATCTCTGTCGTACGTCAAAGGTGCATCTTTGTCGTACTTCCTTTCGGGGGCGCGATAGATTTTCGGGACCAACTTCGACAAGCGGGAGACGCGATGCCGACCTACATCATGTACAGCAAGCTGACCACCGAAGGTGTGCGGACGATCAAAGAGAATCCGCGGCGCATAACCGAGGTCAACGATGAGGTCAAGGCGCTGGGTATCGAGGTCGTCGCGCAGTACGCCTCGCTCGGCCCCCACCACTTCATCAGCATTGTCAACGCGCCCAACGAGCAGGCGATCGCGCGCGCGGCGATCGAGCTCGGATCGCGTGGCACCGCGCAGTACGAGATCGTCCCGGCGATCTCCGTCGAGAAGCTGATCGACACCTTCTAAGCACGGGACCAAGGCGGCTCACGTGAAGATCCTCGTCGTCGGTTCGGGCGGCCGCGAGCACGCGATCGTTCGTGCGCTGGCGCGCACCTGGAGTGCCGCTGATCCGCTCGAGCTGATCTGCGCGCCGGGCAATCCCGGGATCGAGCGCGACGCCCGCTGCGTCCCCGAGGTCGGTGGCGAGGACGTCCCAGCGCTCGCCGACCTCGCCGAGCGCGAAGCCGTCGATCTGGTGGCCGTCGGACCCGAGGTGCCGCTAGTTGACGGATTGGTCGACGAACTGGCGGCCCGAGGAATCAGGGCATTCGGGCCGTCAAAAAACGCCGCGCAGCTCGAGGGATCGAAGATCTTCTGCAAGGAGGTGCTCGTCGCCTCCGGTGTCCCGACGGCCGGCTACGCGGTGCTGCGTACGCGCGAAGAAGCCGCAGCGGCGGCCGACCGCGCCGCATACCCGGTGGTGTTCAAGAGCGACGGCCTCGCAGCCGGCAAGGGCGTGATCATCTGCGCCAATCGCGCCGAGGCCGATGCCGCGATCGACGAGTACTTCACCGAGCAGCGCTTCGGCGAAACCGACGTGATCATCGAGGAGTACCTCGACGGTGTCGAGGTCTCATTGCTCGCCGTCTGTGACGGAGAGCGCGCGCATTCGCTGGTGCCAGCGCGCGACTACAAGCGCATCTTCGACAACGACGAGGGGCCAAACACCGGCGGCATGGGCGCCTTCAGTCCGGTGCCGGAAGTAGCCCACGCTCAGATCGCGGAGATCTCCGCCCAGGTCCACCAGCCGATCGTCGACGAGATGAAACGGCGCGGTGCCCCATTTCATGGGATTCTCTACGCGGGACTGATGCTGACCTCTGACGGCGTGAAGGTGCTCGAGTACAACGTCCGCTTCGGCGACCCCGAGACTCAGGCTCTGCTGCCGCGTCTGACCAGCGACCTCGCGCAACTGATGCTCGCGTCCGTCGAGAGCGGCGGTATCGAGAACGACGCGATCGAGTTCAGCGAGCAACGATCGGTGACGATCACGCTTGCTTCGGCCGGTTACCCGGAGAGTTCGAGCAAAGGCGACGTGATCCACGGACTCGATGACGTCGACCCGGGAATCGAAGTGACCCACGCCGGAACGGCTCGCGACGAGGACGGCCGGATCGTCACAGCCGGTGGCCGCGTGCTCAACATCACTGCACTTTCCGACTCCTTGCCCCACGCCCGCACCGCGGCATACGACGCGGCAAACATCATCGAGTTCGACGGCAAGCAACAGCGCAGCGATATCGCCGCGGGGATCGAGCTCTAGGCAATGGCGCGCCGAAGGTTCAGGCCTCAGCGCAGCAATCCGCCGCTACGTCCCCGGCCCTCCGTCGGCCGTGCGCCGATCGACGTCGAAGACGGCGGCGGCGCCGAGGCCGGTTCCGGGGTCCTGATTCCAGAGGCCGAAACCCAGCTCGAGGAAATCCCGGTCTTCGACGGACCGCTCGTCGGGATTGTGATGGGTGCCGAGAGCGACCGCGCGGTGATGAGCGCTGCCGCAGAGGAGCTGCGATCCCGCAACATCAGCTTCGAGGAGACCGTGGTCTCCGCCCATCGCGACCCCGAGCAGGTACGCGACTACGCGCGCGGCGCAAGGCAACGCGGGATCAAGGTGATCATCGCCGGCGCCGGGATGGCCGCCGCCCTGCCGGGCTCAATCGCAGCACAGACGGACCTTCCGGTGATCGGCGTGCCGATCCGCAGCGAGAACGCCGTCTCCGGCGGCCTTGACGCATTGCTCTCTATCGCCCAGGCCCCGACTGGCGTCCCGGTCGCCTGCGTGGCTGTAAACGGCGCGCAGAACGCGGCGATCCTCGCGGCCCGAATTCTGTTTGCCTAATCCAACGCAGAGGAAACGAATATGGGCAGCTCCAGCCGACTTCGACGTGAACGCGCGGCCCAGCGCGCAAAGGCGGCAGGCACTTCTTCCGGTTCGCTGAAGGAGCAGTCGCGCGAGCGGATCACCCTCTGGGACCGCACTCGCTACGCCTTCGACAACTCGATGTCGCGCGGCCCGAGCGCCCTTGTCTGGTACCTGGGAGCGGCCGTCGGCGTGATCGTCGCCGTCTTCACGGTGCTGATCCTGATCTTCGGAACCGGTCCGACCGACAACCCGGTCACGGCCGGCTACCAAGTGCTCCTGCACACTCTCGACACCGGCACGATCGCCGGCGACGCAGGCACCGGCTACATCCTGTTGCAGCTGCTGGTCACGCTGCTCGGGATCTTCATCTTCAGCGCCTTCATCGGTGTAATCGCCAACGCGATCGACGCGCGTCTGAACGAGCTACGCAAGGGTCGCTCGCTGGTTCTTGAGACCGATCACTCGCTGATCCTCGGTTGGGGCGAGAGCGTCTTCACGGTGATCTCAGAGCTCGCGATCGCAAATGAAAGCCGCCAGAGCGGCGCGTGCGTCGTGGTCCTCTCCGAGGAAGACAAAGCGCATATGGACGACGCGATCCGCGAGCGGCTTGATGACCTGCGCGGCACGCGGGTGGTCTGCCGCACCGGTTCGCCAACCTCGATCGCCGATCTCGAACTGGTCGGCCACGCCGACGCGCGCTCAGTGATCGTGCTCAGGCCGGAAGGCGCCGACCCGGATGTCCGCGTGATCAAGTCGCTGCTGGCGCTCACCCGCGATCACGCCCCGGAGCGCCACATCGTCGCCGAGATCGCCAACCCGCGCAATCTCGACGCCGCGCGCGCAGCGGGCAAAGGCGAAGCCGAAATCATCGATCGCGGGTCGATTGCCAGCCGACTGCTCGTGCAATCGTCCCGCCAGAGCGGCGCCGCGCGGATCTACGAAGACCTCTTCGACTTTGACGGCCACGAGATCTACGTTCGCCGCGATGAAGCGCTCACCGGCTTGACCTACGGCGATGCTTTGCTCGCGTATGAGAACTGCGCGATCATCGGCATTCGCACCGAGGGCGACGTACAGCTCAATCCGCCGCCAGAGACGATGATTTCCGACGGCGCGGAGATCGTCGCGATCGCCGAAGACGATTCCGTGCTCGACGCAGCAGCGCCCTTCGCCGGCGAGATCGAAACCGCGGCGATCGCGCAGCATGTGCCAACTGTTGCGCCGGCGGAATCGACCTTGGTGATCGGCTGGAGCCGCCAGACGGCAGAGGTGCTCAGATCGCTCGAGGATTTTGCCCCGGCCGGCTCGAGCGCGGAGATCGTCGCGCTGATGCCGCCCGAGCAGGCCGAGCTTGAACGCATCACGTCTGGCTTCGAGCACCTCACGGTCAGCGCTGGCCGCGGCGACTGCACCGACGCTGAGGCACTCGAGGCGCTCGATCCGGCGCGCTTTGACCGGGTGATCGTGATGTGCGAAGGGGACGAAGACTGGGACCGCGCCGATGGCCGCGTGTTGCTCGCGCTGATCCACCTACGCGAAATCGCCAAACGGACCGGAGCGAAGTTCAAGATCGTCTCCGAGCTGATGGACGAAGCCGACCGCGACCTCGCCGAAGTGGCGCGCGTGGATGATGTAGTGATTTCCGAGCAGGTGATCTCCTCGCTGCTTGCTCAGATCTCGGAGAACCGCAGCCTGGCGGAGATCTTCGACGAACTGCTCGATGCTGACGGCTCTGAGGTCTACCTACGCCCCGCGAGCGACTACTTGCGCGAGGGCGCGACTGCGAACTTCGCGACAATCGTCGTCGCTGGCCGCGACCGGGCAGAGAGCGTGATCGGATACCGGCACGCAGCGACCGCCCGCGACCCCGAGGCGCACTACGGGATCAGGCTGAGCCCGCCCAAGAGCGAGATCTTCTCGCCCCAAGCGGGCGACACCGTAATCGTGCTCAGCGAGGACTGACGCCGCGACGTAGGCGTGAGATCCCGACGTACGCAGCGGCAAGCGCGAGCGCGAAGAGCGTGATGAAGCCGATGCTGACAAACACATCGACGTAGCCCTTGACCGCCACGTCGATAAATGGATAGGGGTACCAGTCCGTGATCGCGCCGTGGACCAGCGTGAAGGCGATCCAGGCGGCCGGCCAAATCAGCGCGCGAGGGATGTCGGCGAGATTCAACGAGAGCCAGGGTCCGAGCCAGATCCAGGCCAGGATGAAAAGCGGTGGGCCGATGTAGTGGAGCATCAGGTTCGTCAGCTGCGCCATCCCGGTGTTCGTCGAATCGCCCGAGAGCACGACGATGTAGACGATGCAGGTCACCGTCATCCCGACCAACGCCGCCAGGCGCAGCGCGCGTCCCCAGGTCGAATCCAGCGGTCGACCGCGCACGACGGCCACCGAGGCCAGCAGCGCTACGAAGTTGCTCTGGATCGTGAAGTAACTGACGAAGCGTTCGAGTCGCACGAGCAGATGCGGATCGAGATCGGCCGAAGGCCAGAAGATCGTCAGCAGCAGGCGCAGTACGAGCGCAGTGGCGATGAACACAGCGACGGCCAGATGAACACGTTGCGCACGCGACATGCCAGGCAACCTACCGCTCGCATAGGATCTCGCTCGTGATCGACCGCTACACCAGAGACGAGATCGGTGCCGTCTGGAGCCAGCAGGCGAAGTTCGACAGTTGGCTACAGGTGGAGCTTGCGGTCTGCGACGCACTCTTCGAAGCGGACCTGATTCCCGCGGCCGACCTGGTCGCAATCAAGGACCGCGCGAGCTTCACGGTCGAGGCCGTCAATGAGCGCGAGAAGATCACAAACCACGACGTCGCCGCATTCGTCGACGTGATTAGTGCAGATCTCGGCGAGGCCGGTCGCTGGATCCATTACGGATTGACGAGCAGCGACGTGCTCGACACGGCGCTCGGCATCCAGATCGCCAAGGCCGGCGAGATCGTGCTTGCCGGCGCGCGCGAGTATGCCGATGCGCTCGCCCGCCGCGCTCACGAATTCGAAGACGCGACCACCGTCGGCCGCACGCACGGCGTGCACGCGGAACCCACCACCTTCGGAGTCAAGCTCGCAGGCTTCGCCTTTGAGGCGCGCCGCAACGTCGAACGGCTGGAGCGGGCCTTCGAGCAGTGCCGCGTCGGGGCGCTTTCGGGCGCAGTCGGAACCTATTCGGCCAACGGCCCCGACATCGAGGGCTCAGTGCTCGAGAAGCTTGGCCTTGAGCGCGAGCCGGTCTCGACCCAGGTCGTCGCGCGCGACCGCCACGCTGAGCTACTGACTGCGATCGCGATCGCCGGCGCCGGCCTTGAACGCTTCTCGACCGAGATCCGCGCACTGCAGAAGACCGAGGTGCGCGAGGTCGAAGAGCCCTTCGCATCGGGCAAGCAAAAAGGCAGCAGCGCGATGCCGCACAAGCGCAATCCGATCACCAACGAGCGCATCACGGGCCTTGCCCGGGTACTGCGCGGCAACGCCAACGCCGCGGTTGAGAACGTCGCGCTCTGGCACGAGCGCGACATCACCCACTCTTCGGTCGAGCGGATCATCCTGCCGGACTCGACGATCCTGCTCGACTACATGTACTCGCTGGCGATTCGCGTGGTCGAAGGCATGACGGTCCACACCGATCGCATGCTCAGCAACCTCAACGTGACCCACGGCGCGCTCTACTCGCAGCGCGCGCTCCTGGCTCTAGTGGCGGCCGGCCTGACTCGCGACGACGCCTACCGCATCGTGCAGGAGGGCGCGCAGGAAGCCTGGGACACCGGCACCGAGTTCCGCGACCTGCTGGCTGCGGAACTGTCGCGCCAATCGATCGACGTCGACATCGACGCGATCTTCGATCCTTCCGCCTACACCAAACACGCCCGCGCGATCGTCGGCAGGCTCGACAAGTAGATGTCCCGCCGCGTGGTCTACAACACAGCGGCGACACTCGACGGATTCATCGCCGACCCGGCCGGCTCGCTCGACTGGCTCTTCGCGGTCGACAATGACATCCAGCCGGATATCGAAACCTTCATGGACGCAACCGGCGCGCTCGTTTCCGGTTCCACCACCTACGAGTGGGTGTTAGAGCACGAGGACCTGATCGCTCACCCAGAAAAATGGTCGGGTTACTACGGCGGGCGCCCGTGGTTCGTCTTCACCTCCCGTGAACTACCGGTGCCCGCGGGCGCAGACGTGCGCTTCGTCAACGGCACGCCGGCAGAGCTGATCGACTCGATCGAGCAAGCCGCGGGCGAGAAACAGATCTGGATCTTCGGCGGCGGCGATCTTGTCGGTCAGTTCTTTGACGCTGGATTGCTCGCCGAAGTGCAGGTGTCGGTGACGCCGGTCGTGCTCGGTGCAGGCGCGCCGCTGTTCACCAAGCGGATCGAATCCGATCGCCTGCGCCTCGAGCGTGTCGAGCACTTCGGGCAGTTCGCCCACCTGACCTACTCGGTCGTTTGATTCGCGGAATTCGCGCGCGCCATTAGGATCGGACGATGCCAGCTGCGGGCGCCCAGGCAATCGTCATCCTCGCCGACGGCGCTCGCGCCGACGTCTTTGCGCGGATGCTTGCGGCCGGCGAGCTACCAGAGATCCAGCGCCACATCGTCGATCGCGGCAGCCACCGCACCGCTACGAGCACCTTCACGAGCACGACGATTCCCGCCCACCTGCCCTTCATCACGGGACGATTCGCCGGGAGCGCAGATATCCCGGGCTACCGCTGGTACGACAGCAGCAGGCAGCGGCCCCGACTGCCACTGGGCCCCTGGAGCTTTCGCAATTACAACGGCCTGGAAGCGCGTTGGGTCAACGACGACGTACTGCCCGAAGCGCCGACAGTCTTCGAACTCGCACCGGGATCACAGACCGTATTCGGGACAATCACCCGCGGGCTCGATCGCCAAGGGCTGATCGGCACTAAACGCAAGAACCTCGATTGGTTTCGCGCGCACTTCATGCACGACTACGTGGTGGCCGACGAGTCGGCGCGGCGCCTGCTGTGCGATTCATTGAAGGATCACGCGCCTTTTCGCTTCGTGGTGATGCCAGGAATCGACTGGAACAGCCACTACGACGATCCATTCGGCGAGGGTGCGCACGCGGCGTACCGCCGCGTTGACCGCACCGTCGGCGAAGTCGCACGCGTCCTCGAGCGCAACGGCCGCTACGAGTCGACGCTACTCGCAGTGGTGAGTGACCACGGCCACGAGCCGGTCGCCGAACACTTCGATATCGGTCCGGAGATTGAGCGGCATTTCAAGGTGAAGACCGCCTACCACTCGCTCAAGGGCTTCGCGCGAAATCCCGCTGTGATCTCCGCGGTCAGCGGCAACGCGATGGCTCATCTCTACTTCAACCGCCGCCCCGAGGGGATCGTCCAGTGGCTGATCGATACGCCCGCGATCGACATCGTCGCCGAGCGCGGAAGCGGCGGCGCGATCGAAGTGAGCAGCAAACGCGGAGCCGCGACCTTGCGGGAGGTTCCCGAGGGACTCACCTATGAGCCCCGCGACAGCGACCCGTTCGGATACCCGGAGCTCCCGGCGATCATCGACACAGAGAGTGCATTGCGACTGACAGCCGGCAGTGAGCATCCCGACGGCCTGCTCCAGCTGGCCCAGATCTTTCGCTCGCGGCGCACCGGCGACATCGTTGTGAGCGCGGCGCCGACATTCGATCTGCGCGAGCGTTTCGAGCGACCCGAGCACCGCTCTTCCCACGGGGCGCTCCACGCTGCGCACATGAACGTTCCGGTGGCGATCAGCCAGCCACTCGATGAAGGACCGATGCGCACGGCGGACGTCTTCTGCATCGTCCTCGAGCACCTCGGGATTCCCGAGCCGGCCGGCCTTGACGGCCGCTCGCGCAGGCGGCGCGCCGATCAGTCGATCGCAGGTCCGGCGCTCGCGCCCTCGGCCTGACCAGCGTTGGCGCTGCCGGCTCGACGCGTGCGCGCCAGCAGGTCGGCCGCCCCGTAGACCGAGTAAATCATCGCCGCGACGATCGCGGTGCCAAGCAGCACGATGCCCGCGAGCGCCGCGCGATCGACCCCCTGGCCGGCGAAGAGCGCAGCCGACGCGGCGATCGAGGATGGCCCTGGCCCGATCGGCAGTGCGTTGAAGACCGTCGTCAGCAGGAACGCAAGCAGCGCGTCGGACATCGTGGGATCAAGTCCCAGCGCCTTGAAGGTGATGTAGAAACGGATCGGCTGCAGCGTGAGCACGACGGCGAGCAGCGCGGCGAGCCTGTAGCGCTCGCCGGAGTCTTCGAGCACCCGCGCGGTCTTGGCGAACTCACGATCTTCGTAGCGGCGAAAGATCCAGCGCACGAGCAGCAGAAGCAACACGACGGCGAGCCCGAAGACGCCGACCCACCACCACTCAAGCGATGAGGTGATGACCGCGAGGATCACCAGTCCAACGGTCAGCACCGCTTCAACCAACAACATCAAACCGTCGGCTGTGAACATCTGCCCGATCGTCGGTGTCGGCGTCGCGCCCGGCTGTGCAGCCCTCGGCGCGTCGTACTTGCGCACCAGCCCGATCCGTACCCAGGCGCCGATGTAGGTCGGCACGATCGTGTCGGCCAGGAACCGCAGCGCGCTCGAGCTGTGCAGAAGGCGCGGCTCGATCGGTGCTCCCGCCGCGCCGACGCAGCGACCCCAGGCTTCGGCGCGAAACAGCAGCGCGATCAGATGCAGAAGCACAAGCGCGACCAGCGCCCTGGTGGAAATCAGTTTCCAGGCGTCGGCGATCTCGCCGAAGTGCGACCAAAGTGCAATCACCAGCACCGCGATCGCGACCACCGGTCCGATCGTTCCGGTGATCACCTCGCGGCGCTCGAGCTTGCGCTCGCGCGCTGTCATCTGTTCTGGACTCATCACTCAGGGGAGGCGTCAACCGATGCCCACAGATAGCGGCAGGCGAGCGTGCGGTGCGGTCGCCAGCATTCGGAAACCTCAATCAAGAGGTCGTGTCCCGGAAGCTCCTCCATCGCGTACTCGATCATCACCGCCCGACGGATACCCAGATCGCCCGTCGGCATCACGTCCTCGCGCGAGAGGTGAAACATCAGGAACATCTGCGCCGTCCACATCCCGAGACCCTTGACCGCAACGAGCTCGGCGATCACTTCGTCGTCGGGCAGGTCATCGAGCCGGGTGAGTTCGAGTTCGCCGCTGACGACGTGTTCGGCCAGCGAGCGCAGGTACTGCGTCTTGGCACGGGAGAGGCCTCCGGCCGCCTTCAACGCTTCGGGATCGGCCGCGAGGATCTGCTCCGGGGTGGGAATCTCGCCGCCGAAGAAGTCGATCACGCGCCGATAGATCGCGGCCGCCGCCTTGACCGAGAGCTGCTGGCCGGTGATCGCTCGCAGCAGCGCGCCGTAGTGATCGTCGGGACGCTCGGCCTCAACCGGGTCCAGCCTGTCCGCCGGGACGCGGTCGATCAGCGCGGCCATCACGGGGTCGGCGCGGCGCAAGTGGGTTGTCGGGAGGATCCGGCCCATCAACCTGCGCTCAGTTCGGCAATCGTGCGCTTGAAGTCATCCAGCTTGGCGGCGCACTGCGGCCCGAGGTCACTCGCCCTCGCGTCAAAATGTTTGACCAGCTCGCCGTAGTACCAGAGCTGACCCTCGCGCCCCTCCTTGAAGCGCGCCCAGATCGCATCGCCGATCTGGCGGTAGTCGAGCAGCACGGCGCGGGCGTTGTGCAGTTTGTCGGCCAGCGAGACCATCAGTTCATCGCGCTGCTTGCCCGGGAGTGAGTCCAGGTAGGCCTGTTTGCGGCCACGCCAAGGTGGTTTTGGCTTCTCATCGGTGTCGGTGTTTGCGAGCACTATTCGCAGAACGTCGTCCCCGAATTGGTCGCGGATCGCCTCAGTGTGCTCGGGGCCGCCGTCTTCAATCGCGTCATGGAGCAACGCCGCAATCGCCAAGTCCTCGTTGCCGCCCATCTCGAGCACCAGCGAAGTCACGCCCAGCAGGTGCGATATGTAGGGAATCTCAGTCCCTTTGCGCGCCTGCTTCTTGTGGACGCGCCGCGCGTAGCGGACGGCGTGATCAAATCGCTTAGTGAGCTTTTCCATGTGCAGAGAATTTAGGAGCGCGGCGTGCGTTTCGACAATCGTCGGCCCACCGCCGCGCGAATCCCGGTACCTTCAAAGGTGTAAGGCTCTTCCCCGCCGCGCAGCTGTGGAAGCCGCAGGCGGGGCCATTGGACAAAGAAGAGGACTAGAAACCTCATGAACGATGTACACCAGATGTCGGCAGAGGCATACGCCAAGCTCGAAGCCGAGATCGAAAAGCTTGAGACCGTCGACCGCCCGGCGATCGCGGAGAAGATCGCCGTCGCGCGAGAAGAAGGCGACCTCAAGGAGAATGCCGAGTACCACGCGGCGAAGAACGACCAGAGTTTTCTCGAGACGCGAATCCTCCAGCTGCGCGACCAACGGCAGAACGCTCAGATCGTCGAGAACGCCGGCAACGATTCGGAGATCGGCTTCGGCTCGACGTTCACGCTGCTCGACGTCGCCAGCGGGAAAGAGATGACCTACACGATCGTCTCTTCGTTCGAGCAGGACGCGTCGGCAGGCAAACTCTCAAATTCCTCGCCGGTCGCTGCGGCCGTGATCGGCAAGGCGCCCGGCGACGTCGTCAACGTCTCGCTGCCCAACGGCAAGCAGCGCGAGTTCAAAGTCGTGAACCTCGGCTGACTTTGTAACCACCTCGTGGCCGCCGAGTCTCTACGATCGCGCAATGGCCGGCAGGCAACTCGAAAAGCAGACCGCCAAGGCCCTCCTCGACTTTGAGCGGTGGCTCGCGCGCCAGCCTGGATGGAAGGCAGGCGAGCTCACAGGCGGCCGCGGCCGGGCGGTGAGCAACCGTGGCCCGGCGATCCTCAGCGAGAGTGACTGCGTCCTGCAGTTCGCCCGCTTCCTGAACAAGCAGGGCGTCCCGTGGAAGGACATCCACATTTCGGTCGCGCCCGGGCAGTGGCTGGTCGAAAAGTCGGTCGCGGGATCGCGGCCGGCGCGGATTGACCTCGCGATCGTCGACCGTGACCGGCTGGCCAAGCGCGCCGCGCCTCTGCGCCGCAGCAAGCAGGACGATTTCCTGTTTGACGCGATCTTCGAGTTCACTCTCGCCGGCAAGCACCGCTCACGCGCGATCCGGCACTCGATCGACAAGGACACCTCACGAGTCCGGCGCTACCTCGACGACCTTTGGACGCGCCGCGGCTACGTCGTGATCGTCGAAGAAGCGGACCACGAATGGGAACGCCCGAGCCCCGCGCCGGTCGATGCGCTTAGCGTCCACTACCTGAAGTCTTACTGAGCTGCGTCCCCTGTCGCGCTCGCGGCAATTAGCATCGGGCGATGCCCGACTTCGAGAATCTCCCCGCGCTCGACCTCCCGCTTCTCTCCAAGGGGAAGGTCCGCGACACATACGAGTTGCCCGGCGGCGACCTGCTGATGGTCGCAAGCGACCGAATCAGCACCTACGACGCGATCCACCCGAATCCGATTCCCGGGAAGGGCAAGGTGCTGACCGGCACCAGCGTCTTCTGGTTCGGCCAGCTCAATGGGATTGTCGAAAACCACATGATCAGCGCCATCGAGGACGTGCCGCCGGTACTGCGCGGACGGGCGCTCAAGGTGCGCCGGCTCGAGATGTTGCCGATCGAATGCGTGGTGCGCGGGTATCTCGCCGGCTCGGGCTGGAGCGACTACCGGACGTCCGGAGCCGTCTGCGGCGTGGAGCTCCCGGACGGCCTGCTCGAGTCCTCCGAACTGCTGGCGCCGATCTTCACACCTGCGACCAAAGCTCAGATCGGCGACCACGACGAGAACATTGATGACGCCGGCGCGATCGCGGCACTTGGCGGCGACGAGGACACCTACGCCGAAGTCAAACGCCTCTCGCTCGCAATCTATGAACACGCCCGCCGCCACGCAGCCGAGCGCGGGATCATCCTGGCCGACACGAAGTTCGAGTTCGGCCGCGACCAGGAAAGCGGAGTGATCGTGCTCGGCGACGAGGTGCTCACCCCCGACTCCTCGCGCTACTGGCCGGCGGACGTCTACGAGCCGGGGCGCGTGCAGGCATCCTTTGACAAACAGTTTGTGCGCGACTGGGCGCGATCGACCGGTTGGGACAAGACCCCTCCCGCGCCGGAGATACCGCCGCACATCGTCGAGCAGACGCAGCAGCGCTACATCGAGGCATATGAGCGGCTGACCGGCGAGAGCTTCTCGGCGTGGCTCGACAGCGTGGGCGCGTTGGCCTAGAGGGCCGGGCTCGTGGCGGGATCGGTCGACATCGTGTTTGACGGTCTGGCCGGGAGCGAGGAGCCCGTCTCGCCGGCGCTGCCGCGTGTGCTGCAGGTGCTCGCGCGCCGAGGCGTGCGCGCGACGTTCTACGTGCCGTCCGCACTCGGTGAAGCCGAACCGTTCGCGCTGACGATGATTGAGAACGGCGGGCAGCTGGTGGAGCGTGGCGATCCGCCCGCGGGCGACACCGTCGCCGGAAGGGACAGCGCGCCTGGCGAGTGGCATTCGGCGATGCAGCTTGCGGTCGGGCGGGCGGTCGGCGGCGGCGGACACGCCACGCTCGTGTTCGCGCCCAGCGGTCTCGAACGTGGCGATGCGATGGGCTTCTTCGACGAGACGATCGACCTGGTGGCCGGGTTGCGGCGGGCCGGTTCGCTGACGATCGAGGGGTAGCTGATGGATTGGCCGCCGATCCAAGATGAGCGCCTCGCCTCCCGGCTGTCGATGGACGAGGCGGAGTTCACCGCGCTGTCACGAAAGCTCGCTCGCCGGATCGAGGCACGCGAGTTCTCCGACTCCGATTACGAGCGCGCCTGCGCTTACCCCTGGGAGCGCCCGGAGCATTCGTTCTGGATGGAGGACGGATCGGTCGAACTGCTGGACTGGGGCACCCGACCGCATGCCGGGCGTGAGCAGCGATACCCGCTGATCACTTTCGGATCAAACGGCGCGCCGGGCGTGCTCGCCGAGAAGCTCGCGGTACTGCCCGAGGATGAGCGCGACGTGCTGGCACTTGCCGGGACGCTGCGTGGGTTCAAGGTGGCGCCTTCGGCGCACCTTGCGATCTACGGTGCGTTGCCAGCAACGATTGTTCGCGACGAGCAGGGCGAGACGCGGGCGGGACTGCTGATGGTCACGGCCGAACAGTTCGAGGTGCTCACGCGCACCGAGTTCAACTACGTGCTCGCACGCATCGACGGCGCGGCGTTCTTGCCCGACCTCGATGTGGCGCCGCCGGAATCGATCTTCGCCTACGTCTCCCGCTGGGGCGTCTTCGCGCCCGACGGTGTCGCGCAGGCCTCACAGGCGAGCCAGGCCGCCCTGCTCGATCGCGCAGCAGAACTCGTGATCGACGTGCACGCCGACGGACGTGGCCTCGTCCACCGGGTCTTCAGCAATTACGCGTGGGCGGTTGAGACCGCGCAGCCGCGGCTGGCCGAGCATGCGGCGCCGTTCGTGGCCGCCGAATGGGAGCTTTTCAGCACTCGCCCTTGAGCACGCAGGCGGTGACGCTGTCAAAGATGCTGCGACTGTCCTGTTGCTGCGCTTCGATCTGTTGCTGCGCGTTGGCCCGGCCCTCTGCGAGGCCCTTCTCGCGAGCGGCCTCAATCGCCGCCGCTGCCTTCGCCTGCATCTGATCGAACGCGCGCTCATAGCTGTTTGCCGCGCTCTGCTTGGCGGTCTGGACGGCTTCGCTGATGCGCTGGTCGACTTGGGAGCTCGATGGGCGGCTGGCCTGACCGGCGAGGAACGCAACGGCCATCGCGCCGGCGATCGCTAGCACTGTGAAGAGGACCTTGAAGAACGAGCTTCCCGAGGATGCCGTCGCGGCCTGGTTGGCTGGCGTACGGCGATTCGGCGGGGCCGATTGCGCACGCCGCGCCGAGCGGGTCAGCGGCGGCTCAGTTGCTCGCTGGCGGCGGGCGATCTGGGTTTGTGACATCACGCGCGTCGGCGTGCTGGATTCGCGGCGCGCCTTCTCAAACGCAGTGCCGCACGATGGGCACCACTCGCCGGTGATTTCCCACGCGAGCGAGCACTCCGGGCAGACGCGCAGCGGCGCGTAGGCGCGCGGGTCCAGCTGATGGGTCTGTGCTTCGCTGCCCGCAAAATCCTGCCGGATCGTCGGCGCGTCGGGAGCGGCGTCAAAGCGCGTGGGCGTCAGCGTGTCGGTGTCGTGCTTCTTGGTCATCGGGTGATTACAACACCGCGGGCGCCGAAATGTCTCACTTGCCCGGCGGCGAGAATTCAGGCGACGTCGTCGCGCGGGAACGGCGCGATCTCGCCAGCGCGTCGCTGCCGGTCGTTGGCACCAGGGCCCGCGCGGAGCTTGGTGTTGGAAGCCTTGAGGTCCCCGCCGCAGTGATCGCAGACCATCTTCGCGTGCACCGCGTGGCCGCAGGTCTCGTGAAAGAGTTCGCGCGGCGCGCCGTCGGGAGCCGCGTACTTGTCGCCCCAGGCAAGCATCGCCAACAGGATCGGCTGGGCGTCGATGCCTTTTTGCGTCGGCACGTAGCGCTCGACCCGCTGACCGTCTTCGTCCTCGTCGACGCGCACGACGATCCCCTGTTCGACAAGCACCTGCAGCCGGTCGCTGAGGATGTTCGAGGCAACGCCGGTATTGCGTTTGATCTCGGAGAAGCGCTGACGCCCCAGGAAGACTTCGCGCAGGATCAGCATCGTCCAACGCTCGGTGAAGATCTCCGCCGCGCGGGCGATCGAACAGTTCTGATTCTCGAAGGGGCGAAAGGGCACGAGAAGACTCTACCGGACTGAGTTGCATTTTGCAACCGAGGCTGGTATGGTGGCGAGCATTAGTTGCAAAATGCAACTGCTTCTCATCCCCAGGAGAACCCCATGCAGCACAAATGGAAAGTCCTCACCATCGTCTCGGTTGCGATCTTCATGGGCAGCCTCGACCTCTTCATCGTCAACGTCGCCTTCCCCGACATTCAGGCGGCTTACGGCGGCGCATCGCTCTCGTCGCTCTCGTGGATCCTCAATGCGTTTGCGATCGTCTTCGCCGCGCTGCTCGTGCCGCTCGGACGGCTGGCCGATCGCTTTGGCCGCAAGCGCTTCTTCGTCGGCGGGCTGGTCACGTTCATCGTCGGCTCGGCGCTCTGCGGCCTCGCGCCGACGCTTGAGTTGATGGTCGCCGCGCGCGTCGTGCAGGCAGCAGGTGTGGCGGCTATGGCGCCGACCAGCCTCGCACTGTTGTTGCCTGAGTTCAACCCCGCCGAGCGTCCCGTCGCGATCGCGATCTGGTCGGCGGCAGGCGGGATCGCAGCCGCGGCGGGTCCGCCGCTGGGTGGGCTGCTGGTCGAGCTCGACTGGCGACTGATCTTCCTGGTCAACATCCCCTTCGGATTGATCGCGCTGTGGTTCGCGGTGCGCACCCTCGTCGAGGCACGCGACGAATCGGCGACGTTGCTGCCGGACATGCTCGGCACGCTGCTCCTGATCGTCAGCGTGTCATCGCTCTCGCTCGGTCTGGTCAAGACCGAGACGTGGGGCTGGACCGGGGGCAAGACGCTTGCGGCATTCGCTGTTGGCGCCGTTGCTGCCGTCTGGTTCGTGTTGCGCTCGCGCAGCCACCCAGCGCCGGTGATCGACCTCGATCTCTTCCGCACGCGTTCCTACTCGATGGCCAACCTCACGTCGCTGCTCTTCTACGCGGCATTCTGCGCGGGGCTCCTCGTGATGGTCTTGTACCAGACCGGCGTCTGGCACGAGTCCGTGCTGGCGACGGGTCTGTGGCTGGCTCCCGGCCCGCTGGCCGCGGCGATCGCGAGCGTCCCGGCAGGGCGGCTCGGTGCGCGGATCGGTCAGGCACCCGTGGCGGCCGCAGGCAGCCTGCTCTTCGCCGCTGCGAACATCGCCTTCATCATGCGCGCGGGCACCGAGGCGCAGCCGCTGACGGTCCTTCTTCCTTCGTGGATCGTCGGCGGCATCGGCGTCGGAATGGTGCTCCCCACGATCGCGGCGACCGTCGCCGCCTCGGTGCCGCCGGCGCGCTTTGCCACCGGGATCGCGGTCATGACGACCGCGCGCCAGATCGGCGCGGTGATCGGAGTTGCGCTCTTGATCGCCGTGCTCGGCACTCCGGACCCTGCAAATCCGATGCCGGCGTTTCACGACGCTTGGTGGCTGATCGTCGGGCTGATGCTGGCCAGCGCCGTCAGCGCGCTAGCGATCGGTCGGGTGACGCAGCCGAGCGAGGTTGCCCCGACCGAGGACTTTGCTCGCGCAGAGCTCGGTCCGGAACCTGCGCACGCGTAGATGACCGAAGGCCCCCAACTGTCCCACTCCCGCGGTCAGAAGGACTCCCCCCGGAAACGTCTTCTGACCGCGGTTTGGGATCCCCCAGGGCATTCCCACACCGATCTAGGGCAATAGGAACCCCGGGAAGCGGCCAGAGTTCTGCTGTCTACCTGAGCTTCAAGTCGACAGCGAGCGGCTTGCCGGCAATTCCGGAGGCCGCGACTGGAGTGATCGTCAATCGGTACCTCCCGACGGGGAGCTTCTTCTTGTTCCACTTGCCACCGAATGCGATTTTGACCACGCCGTCCTTCTTGACGATCAGATCCTGCCGGCCCTTCAGATCTTTCGACTTCCCGATCGACCGGAGCGTGAACCTGGCCTTTGCCGCACCAGTGAAACGCACGCTGAAACTCGGCGCGCCGTTCTTGGCAATCGAGAAGCCGGACCTGCCGCGTTTGAAAGCCTTCTTCGGTTTTGCGACGATGCGCGCGGCCGGCGGAGCAGAGAGCATCACGACCGCCGTTGCCGACCCGGCAGCACCTGCCTCGTCGGTCGCCGTGACGGTCACGGACTTCGCTCCGCTGCCGCTGAACGACCGCTCGACGCTCGCGACGTTCCCGGCGGTCGTGCCGTCTTCAAACGTCCAGGCATAGGTGAACGCCTCGCCTTCCGGATCGTTGGCGCTGGCCTGAAATGTCACCGGTTGTCCCGGTGAGGCAGTGGTGGCCGACTGCGTCAGCGTGACCTGCGGCGCAGAGCGCTGGTACTCGAAGGCGCCGATGTCGACGAGTCCGGACCCGTCGCCGTTGCCGTCGACAACGCGATTTCCATCGACGAAATCCTTCGCGCCAGACGCGATCGACCCGGTCGTTCCACCGGCGTCGATGAGCGGAGATGTTCGGAGCAGGCGGTAGTCACCGGCGTCGCTGTCGACGAAGCCGGGACTCTGGTCCAGCAGCTCCACGTACTTGTCGCTCTCGAAGTCCCAGCCGCAGCCCGGATCGATCGTCCAGGTGCCGCCGACCGCGGCGAATCGCTCCACCTCCAGCGTGACCGGCTGGGTGGGTCCAACGTAGCCAGTGCAGTAGATCGTCGAGAAGGTCGCGATCTGGCTGACCGCCACGAAGTCGAAGAGGTCGATGTCGATCGACGACCCGTCGCCATAGCCGTTGAAGTAGAACCCGTACTGGCTAATACCGTCGCCGACGACAGTCACGCGCGCGATGTCAAGGTCGATCGCCACTCCGGCGGCCGCGTCCGCCCCGACTCCGGTGTTTCCAGAACTCGTCCCCAGGTCGATCACCGAGTCGGTCAGCGTGAAGTGACCCGCGCTGACGCCGATTGCGGTGGTGAATCGGCTGATACGCACGTCGTGAAAGTTGACGT